>JBBQAX010000031.1:0-22132 GCA_038316905.1 Verrucomicrobiota bacterium | reverse complement strand
TAATACGAGGCATACATCAAGCCGAGCGCGCCCCAATTCAAACCGCGACGAGGACGAAAACCCGGAGGATGGACGAGTCGAATGTTTGCCATGAACGGGCCGAAGCGTAGGAAACTGAATCCCGTCCAGCAAATGAAATTTAAACCGCGAAATGACTTAAAAGCGAATTCGTAGCCGCGCTCGCGAGAGCGTGGTTTTCATTTCAATTTTTCTCCACGCCACTCTCTGGTGAGGGCGGCTACGTCAACGAAGCTGTTCGAGGCGTGCGATGCGTTCTTCCAGCGGTGGATGCGTGGAGAACAGGCGCATCATGCTGCTCTTTCCGGAGATTTTCAGCGTGTTGAGCGAAGGCGCATGTTTGTCGGCGATGGTTTGTTCGTAAACGCGTTGCAATCCACGCAGCGCAGAAATCATCTGTTCTTTTCCGGCATACCGCGCGCCACCGGCATCCGCGCGGAATTCGCGCCAGCGCGAAAACCAATTCACCACGAGCGCGCCAAGAATCGAAAGCAGCGTTTGGAAAACCATCACGAGCATGAATTGCATCATAAATCCACCGCCACGGTCATCGCGGGAACGGAGCGCTTGTGAAACAGCGAACGCCAAAATGCGCGCGACGAACATGACGAGCGCGTTGATGATTCCTTGAATGAGCGTCATCGTCACCATGTCGCCATTGGCAATGTGTGCAACTTCATGCGCCACGACGCCTTCGATTTGCGGGCGGTTCATCGTGCGAAGCAATCCAGTCGAAACCGCCACCAGCGAACGCGATTTCGTTGGTCCAGTCGCGAACGCATTAACTTCCGGAGATTCGTAAATGCCAACTTGCGGACGTTCCGGCAATCGCGCCGTTTGTGCGAAACCGTAAACCATTTCCAGCAGTTCGCGCTGAGTCGAATCAGTCGTGTTTGGATCAATCACCTTCACGCCCATGAACCACTTCGCCATGATCCGCGACATCGCCAACGAAATGAAAGCGCCGCCCATACCCCAGACGCCGCAGAAGATGAGGAGGTTAAAATAGTTGGTTTCGCCGACTTTTTGCCGGACACCCAGCAGGTGCAGAACAATGGTAATCGTGGCGAGAACCAGAATGTTCACCGCGACAAACAACAAAACCCGCTTGCTCATTTGGACAAATTTCATAATTCGATTTCTAATTTCTGCGTGTTGGACTCATTTGCAACTGGAATGTTCATTGGCAAGGTAGCCGCGCTCGTCAGAGCGTGGCGTGAATAAAACGCAAACCACGCTCTGGCGAGCGCGGTTACGACACTTCCAAAACTTTTTCAAACTTCGTCAGGTTCCGCATCCCGTCTTTGGTGACGTGCGCCACATCTTCCAGCCGAACGCCGCCGATGTCGGGATAATATAAACCAGGTTCAACCGTGACAACGTGTCCGGCTTTCAATACATCCGCGCTGCTGCTGATGCGCGGTGATTCGTGGATTTCCAGGCCCAAGCCATGACCGGTTCCGTGAAAAAATCCTTCCATGCGGCCTTTGCGCTTGCCCGTTTTGTAACCCTCTTTTTGAAAATAATCCTGAATGGCTTGATGAATCTCCGCGCCTTTTGCGTTGTGTCGCACCTTACCGAACGCGATTTCCTGCCCGTGCGCCACCGTTTGATACAACTTGCGAATCGCTTCGCTCGCTTTGCCTTTCACGACCGTGCGCGTGATGTCGCCGAAGTAACCGGTCTTTTGTGAGCGAGGGAAAACGTCAAGAATGATCGGCTCGTTCGCACGCAAGATTCCGTAACCGCGCTCGTGCGGATCACATCCTTGTTTCCCGCCTGCCACGATCGTGTGATTCGCGAGACCGCCGACCTGAATAATCGCGATATCAATAATGGCGCGAAGTTTTTCTGAGGTCAGCGGAACCCCGTGATACATCAACGTTCGATTTTTAGAAATCTTCGACGATTTCAACGCTTGAATTCCCTCCGCCAAGCCGACCTCCGCCATCATCAAGGCCGCACTGAGCTTTTTAACTTCGTCGGGTGTCTTGAGTTCGCGTTGTGGAAAAAACCCACCTTCGCGAACTTTCACTTTGATCTTCAACCGGCGCAATTCGCGGGCAAGCCCATGCGGAAAGTTGTTCGGCACCAGAATTTTCTTGAGCCGTTTTTCCTTCAAGATCATCGCAATCACCGATGCCAGCTTGGGAGAAGCTTCGCCTTGGTTCCGCAATTTCTTTTGATATTGGCTGAGCGAAATGACATTGCAGTTTTTCGCCTGTTTCAGAGCGCGATCAATTTCCAGATCGTTCATCACGACGTGGCATTTGCCATTTACCTGCAAATAGATAAAAGGATCAGGCACAAACATGCCGACGGCATAAAGCATATTTGCGTCGTGTTCGCTATCGGCAACAATGAGTAGATTTTCGCGTTCCATGGGAAAAGTTTAAAACCACGAATGGACACGGATAAACACGAATTCGGAAAAGTGAATTGTCCCCGCCTTCATTCGTGTTGCTTCGTGTTCATTCGTGGTTGCCCGCCTCAGATTCCAAACAACCGATCTCCGGCATCGCCCAGGCCTGGAACGATGTAACCTTTCTTATTCAGGCAACGATCGATGGCCGCCGTGAAAATCGGAAAATTGCCGCAGTGTTTTCGCACATGTTCGATCCCTTCCGGCGCGGCAATTAAATTGACCATGCGCAAATGTTTTGCCCCGCGTTCGCGCAATAATTCCACCGCCGCCACCGCACTGCCGCCGGTCGCCAACATCGGATCAATTAACAACACTTCGAATTCGCCCAAATCATCCGGCAAACTTTTGTGATAGGACGTCGCTTCCAACGTTTTTTCTTCACGCTTCAATCCGATAAATCCGACCCGCGCATGTGGAATTAATTCGAGGATCGCATCGAGCATTCCCAACCCGGAACGGAGAATCGGCACCAGAACCACTTCGCGTTTCAACTCGCAACCTTCCGTGCGGCCCATCGGCGTTTTGACGGTAATTTTTTTCACAGCGAAGGAGCGCGTCGCTTCATGCACCATGAGCGCAGCGATTTCCCGGAGCGCACGACGAAACTCCTGTGGTTGCGTGCGCTCGTCGCGCAAGCGCGTGAGATTATGCTGCACCAATGGGTGCTTGATGACAGTGACGCCTTTCACAAATCAGGGCAAAGTGATGGGGGTAATGAAGTAAAGCCGCCCGATTTGCAATTTCGGAAAATCCAAACCGAGATCCACTTTGATGGTCGGTTCTGCCGCTTTTGCTTCGCCAAAAATGCGGAACAAATTCCCTAGGCCAAACGGTTCCTGATAACGAATCAAATCGGCGTTTTGTATTCTCGCGATGCTTTTGGCGCGTTCGATCGCGGTATTGAAATCACCCAGTTCATCCACCAAACCGATATCCAAAGCTTGTTTGCCGGAGACCACGCGGCCATCCGCGTAATCCACCCAATCGGAGGCAAGATTCCGACCGTCACCTTTATTCAGTTTGTTCGCCTGTTGCCGGCCAGCGGCGACGACATTCGTGAATTTACCGTAAACTTCATCGATCAATGCCTGCACCATTTCGCGTTCTTCCTCTGGAATTTCCTCCTCGCGCCGATCTCCGCTCAACATGTTTTTGAACTTGCCGCTCTTGTAAACCTCTGGGCGCAAACCGATCTTATCCATCAACCCGCGATAATTATATCCATGCATGATCACGCCGATGCTGCCAGTAATTGTCATTTCATTGGCGACGATCCATCGGCACGGTGCGGAAACGTAATAACCGCCCGACGCAGCAAGCGTTCCCATGGAAGCAATCACCGGCTTTTCAAAATCCCTCTGGAAATCTTGGATTAAATTATAGATTTCGTCCGAAGCCAAAACTTCGCCGCCGGGAGAATTGACTTTCAGAACCACCGCGCGAACACGTGGATCGCGTCCAGCCGCTTCGAATTGGTCTTTGATCGAATCCACCAGACTGCGTCCGCTGCGATCCATCGGCGAACTGGTGATCACGCCATCCACTTCGACCACCGCAATTTTATTCTGGGACTTGTTGTTCTCCACGAGGATTTCGTCGAGCGGCTGTTCGCCCTGCTGCACAGCGCGACCGGGGCGATGTCCAATACTACGGCTGTTGCTGAATAAACTCAGAGCGAGTGCGACCAGGAGCAGCAGTGCAAAAATTTTCCATCCTCGGCCAGTGCGCGCGGGTTTCGCGGGCGAAGCAGTCATAATAATAGGCGGCGGCGGCAACGGTGGTGGCGGTGGACTGGACTGCGGCGGCGTTCCCGAGGGAGGTAAATTTTCATCCATAACGGGAAAAAGCTACGGCAACAAAAATTGCCGCGCAAGGGGGGATTCGCTGCCTCACACTCGACATTCAAAGCGTCACTGCTATCTTCGCCGCGCATGTTGTCGGACAAAAATTTAGTCATTGCCGGACGCGAATTTCGTTCCCGTTTATTCCTCGGCACCGGGAAATTTTCCGCGCCTGAAATGATGCGCGATGCACTGGAATCCAGCGGCGCCGAAATGGTCACTGTCGCATTGCGCCGCGCCGATCTGAGCGGCAAACGCGATCCCTTCGCGAACATTTTAGAATTCATCGACGCCAAAAAATATCTTCTGCTTCCGAACACCAGCGGCGCAATGAACGCGGAAGAAGCCGTTCGCCTCGCGCGTCTCGCCGTGGCCGCTGGATTGCCGAACTGGGTGAAACTCGAAATTCATCCCGACCCGCGCTATTTGCTTCCTGATCCCGTCGAGACGTTCAAAGCCGCCGAAATTTTAGTCAAAGAAGGTTTTGTCGTTTTGCCCTACATCAATGCTGATCCAGTTTTGGCAAAACGGTTGCAGGACATCGGTGTCGCCACGGTGATGCCGCTCGGTTCGCCCATCGGCTCAAATCGCGGAATCGAAACGCGCGCGCAGATTAGAATCATCATCGAGCAAGCGACGGTTCCCGTCGTCGTGGATGCCGGAATTGGCGCGCCCAGTCACGCGGCTGAAGCGATGGAAATGGGTGCCGACGCCGTTCTCGTGAACACGGCCATTGCGGTGGCGAGCGATCCGTTGCGAATGGCGAATGCTTTTAAAATGGCGGTGGAATGCGGTCGCGCCGCTTACGAAATCGGTTTGGCTGGCGAGCTGGAAACCGCCAGCGCGACGAGTCCGCTGACCGCATTTCTGAATTAGAATTTCCATGAAAGTCCTAACCGTTTCACGCGTTCGCAAACTCCTCGAAGCCGCGCAGCAAACCCGCATCCTCGTTCTCGGCGACGTGATGCTCGATCAATTCCTTTGGGGTCGCGTGGCGCGGATTTCTCCCGAAGCGCCTGTGCCAATCGTGGAGTTCGAACGTGAAAGCTTCATGCCTGGCGGTGCTGCGAACGTCGCGCGAAACCTCGCTGACCTCAATGCGCCCACCGATTTGTTTGGCGTGGTCGGACAAGACGACGCGGCCAGAAAACTAAAACAACTCCTGGTCGCGCAAAAAATTGGTTGCACCGGTGTTTTGGCGAATACGAACCGCCGCACGAGTATCAAAACGCGCATTGTCGCGCATCAGCAGCAAGTGGTTCGCGTCGATCGCGAGACGCGGCATGATTTGGATGAAAAGTTTTCCCGCCGTTTGCTTGCCGTTTTACAAAAGGAACTCAGTAACGCGACGGCTTTGATTCTCGGCGATTACGGCAAAGGTGTGATCACTCAGCCGCTGCTCGATGAAATTAAGAAGCTTTGCCGCGAACGCGCCATCTGGCTCAGCTTCGATCCCAAACCGGTTCATCAACTTCGTCTGCAAGGTTTGTCGTTGATCACCCCGAATCGCAAAGAGGCATTTGAACTCGCGAAAATGGAAGACGACACGCGCGCCGAAAATCCGTTGCAGGACAAAGGTTTGATGACCGTCGCGGAAAAGCTTCTGCACGACTTGTCTCCAGCCGTCTTGCTCATCACGTTAGGCGACCATGGAATGCTGCTCTGTCAACGTGGCCAAAAACCGTTTCACATTCCGACGATGGCGCAGGAAGTTTTCGATGTCTCCGGCGCTGGCGATACGGTGATCGCAAGTTTTACGTTGGCGATTGCAGCAGGTGCGTCGCCGATTGAAGCCGCCATTTTCTCCAATCACGCGGCGGGAATTGTGGTTGGGAAAGTGGGGACGGCCACTGTTCAGCCGGAAGAATTGATCGCGAGTTTCCGCCGCTAGAACTATTCAATGAATGAAATGCTCGCCCTCACCCCGGCCCTCTCCCCCGAGGAGAGGGAGAATTGTTTCAGCCTGAAGGTAAAGTCATGCGGTGGATTTTTTGAGCGACCGTCAGTCAACCAGAAACGCGCAATCGCTGTTCCCTCTCCTCGGGGGAGAGGGTTAGGGTGAGGGCGGACAATCTTCAAAACTAAATGACGACCAGAATTTCATGAGCATCGATAAAGCAGAACATATTCGGTCAATGAAAGCGCGTGGCGAAAAAATCGCCGCGCTCACCGCTTACGATTTTCCGATGACCAAACTCCTCGATGACGCGGGCATTCCATTGATTCTCGTCGGCGATTCGCTCGGGATGGTGGTGCTTGGCTACTCCGATACCACGCACGTCACGATGCAGGAAATTGAGCATCATCTTCGCGCGGCGGCTCGCGCCAAACCCAAAGCGTTGCTGGTCGCAGACATGCCATTTGGAACTTATGCAGATCCAAACGCCGCTTTGGAAAATGCGCGTCGGCTCGTTGCTGCGGGAGCGGAAGCGGTCAAAGCCGAAGGCGGACGTGAAATCATCGAACAAGTGCGCGCGATTGTTTCCGCTGGAATTCCTTTTCTCGGACATCTCGGCATGTTGCCACAACACGTTCTGGAGGAAGGCGGCTACAGCATCAAAGGCAAAACGGATATTGAACGCGAAAACCTGCTGGCCGACGCGATGGCTCTGGAAAACGCCGGGGCATTCGCCGTTGTTTTGGAATTGGTCAAACCCGCTGTTGCCAAAGAACTCACCGAAAAAATTTCCATTCCCACCATCGGAATCGGCGCGGGACCGGATTGCGACGGGCAAATTCTGGTCACGACTGATTTGCTCGGCACATCGCCCGATTACATTCCCAAACACGTGAAGTTAAAATTTAATCTCGCGGAACAAATGCGCTCGGCGTTTGCCGAATGGAAACAAAGTCTTTGAATCTGACAAACAACTTGTCGAATCGAGCCGTCAGGTTATTTTTTTGCCATGCCTCTTAAACTCAATGTCGTCATCGAAAAGGACGACGATGGCTACTACGCTTATTGTCCCGAACTTTCCGGGTGCCAGACTCAGGGCGATACGTTTGAAGAAGTCATGAAAAACATGCAGGAAGCAGCGGAGTTGTATGTGGAAACATTGCCGCGCGCTGAACAACGCCGTTTGACGCGCAAACAAATTGTAACGACGGCGTTGGAGGTTTCCGTTGCCTAAACAACCTCGGCTGACCGCTGCCGAAGCAGAACGTTTGCTTTTGAAAAGCGGTTACAAATGGATTCGAACTAAAGGCAGTCACCGAATTTATCTACGAGGTGAAACGCGAGTGGTCATTCCGTTTCATGGCAACAGGATTCTTCATCCCAAAATTGTGAAACAGGTCGAACGCGCAACTGGTTCGCCTTAATTGGAACACGACCGATGAAACGCGGCATTCTTCTACTCTGTGCGGTCGTTTTCCTGCTGGTTTTGTGGAACTACTTTTCGTCACAACCGGCGAGGGAAACAAATATCAGTGCGATTCCAGTGCAAACGAATTCAATGGAGCGTCGTCTGGCCCGCCGCGCTCAACCCATCGCTGCCCAAAGTGATTCAACCAACTCTCAATCTGCTGACGAGGAAGGAGTCGAATCGGAAAAACTTTCCCGCGAACAAATCGAAGCGTATCTGCTGAAAACGAAGCGCAGTCCGGAAAGTTTGCTCAACGCCTTTTGGGAGACCGGCGACACGAATCTGCTGGCGGAGGCCGTGGAAAAATATCCCGACAATCCAATTGTGCAGTGGGCGAAGCTCAACACCCTTTCTCCCGAAGAACGCGGGCCGTGGTTGGAGAAACTTAAACTCTCGTCACCGGACAACGCGTTACCGAATTACCTTTCTGCCCTGGATAATTTGAAAGCGGGAAATGTGGAAAAAGGTTTGGCGGAAATGGATTCGGCCAGCCAGAAAAAATACAGCGCATTTGAACAGGAACGTATGCAAAGCCGCGAGGAGATGTATCTTCTTTCCGGTTATTCTCCAGTCGAAGCAAGAGAGGCGGGCATGTCTAACCTTTCTTTTCGCAATCTCGGTGAAATGAGAGGACTGAGTGCTGAAATCAGTAATCTTCAGAAAAAATATATTGCAGCGGGCGATCCTGATTCTGCCCAGCAACTTGTCGCGCTTGGCATTGAAGCCGGGCGAAAATTGTCTCAGCCGAACACAATTTATTTTGCGGATCATTTGGTTGGTATCGCGGTGGAGGCTTCGGTGCTCCAAGCGTTAAAGGCTGATACATATGTTGAGTTTCTGGACAAAACCGCTGGAGAACGCCTTGAGGAACTGAAGGCGCAAAAAGTGGAAATGTTGAAACCAAACCCGTTACTATATTTTCGATTATCAGATACGGAAAAACTGATTTATTGGGATCGAGTAAAAATTTATGGCGAATTAGAGGCCTTGCGTTGGTTGGATAAAAACTACGCCGATCCCAAATGAAAAAACTTTCCCACATTGATTCGCGAGGTGAAGCCAGCATGGTGGATGTTTCGGCCAAACCGGTTTCGCATCGCGAGGCCGTGGCGCGCGGGGAAATTCGTTTGCAGAAATCGACCGTCGCTTTGATTCAACGCAATAAAATCGCCAAAGGAAATGTTCTGGCCACAGCGCGTATCGCGGGAATTTTGGCCGCGAAGAAAACCGGTGAGTTGATCCCACTGTGTCATCCACTGCCGATCACGCATTGCGAAGTGAATTTTGAAATTCCAGAAAGCGCGGATCGCATCGTCATCACCGCTTCGGCGAAAATCACGGCGCAAACGGGAATCGAAATGGAAGCGTTGACGGCGGTGAGTGTTGCCGCGCTGACGATTTATGACATGTGCAAAGCGGTGGACAAGAAGATGCGCATCACAGACGTAAAACTGATTTCTAAAACGAAATCCGCGGTGAGTGAGAAAGTGAGAAAGTGAGAAAGGGGTGTGATTTGAAGTGGCGGTCAGCGAACCGTGTAGCCGCGCTCGCCAGAGCGTGGTGTCGATTAAATGCCTACGCCACGCTCTGGCGAGCGCGGCTACGACCGCCACTTCAAATCACACCCGTGAGAAATTGGGCGACGGGCGACGCTCATTTCACTTTCACACTTTCCCACCTGCTCACCTGCATTAAACTTCTCCCATGCAAATTCAAGTCGGCATCATCACCATTTCAGATCGCGCTTCGAAAGGGCTTTACGACGATCTCGGCGGACCGGCGCTCAAAAAGGCCACGGAAGATTATGGATGGAACGTTTTGGCGGAAACACTCGTGCCGGATGAAAAAGGCGACATTCAACGTGCCATTCGGGAACAGATCAACAAAGGGTGCGCTTTAATTTTGACCACGGGCGGAACGGGCGTCGCTTTGCGCGATGTCACGCCAGAAGCAGTTCGTGAAATTGCAATTCGCGAGTTGCCCGGCTTTGGCGAAATGATGCGCATCGAATCCATGAAGATTACGAAGAACGCCATTCTCTCCCGCAATCTCGCGGTCATTGTTGAAAAAGCTTTGGTAATCTGCCTGCCAGGAAAACCAAGCGGCGCGGTGGAATGTCTCGGTTTCGTGGTCGGCGCAATTCCGCATTGCGTGGAAGTTTTGCAGGAAGTTCCCACCAGTTGCTGAACAATTCATCCACAAAGAAAAAACTCTCAACCTTTTCGAGGCTGAGAGTGTGAATTCTATTTTTCTTAGGATTATGGATTCAACAAGCGCCGATCCTGTCCCTGACCTTGATTGATTCCGGAGTTTGGAGCCGGGTTGATGCCAGGAGTTCTTGGAGTAATCACGCCGTTTTGTCCGTTCCCCACTTGCAATTGGTTATCAATGGAAATCACGCCAGGCGTATTTTGAATGCGTGATTTAATGCTCTGTTTTTCTTCCTCGGAGGTGACCGATCCAGTCAAGACCAACGCGCCATTCTGATTCATAACAGAAACGGTGGAACGCGTTTGCGGGAAGAATATTTGAGTCGCCCCCGGACGCGAAAGCACCCCACGCATTTGTTGGCTAAACGCTTGTTCGCCAAGATTTCCGTCTTGTTGATTGGTCGAACCGGGCTGATTCGTCAGAGAACCACGGAACTGTCCTGCTTGATTTGTAGCGGAGGTCGCTCCGGCAGCTTCGTTAACCGTTCCACCGGGTTGCACATTGGTGCCGCCAAATAGAATTCGATTCGTTCCTCCAGATAACACTTGGTTGGTACCGCCGAAACGAACCTGGTTGGTTCCTCCAAACTGGCCGGGTTGCGGCTGATTTGCGCCCGTGCGTTGATTAAAAATCGTCCCTTCTTGTCCACCGACGCCGGGCTGTGAAGGATTCACGCGTGGTTGAAACGGCGATGGGTTTCCAATTCCACCTGCTTGTCCGGTGGATTGTCCCGGCTGACCCGTGCCTTGCGCGCCAGCTCCCTGACCTGCACCGCCGCTTTGACCTGCACTACCGCTTTGGCCGACACCGTCGCTTTGACCAGCTCCCGGACCCGCACCGCCACTCTGACCAGCGCCGCCGCCTGTGCCGCCGGTCTGCGCTTGTCCGAGTGTTGCCGTCAAAATAATTGAAGTGAGGAGAGCAAATTGTTTTTTCATAAGTTCGTTGTGATTTATTCTGACGCTTCGAAACGCCGTCGCGCCAACCTTGCCATCAAGCTCGTCGCGTTAGAACGTTTCTCAAGGGCAAGGTTTGCCGAAATATTCGTCAGGGGAAACTCTAGCCAAAAACGTTTTAGCTGTTCGTTTTTTTGCCGAATGCAGGATCAACCTTTACCAGGAATGCCACGATAAAACTTGGGATCGTTGCGAGCATGATCCACACGAAGAACTGTTTGTAGCCGATGATTTCCTGGAGCCACCCGGAGAAAAATCCCGGCAACATCATTCCCAGCGCCATGAAGCCGGTGCAGATCGCGTAGTGCGCTGTCTTATGTTCGCCTTCCGCGAAATGGATCATGTAGAGCATGAAGGCAGCAAAGCCGAATCCGTAGCCAAAGCTTTCCAGCGCCACGCAACTCGCGATGACCGTGAACTCGTCGGGCTGCACCATCGCCATATAGACGTAAACGAGATTGGGCAGGTTGATTCCGAAAACCATGAAGGGGAGCCAAAATTTCAATCCGTTTCGCGACACCAAAAATCCGCCGAGCAATCCGCCGATGAGCAAGGCCACCACGCCGACGGTTCCATAAACGAATCCAACCTGACCGGTGCTCAGCGCCAAGCCGCCGACTTCACGCGCGTCCAACATAAAAGGGGCGGCCAGCTTGACCAATTGAGCTTCGGCAAAACGGTAAAGCAGGATGAACGCGAGTGCGGAGAGGATTCCCGGCTTCGTGAAAAAGGAGCCAAAGGTTTGGAAGAATGCGGCCACGGTGCTCGATGCGCTGCCCGCCGTGGGAATGTCGCTCACAGGACGCGGGAGAATAAACTTGTGGTAGAGGCAAATCAGAAGGAAGAACGCCGCCAGAACGAAAAAGAGAATGGACCAGGCGAGTGGAATATTTCCTGAGGTAGCCAAAAAAGTGGCGGAGGTCGGATTCTTCAATTTGGGATCAAGTTGGATCACGGCCATGAAGGGCTGATTCCAATTTTGGGCGTTGAATGTGAAGCGTTCGCCTTCGATGAGCTTGATGCTTTTGTCACCTTTGGAAAAACCGAAATTGACGATCACGTTTTTATCGGCGGGAACTTCCTGGGAAAGGTAAAGATAAACGACATTCACATTTCCCATGCGATCATCCTTGGGGCGGGCGGCTTCCCTCGGAAAAGCTTTTGCTATCTGCTTTCCGAGTGGTTCGGAAACAGTCGCCGTCCACCAGGATTTCTCTTCCACTTTCTTTTCGGCCGCTTTTTCTTCCGCGTAAAACCCGTGCTGTTTGTTCCAGCTTTTGGCTTTGGCAATAATCGCTTCGATCTCCGCTTTATCGCGGGCTGCCAGTCCGATGGACATCGCCTCCGGTTTGGCGAGGATGCCTTGCTCTCCGCCTGAGCGCGGCAACTCGAACGATTCGAGATCCGATGCGGTTATCGCGGCGGAATCAGAAACAGCCTGAACTTGCACCGTCAACGCTGGAAGACCGGTTTTGCTTTCCAGGCTTCCGGCCAAAATGATGAGGAGACCCTGGCCGGTGATCATTGCGAGACGAAAGAACGTGCTGCGAACGCCAACGAACAACGCTTGTTCGTGCTTGGGCAATCCGAGCATGTAAAAACCGTCGGCCGCAATATCGTGAGTCGCTGAGCTGAACGCCAGAAGCCACAAAACGGCCAGCGTCCATTTAAAGAAATCGTGAGTGGGAATCGTCAGCGCAATTGCACCCAAACCTGCGCCAACGATCAATTGCATCACGATGATCCAGTGACGTTTCGTTTTGAAAATATCGACGATCGGACTCCAGAGCGGTTTCAAAACCCACGGGAGATAAAGCCAACTGGTGTAGAGCGTGATGTCGGTATTCGAGATGCCAAGGCGTTTGAACAAAATCACGGAAATGGACATGACGACCACAAACGGGATGCCTTGCGCGAAATAGAGCGTCGGTATCCATGCCCACGGATTGCGTCTTTTTTCGTTGGTTTGAGGATGAGAAACGTCGGTGGCGACGGGTTTTTCTGAGTTTGACATTGCGAGAGCAGATTAAGGATGTGAGAAAACATTTCGAGCGAAAATATGGAGTGTTACAGTTTGGGTGCGATTAAAAGTGAGTGAGATTGGAAAACCTTTGGAGTGCGACGGCAGGACGTCGCTTTTCCTGCACGCTGGCAACCGTAAAATCGTTTTGAACTAAAGACGCTCTGCGCTTTATCACCGTGCAGCCAAAGCGGGGACATCTCCCCGCAGTCCAAATATGAAATGCTTCCCGCCAATTTCCCACTCTGTTAAATCAAACGAATGAAATTTCCGCCGCGCTTAAAACTCGCTCATCTTCCAACACCGATTCAGAAGCTGGAACGCATTTCGAGCGAGGTGGGAAAGGAAATTTACATCTGGCGTGACGACCTAACCGGGTTCACTGAATCAGGAAACAAGATTCGCAAGCTGGAATTTCTGCTCGCCGATGCGTTGGAAAAAGGTGCCACGCGGATTATCACTTCCGGCGGGTACCAATCAAATCACACCCGGACTACTACGTACGCCTGCCGCAGGTTAGGGCTGGAAGTTTCCGTTCTGGTGCGCGAGCCAAAGTTGGGTCGCAATGCGAACGAAATTCCCACCGCAAACATCCTGCTCAACCAGATTGCGGGCGCTGACTTGCATTATATTCCTTTCAACGATTATCAAGCGGCGGGCGCGACTTATCAGCCGTTCCTCGAAAAAGTTGCTGAACAATCCCGGCAACGCGGTGAAAAGCCCTACATCATTTTGGAAGGTGGCAGTGTTCCCCTGGGCTGTTTTGGCTACATGGCGGCCGTTGCAGAAATGCTGGCAACCTGGAAATTCTGCGGCGCGGAATCGCTCTACCCGGATGCGTTATTCTTCGCAGACGGCTCTGGCGGAACGCACGCCGGTTTGCATCTCGGTTACGAAATGCACGGCCTTCCCACGAAAAAACTTTGGGCAATCAACGTTTGTGATTCGGCTGACTATTTTCAGAAACGCGTTGGCAAACTAATCGAAGATACCGTCGCGCAATTCGGTTTGAAATTCAGTGAACGCGAGTTGCAAGTTTTAGACGGCCACTTCGGCGAGGGTTATGGAACCGTTACCGACGATGATTTGAAGTTCTACGCCAAAGTCGCCCGGCGGGAAGGCGTGCTGTTGGATCCTAGTTACACTGGCAAAGCGTTCCGGGGAATGTTGGCCGAAATCAAAAAAGATCCAACGCGCTTCGGGCAGAACATTTTGTTCCTGCATTCGGGCGGAACATTTGGGACGTTTGCGCATCAGGAATATTACGCGCGAATTTTGGGCACGCGAATGCCAGCTAGCTGAAATCAGGCAGCGTGACAACGCGCGCGGCGCAGGATGCTGGCTCTGCTATCGGGAGGATTCTTCGCGGATAATATTGAATCTATCGGGCTTTCCACTGTCTTATGCCTGCCGAGTTACCGGATTTACGGTTTGCAATACCGCCCTTGCGTCGTAACTTGTGCGCTCAAAAAAAAGAATGCGACAGTTTATCACCATTGCCAGCAATGCGTTCATGGAGTTGGTCCGCCAGCCGATTTTTCTGCTGCTCATGACCGTTTCAGCTTCGTTTGAAATCTTCCTGGCGTGTGTCAATTACTTTGGCTTCGGTGACGAACCGAAGTTGGTAAAGAACTCCGTGCTCGCCGTCATGTTTTTGGCAGGACTTTTCGCTGCGGTGTTGAGTGCTTCCGCTTCGGTCGCACGCGAAATTCGCACTGGAACCGCATTGGCTGTCCTGGCAAAACCCGTGGGACGCGCCCAATTTTTAATTGCTAAATTTTTTGGGCTGGCTGCCGCGCTTACCCTTTTAACTTACGTCAATATGATCGCCGCGCTTCTCGCGTCGCGCATGGCGTTCGATGCATACGGCGACGTTGATTTCCGCGCGCTCGGAATTTTCAGCGCTGCTCTGGTGCTGGCATATGGCGTGGCTGGATTCACCAATTTCTTCCTGCGCCGTCCGTTCATGGCGGATGCGGTTTTCAGCGTGGTTGTCATGCTTACTTTGGCGTTCGTCATTATCTATTTCACAAAGAAGCAGGTCAGCGGAATGGCTGAGGCTACCGGAATCGATTGGCGGATGATTCCCGCGTCCGTGTTGATTTTGTTCGCGCTCTGGATTTTAGCCGCGCTCGCCCTAGCTTGCTCGACCCGGCTTGAAATGATTCCAACGCTCGCGATCTGTTCCGCGCTCTTCATGCTCGGTTTGATGTCGGATTATCTATTTGGCCGTCGCGCTGAGGCCGGCTCCTGGTGGGCATCCATGATTTACACGATCACACCGAACTGGCAGCTCTTTTGGCTCGCGGACGTGCTGGAAAGCGGGAAGAAATTTCCCCTTGCCTATCTCGGCAAAGCGTTTGGCTACATGGCGGGCTACGTCGGTGCCGCGCTCGCCGTCGCCCTGGTTTTGTTTGAAGATCGCGAACTGACATAAACTTCGATGGAAAAAACGCATCACAAAATTGGTTTCTTGAACTGGGCCGCGCTGTTGATTGTCACGGTGGTTGCCGTGGCTCTGTGGCGCTACTTGAATTCCACCGCCGCACTTGCCGCCTCCTTCATATTTGGCACCGGCTTCTTCGTGGCCATCATCAGCTATTTCCAAATGCGATTGGAAGATCGCGAACGTTTGGAAAAACTGGAGTTTGATGAACTCGTCAAAAGCAAGAGCAGCGAATCCCTCTTCACCACGCAAGCCGACACTTTCCCTGCGAAACGTTCGCGCGAACAGTTCGAGCGCTTTTTCATTCCTGGTTTCACGCTGCTTTTGGTGATCGCTCAAGGCTTCGCGATTTTCTGGCAATGGAGAAACCTGCGCGTGCCGATTCCGCTGGTGGATGCGCGTGCTGCGATCGTCATTTCAGTTTTCGCGTTGTTTGCGCTGACGCTTTTTCTCCTAGGAAAATATTCGTCAAGCCTGGCGCGTCTCGAAAAACAGCGTCTGTTGCGGCCGAGCGCCAGCTATCTTTTGTTGGGGGCGTATCTGTGCGCGCTCGTCGCGTTGAGTGTTGGTCTGGTGACGTGGGGCGGCATTCCGAAAGCGGATCTATACGCAGCACGATTTTTCGTGGTGGTTCTTGGCTTCATCAGCTTCGAGTTGGTCATCAGCTTGATTCTGGAAATGTATCGTCCTCGCGTGCGCGGCAAAGCGGAACGCCTCGTTTACGAAAGCCGCGTCGTTGGTTTGCTCAGTCAGCCGGAAGGACTTTTCACCACCGCCGCCCACGCACTCGATTACCAATTCGGCTTCAAAGTTTCTGACACGTGGTTTTATCAATTTCTGCGGAAAGCGCTGGCTTGGATAATCCTCGCACAAGTTGGGATCCTTCTTCTTTCGTCCTGCATTGTTTTCATCGGCACAGGCGAACAAGGTTTGCTCGAACGGTTCGGTCGTCCCGTCGGCGGTGTGTTGGAATCCGGCCCGCATTTGAAACTTCCGTGGCCAATTGACTCGGTGAACCGAATCGCGACGCGCGAAGTTCAAACGTTCAATATCGGCTTTGTGCCCGACGAACGTTTGGAAAAAGAGAAAACCGTTCTTTGGACGCGCCCGCATTACAAAGAGGAATTCAATCTTCTGGTGGCGAGCAGTGAACTCGGCACCAATACCGCCGGTCAGCAACAAAATGTTCCGGCGAATCTTTTGACCGTCAGCATTCCGGTGCAATACCAGATCAATGACGTGAAAGCGTGGGCTTACAATCACGCCGATGCTGGAATGCTCCTGGAAAAAATCGCAACGCGCGAAGTCGTCCTTTATCTTGTTGGTGTTGATCTAATCGAAATTATGTCCAGTGGACGTCTCGAAGCCGCGCAGGAACTTCGCGAACAGATTCAAGCTCGCGCGGACGAATTGAAGTTGGGTGTGAATATTTTATTTGTCGGCCTGCAAGACATTCATCCTCCCGTCAAAGTCGCGGAAGAATTTCAAAAAGTGGTCGGCGCGACGCAGGAGAAAGAAGCTCGTATTTTGAACGCCGAAGGATACGCCGCGCGCGTCGTGCCGCAGGCTCAAGCCGAGGCGCAGAAGAAAATCCGCGACGCGGAGATTTACCAACTGCGGCGCGTGGCGTCGGCGGTGGCTCGTGGTGCGCAATTCACCAATCAGATTACGGCGTTCACGGCTTCACCGACGGTTTATCCGCAACGGCTCTATCTCGAAACGTTCGCCCGAGCAAGCCAGGGCGCGCGCAAATATGTCATTGGCGCAACGAACACCCAGGATGTCATTCAGTTGAATCTCGAAGATAAAATCCGGCCCGACTTGCTCAATGTCACGGTGCCTCCCGCGAAATAAATTTATGAATCGGAACACGCTCACATTCACCATTGGAATCCTGCTGGCGCTCATTTTTGGCGCGCTGCTCTTCACGTTTCAGGTACGTCACACGGAAGTCGCGCTGGTCACCACGTTCGGCAAGCCAACCCGCGACATCAATACCGACCCGAACAAACCCGAGCCGGGACTTTATTTTAAAATGCCGTGGCCGATTCAGAAGGTGCAGAAGTTCGATAAACGCATCCAGAATTTCGAAGACAAGTTCAGCGAAACCCAAACCCGCGATGGCAAAAATGTTTTGGTGATGGTTTACGCAGGTTGGACGATCAGCAATCCGACGCTTTTCCGCGAACGTTTTGCCGGATCTGTTGAGCGCGCGGAACAGTTTCTTGGTGGTTTGATTATCGACGCGAAGAATACAGTCATCGGACAGCACCCGTTTTCGCATTTCATTTCGACCAATCCGGAAGAATTGAAGTTCGCGCAGATCGAAAATGAAATCCGCTCCCGCATCGGCGATGCCGCAAAGACGCAATACGGAATTAACATCAACTTTCTCGGAATTAAAAAGCTTGGATTGCCCGAAAGCATCACACAAAAAGTTTTTGATCGAATGAAGGAAGAACGGATGCGTGTCGTCTCTGGCATCAAGGCCGAGGGAGAAGCTGAGGCGAGCAAAATCATGAGTGCTGCGGATCGCGATCGCGCGGAAATCTTGTCGAAGGCTGACGCCATCGCGATCGAAATCCATGGCAAAGCGGAAGCAGAAGCGGCCAAGGCTTATGAGATTTTCGAGAAGAATCCTGAGTTGGCCATCTTGCTCTTGAAAACCAAAGCATTGGAAGAATCAACGAAAGATCGCACCTCATGGGTTTTAGATTCCCGCACCCCTCCTTTCGATTTGTTGGATGCCCAAAATAAAACCGCGCCGAAGCAAAACCCATGAGCGAACACGATCATCACGGGCACGATCACGAAAAGCCCCAAGCGCCGGCACCCGCTCCCGTGGACGATGCGGGATCGCAAGCGCTTTCCGAAGCCTTGCGCAGCAGTTTTGCGATTGTAAAAATCATCATGATCGGGCTGGTGATTGTGTTCATCGGCTCGGGAATTTTCACGGTTCCACCGAATCAAAAAGCAGTGGTGCTGCGCTTTGGGAAGCCATCGAGCGCGACTTCGGAACAATTACTCGGTCCGGGACTTCATTGGTCATGGCCGTATCCCATTGAAGAAAAAATCTTCATTCCAATTAGCGAAATCCAAAATGTCACGTCCTCGGCTGGGTGGTATCTCCTGAACCCGGACGGCACTGATCCAATGGTTACGCCTTCGTTGAATCCGGCGGCGGACGGTTACACGCTCACCGGCGATGGAAACATCATTCACGCGCGAGTGAGTTTGGATTATCGAATTACCGACCCAATCAGCTACGTTTTGAATTTCAAAGACGCCAGGGAAATCGTGACGAACGCGTTGGACAGCGCGTTGATTGCGGCGTCGGCCCAATTCAATGTGGACGATGCGGTTCGCATTGAGCGCGGCGCGTTCAAGGACAAAGTGGTTCAACTTTTCAATCGCGCCGTGGCACAACAACAACTCGGCATCGTGGTTGAATCGAGCAAGTTGGATTCAATTCCGCCGCGTCAGGTCAATGACGCATTCAACGCCGTGACCGCCGTGGAACAGGAAAGCAGCACGACGAATAATGCGGCTCGTAGCGCAGCCGCGACGATGCTGAGCACCGCGTTGAGCGAATCGAATTCCATCGTCAACACCGCGAAAAGTGATCGCGCAAAATTGCTCAGCAGCATCAATGCGGACGCGACCAACTTCCTGGATCGTCTCCCGGCTTACGAAAGAAACCCGCAACTGACGAAGGAACTTTTGCTGATAGAAACGTGGAGAAAAGTTCTTATGAACGCCGAAGATAAAATTCCCATGCCCGAACGCGTCGATGGAAAACCACGCGAACTTAGACTACAATTAAGCCGCGAGCCGGAATCAAACGAAGACAGGGAGCGGCGTCAGAAACAAAAACAACAGCCGTAACCAGCGCGCTTTCCCAAATTTAGTATGCAAGTCACTTCATTACTCAGTCGCAAGGAGCACGGTAAACTCGATCACGAGCACGACGAAGGTTGCGCCAGTTGCGGTCATGAACACGAGCACACGCCCGTGCGCCTTCAGCAAACCGTCATCGGCCTGATTTTCATCATCAACTCTTTCGTCGTCGATTGGGTTTTTGGCAAAGGCAGCACCGTTGCGGATTTCAGCGCGATGATCGGCGCGATTATTCTCGGCTATCCGATTGTCTGGATGGCGATGAAAGATTTGAAACGCGGAATTCTCAGCACGAATGAGCTGGTCGGTTTGGCGGTGATCGCGTCGTTCGCTTCGGGAAATTATCAGGAAGCCGGAATGGTCGCGTTCCTCATGTTGCTCGGTGAAATTATCGAAACCCGCACCGCCGATGGCGCGCGCGCCTCGATCGAATCGCTCATCAAATTAACGCCAACCAAGGCGCGACGAATTACGAAAACAGGCGAAGAAGAAGTTGCGACTAAAGATTTGGCGATTGGCGATGTGATTCGCGTTCGTCCGGGCGACAACGTTGCTGCGGACGGCGTCATCATGAACGGACAAGGTTCATTCAACCAAGCCAACATCACCGGCGAATCTCTTCCCGTGGATAAAAAGTCCGGTGACGACGTTTTCGCAGGCACGCAAAATCTCACCGGCGTTTTGGAAATCAAAGTCAGCCGCGCCGGACAGGACACCACCCTCGGCAAAGTGCGCGAACTTATTTTGGCTGCTGAAAAAACCAAGTTGCCGATCATGCGTATCGTGGATCAATACATGGGCTTTTACACGCCCTTGGTCCTGTTGATTGCCGCGTTGGTCTGGGCGTTTACGCAGGATCTGAGTCGCGTCATCGCCGTTTGTGTCGTCGCTTGCCCATGCGCATTTATTCTCGCCACGCCGACCGCGATGGTCGCCGCGCTTTCTGCTGCCGCACGTTTGGGAATCTTAATCAAGAACGTCGCGGACATTGAACTTGCTGCAAAGATCAACGCATTTGTTTTCGATAAAACCGGAACGCTCACGACCGGCAAACTCGCCGTGAGTCGTCTCGCCCCGTTAGGTGAAACGGCTCCTGCGGAATTGTTGCGCGTCGCCGCGTCTGCAGAAAAATACTCCAATCATCCAACCGCGAAAGCTTTGGCAAAACTGGCGGGCGAAGCAGGTGTTCCGCTGCCTGAACCGCAGAATTTTTCCGAAACCGCCGGACGCGGCATCAAAGCCGATGTTGATGGCAAATCAATTATCATTGGTCGCGCGCAATGGCTGAAAGACAACGGCATCGCGGACGATTTCACTAGCTCGGTTGATCTGAAAGAAGCAGAAGGATTCAGCCTGATCTACGTTGCGCAAAACGGAAAATGCATCGGCTGGGTTGGATTGCAGGACGAAACACGCGCCGAAGCTGCGGAATCTTTATTGGCGCTCAAGCAAGCAGGCGTGCGTCGCATCGCAATGGTCAGCGGAGATCGCCAACCCGTGGCGGCTCGTGTCGCGCGCGAAATCGGCATGGAAGAAGTCGTCGCCGATTGCCTCCCGCAAAACAAAGTGGAATTTGTCCGCGCAACCAAAGCCAAAGGTTACCGCGTCGCCGTGGTGGGTGATGGCGTGAACGATGCGCCTGCGCTTGCCGCCGGTGATCTCGGCATCGCGATGGGCGCGGCGGGAAGTGAAGTTGCCATTCACAGCGCGACGATTGCGCTGATGAACAATGACCTGCGTCGCTTGCCGTTCTTGATCAAACTTTCGCGCCAAACCCGCGTGGTAATTAACCAAAACTTCCTTTTGGGAATTCTGTTTGTGATCGGTGGATTGATCCTCGCTGCGTTCGGCTACATCAATCCGATCGTCGCTGCACTAATGCACGTTGGCGGTTCGTTGATCGTCGTGTTCAACAGCTTCCGTTTGGTGAGACAAGGCGAGGAACTGGAGCCGTATCATCCGATTCCGTTGTCTGAAATTCCGACCGGAAAGATTCAAAGTGCGACCGATCTTGCGCCGGTTTTGACCTAAGTTAAACCGGAGTGTGGTCTAAACTGACAAGGGATGATATTTTTTGAACATGAGCGCAACCCAAGTTATCGATGAAATCAAAAGCCTTCCGCGCAACGAGCAGGAAGTCGTGATTGCTTTCGTGGAAAAACTTCAGAGCGAGATTTCTACAGAAAAGAAGCAAACGCGCTACATGGATCCGGAGAAAGCGAAAGCTATCAGCCAAAAAGTCTTTACCGATCACGCTGAGTTATTTCGGAGACTGGCGCAATAATTGTGGAACAGCCGGAATTTTTAACGCGGGAAATTATCGATCAATTGCATGCCGATTCGCTTCAAAAGTTCGGCGGTTCGGCGGGGGTGAGGGATGAAGGAATGGTTCTCTCAGCGATAGGAGCAGCGGAGAACACCTGGCTTTACGGGCGATGTGATTTGTTCGAAGTGGCGGCGAGTTACGCGTTTCACATCGCGGAAGCGCAAGCGTTCGTGGACGGAAACAAGCGCACTGGAGTTGCCGCTGCGCTGACCTTTCTGGTTGGGAACGGCGCTGAAATCCCAGTTACAGATGATGAGACGATTTATCAGGCGATGATTGCGATTGCAAACAAGCAGCTTGATAAAAAAGACTTAGCGGAACTGCTCCGCAAAATTGGGGAAGAGAAATAAATTAATAGATCATGACCACAATGGAAAACCCACAATCCACAAGTCGCTCATCGCAATCTGCGGAAAACGTAATCGTCGTCCGGGGTTTAACCAAAGTTTTCAAAGATTTCTGGGGCCGCCCCAAAGCGCGTGCCGTGGACAATGTTGATTTTGAAGTTCGACGCGGCGAAGTCTTTGGGCTGCTGGGGCCAAACGGTTCCGGCAAATCCACCACCGTCAAAATGTTGCTCGGACTTTTATATCCGACCAAAGGCCACGTCGAGGTTTTTGGACATTC
>JBBQAX010000030.1:0-22160 GCA_038316905.1 Verrucomicrobiota bacterium | reverse complement strand
AACCCGAAAAGTTTCGCCTCAAAATGTTCAGTCCGAACTGAGGAAAGATTTCGCGGAGGGGGATGAAAACGTCTCGAAGGTCGTTCCAGCGGAGGCGGAGTTCGTCGAAATCGTGGGAGACAACCTGGATGGAATGCTCGCGCGCTTTTTGCAAAACAAACTGAGTCTGATGTTTTGGCATCGACTGGAGCGGGAACCAGATTTCGTTTTCGGAGCGCAATTGGATTTGCAGCGCGTAGTGGAAAGTTTACGCCCGCTCGTTCAAACCGGAGACGGATTACGCGATGAAATATGCCTCGCTCTCCTGGACGACAACGCGAAACCAGTCGCCGTTTCGCGCGCAGGTTTTCAAACGAAATGGAAGCACCCTTTCGCCGCCACCGAAATTGGAGATGCGTTGCCGCACTGGGAAATCGGCGCGTATCTCATCAACCCCGCGCAATTCACCACAGCAGCGCGCACGGCAAAATTGACCATTGGTCTGATCGTCGCGCTACTCGTTTTGACGATTGGAATTGGCGGCGCGTTGATTGTTCGGAGCTTGAATGCGGAACTGAAATTGGCTCGGCAGAAAACCGATTTTGTCAGCAATGTGTCGCACGAATTGAAAACGCCCCTTACCTCGATTCGCATGTTTTCCGAGTTGCTCGCAGAAGGCCGCGTCACCGAGAGGGCGAAGCAAAAGTCGTATCTGCAAATCATCAGCGCGGAGGCGTCGCGGCTCACCCGTTTGATCAACAACGTTTTGGATTTTTCTCGGCTCGAAAGCGGCGAAAAGAAATACCATTTCGATTCCTGTGACTTGGTCGATGTCGTCCGCACGGCGACAGAAATGTTTCGTCCCCATCTCGAAACCAGCGGCGTGAAATTCGATTGTATGTTGCCGGACGAGAAGATTGTTGTGCGCGGCGATGCCGATGCGCTTTCCCAAGTGATCGTCAATTTGTTATCGAATGCGGAAAAATATTCTGGCGAGAGAAAAGAAATTTCTGTGGAAGTTTCGCAGCAGCAATCGCCGTTGCCTCATGCAGAAATCAAAGTGTTGGATCGTGGTCTCGGCGTGCCTCGCGGCAGTGGGGAAAAGATTTTCGAGAAGTTTTATCGGGCGCACGATTCGTTGAGCAGCGGCATACAAGGATCAGGTTTAGGCCTGACGATTGCGCGACAGATAGCGCGGGCGCACGGCGGCGATTTGACTTACGAAGCGCGCGACGGCGGCGGAAGTTGTTTCACATTTCGGATTCCAGTGAGTGCTGGGTAGCACCTGCCTCTGGCGGGTTCGAAGTTTTCCGCTTCGATGTTCGATGTTCGGAAGGGTAACGAACATCGAACATTCAACACTGAACGCTGAACATCGAATGAAACGGCTACGCACCCGCCGGAGGCAGGTGCTACCCATCGTCCTTTTAAAATGAAAACAAAAATTTTGATCGTCGAAGACGACCCGCACATCCTGCTCGGTCTGGAAGAGATCTTGCGGAGCGAGGGATTTGATGTCTGTTCCTGCCAACGCGGCGACGGCGCGCTCGATGCCGTGGCAAAGTATCAACCTGCTCTGATCTTGCTCGACGTGATGCTGCCCGGTTTGAGCGGTTACGACATCTGCAAGAAGTTGCGCGCGAAAAAAATCACCACGCCCATTCTCATGCTCACTGCCAAAGGCCAGGAAATCGACAAGGTGGTGGGACTCGATCTCGGCGCGGATGATTACGTGACTAAACCTTTTGGCGTTCGTGAGTTGCTGGCGCGTGTCCATGCGTTGCTTCGTCGAACCGCCGGAAAACCATGTGACGAAAACGATTCCATCTTTGAAATCGGTTCGGCAAAAATTGATCCTAAAAAGTTTCAAGTTCGCCGTGGAAAGGTGGTGGAATCATTGACGGGGAAAGAATTGAACCTTCTGCAATATTTCCACGCTCATCCGGAGGAAGTTCTGTCGCGCGATCGGTTATTGAATGAAGTCTGGGGATACAATTACTTCGGCACAACTCGGACGCTCGACCAGGTGATTGTTCAACTGCGGAAGAAGTTGGGCGATAACGGCGATACTTCAAAACATCTCACAACCGTTCACGGCGTTGGCTACAAACTTGTGCCGTAATTACCTGGCAAAAGTTTCCGCCATCGCAACGGATTTTAACATCGCCTTGGATTTGTTCACGGTTTCCTGAAATTCCGATTCTGGATCGGAATCGTTCACCCAACCGCCACCTGCTTGCACGAACGCTTTGCCGTCTTTGATCAACGCGGTGCGAATCGTGATGCAGCAATCGAGATTTCCATTGAAGGAAAAGTAGCCGACGCATCCGCCATACGGTCCACGCGTCGTTTGTTCCAATTGGGAAATAATCTGCATAGCACGAATTTTCGGTGCGCCGCTGAGCGTTCCAGCAGGAAAAGTGGCGCGCATTAAATCATAAGGCGTTTTGTCATCGGAGAGTTTTCCTTCGACCTGCGAAACTATGTGCATCACGTGGCTGTAACGCTCGATGATCATCAAATCTTTCACCTGCACGGAGCCGTAATCGCACACGCGGCCCAAATCATTTCGCGCGAGATCGACCAGCATGACGTGTTCGGCGCGTTCTTTTGGATCGGCGAGCAATTCCTTTTCCAGCGCGAGATCTTCATCCGTGGTTTTGCCGCGATGACGCGTCCCGGCGATAGGGCGAATCTCAACCTGACGATCTTCACAACGAACGTGGATTTCCGGAGACGCGCCTACGAGAGAAAATCCATCCAACTCCAGCAGGAACATGTAAGGAGAAGGATTAATCGTGCGCGCGGCGCGATAAATATCCAGCGGCGCGGCTTTCACCGGAACGGAAAAACGCTGCGAACCGACCACCTGAATAATGTCGCCCGCTGTGATGTATTCCTTCGCTTTGAGAACGTTCTCAAAAAACTTTTCTTTCGTCAGATTTGATTGGAACGGGACTTCTGGAATTTCTTTCGGCGGCGTTACTGGAACATGTTCGGTCGGTTGTTCGAGAAGCGAAACGAGTCTTTCAATTTCGCTGAGCGCATTTTCGTAGGCGTCTTCTGGCGTCGTGTTTTCGTCCAAGATGGCGTTCACCAAAACGGTCAAGGTTTGCGAAACGCGGTCGAAAATGAGGAGTTCATCCGCGAGCAGAAAATACATCGTCGGCGTTTTGAGTTCGTCATTGGGCGGACGCGAGACAACGGGCTCAACATCGTGAATGAATTCGTATCCGATAAATCCAACGGCGCCGCCCGTGAAGCGCGGCAACGAAGGAATGGAAACCGCTTTGTATCGTTTCAGGATTTGTTCGACGACGTGCAAACCATCGCTCACGCACTTTGCGCAATCGGCTTTATCGTCCTGTTTGACCGCGAACTTTTCCACAACTTTGCCGTTTTCAATTACCTCGACGCGATTGCCGGTTTGCTTGATGACGGCGCGCGGATTGCAGCCGACGAAGGAATAGCGCCCGATGTGTTCGCCGCCTTCAACCGATTCAAAAAGGAATGATTCGCCTTGCCCGCGAATTTTTCGGTACGCCGAAAGCGGTGTTTCAAAATCAGCCAGGATCGTCCGCGTGACGGGAATTAAATTGCCCTGTTTCGCGAGTTCGAGAAATTCAGAAGACGTCGGTTGATACATGCGCGGAAGTTTTAACCAATCGGATGCCGGATGCGCCACTCCGAAAATTGAGCCGAAGTTATGATTCCAAAAAAAATGTCCCTTCCGAACTAGCGGAAGGGACAAAACAACTTGGATTAGGAAGGGCCGGATTCTCAGCGCTTCAGAAAAGGGAATTTGCGAATTTGACGAATGCCAAGTCCAGCCAATCCCAAACCTAGTAACGCCCATGTCGAGGGTTCAGGGACGGGATTGAGTCCACCGAACTGCATGTCGGCGAGGGTTTTACCATCGTAAAAAGGATCCGTGGAATTTCCAAGTGTCATAGTCGGCCCACTTCCGCTTGGAATCGCGCCAAACCAGTCGCCCGCAGTAGAGCCAGTGGATTCTCCTTTGCGCCCGACGTAAAGAGCCGTGCCGCTTCCGGGAACTTGTATAATGTTACCGTTACCGGGACTGGTTCCATCAGCACCCACGCGGAATGTGATCGCCCCATAAGAAACATCAGTGGCTAGTGGCGTAACGCTATCCATAAGGCCAATTGAATCCAACAATGTCCAACCTGATGGTAATAAGTCCAATATCCCATCATCATCCACATCTAAATCATCAGTAACGAGAGGAGCTGCTCCAAGCCCGATATTGACGAGCAAAAAAGTCACGGCGGAATTCTCAAGTGCTACTGTTGTCGTGGCGTTATCTCCCTGATGGCCAACAGTCCCGGTGGCGGCACTTCCCCAGGAAGCCCCCACTGTATTCTGGAGAAGGCTTGCACCAGCGGTGATGGGTGTGTAGGTAGAGCTATTTTCAATCCCGACTAAGTAACCATTGGAACCGAGGGAAAAAGAACCTAAATCAAAAAGATTATTGATGTCGCCGAGGTTTCCCGCTACCTGGCCCTCCAAGCTGATGAGATAATAACCAGCGAGTGAGAGGTTGGGCGTTCCCCGCAACTCGAATAATTCTTTGGGAGCATCGGCACCGGGGGCGTTAGCCATCAATTCGTTGATGTAAACCTGGGCTTTCATGGAACTGACCACAGTGCTGACCAAGCCGATCGTGATAAGAAGTTTTTTCATAAAATGTTTGGACGTGGGGCTGACCTTAGTGCGTTAACAAAGCAGGTCAAGCGGATTTTCAATGTTGAGGCGTTTTTGTTGGAGAATTAGGCGGTGAATGAAACTGGGGAAGCCAGAAAAAGTGTCATAGGCACAAAGCGGATGTTCGTCATGTGCAGCTTTGTGGGCTATTTCGTCTTCCCGTAAATATCTCCCGGCGGTTTGAGTTGCGGTTCCGTTGTTTGGAAAGCGCCGCCATCATCTTCAACCGAACGGAAGAAACACGATTTATAACCTTCGTGACACGCCGCGCCATATTGCTCGACCTGGATGAGCAACGTGTCGCCATCGCAATCGAACGCCACATCTTTCACGATTTGCGTGTGGCCGCTTTCCTCGCCTTTCATCCAGAATTTTTGGCGTGACCGGCTCCAGAAATGCGTCTTGCGCGTCTCGATGGTTTTCTCCAGCGAAGCGCGATTCATCCACGCCATCATCAGCACGCGCCCCGTCGATTGTTCCTGCACGATGGCGGGGATCAGTCCGTCGGAAGTCCATTTTAATTTTTCGTAAAAGCTCATGGGGTAGTTGGCAGTTTTTGTTCGGCGGTGATTGGTTTGGCTGATGCGCCTTTTTTATCAGGCATGAAAGTAAAACCGACTGCGGCTAAAACGCAAATAAACGCCGCGAGATGGTTCCATTTAATTTTTTCGCCGAGATAAAGAATGGCGAAGGCGCAAAAGACAACCAGCGTAATGACTTCCTGAATGATTTTCAGTTGCGTGGCAGAATAAACCGAGTTGCCCCAACGATTGGCTGGAACCATCAGGCAGTATTCAAAAAACGCGATGCCCCAACTGATCAGAATTACAATCAGCAGCGGCTTGCTCTTGAATTTCAAATGGCCATACCAGGCAACCGTCATGAAGATATTCGAAAACGTTAGTAGAAGAATTGGTGTGATTTTGGATTGGATCAAAGTGTTCATAAACGGACCGGGATTTTTTTCTCAGCTAAAAATCTTTTAACTTCACCCACTGTGTAAGTTCCAAAATGGAAAATGCTTGCCGCCAGAACTGCATCGGCTTTGCCTTCCAACAAAACATCCGCCATGTGTTCGAGCGTTCCGGCACCGCCACTCGCTACGACGGGAACTCCGACGGATTCGCTGACGCGCCGCGTCACCACCAAATCAAAACCTGCTTTCGTGCCGTCGGCGTCGATGCTGTTTAAGACGATTTCGCCTGCGCCGAGAGCGACGGCGCGTTTCGCCCATTCTATGGCGTCGAGGCCGGTGGATTTGCGTCCGCCGTGGGAAAAGACTTCCCATTTTTCAGGCCCGACTTTTTTCGCGTCGATGGAAACGACGATGCATTGGCTGCCAAATTTTTCCGCGCCTTGCCGAATAAGTTCAGGCGTGGCGAGCGCGCTGGAATTAATGCTCACTTTGTCCGCGCCGGCTTTGAGCATGGCGTGCATGTCTTCGACGGTGCGAATTCCGCCGCCGACGGTGAGCGGCATGAAACATTCGTCGGCGGTGCGCTCGATGACGTTGACCATCGTGCCGCGACCGTGCGCGCTGGCGGTGATGTCGAAGAAAACCATTTCGTCCGCGCCTTGTTCGTTGTAGCGCATGGCGAGTTCGACGGGGTCGCCGACGTTGCGGAGTTCGCCGGCTTCAGCTTTGCCGAACTGGACGCCGCGAGTGACTTTGCCGTCGTGAACGTCGAGACAAGGGATGACACGTTTTGCTAACATTTTGCGCCGGGAGATTACACCGGTTCGGGCGGAGTGCAAAAACTCTCTCATTTCGCGTTAAACTCGCAATTCCAACCAATTGACAACGGGGCTCTTGAACCAGAAATTTGCCTGTGAGAAGAAAGATGATAGTCTCTGTCTCGAATAAGCCGATGGCGGCGGCGTCTATTAAATTAATATGAAACGAATTTTGATCATCGTTCTGGCGGTTTCAACGGCCTTGCAGGCGAAGGCGGAACTGTTCAGTCGTGAATCGCTGACCGGCGGCGCGATTGGGGCGATTGCGGGCGCAGTGATTGGTCACAATAATGGCGGACGCAGCGGAGAAGGCGCGGCAATTGGTGCGGGCGTGGGTCTTTTGGCGGGTTCACTGGTGAACGACAGAAATCGGCATTACGGCCATTCTGGCGGTTATTATTCTTCGCCGGGATATGGGCATGTCAGCGTCGGATTCTCTTCTTCGCACTATTATCCATCACATCGATACCACCATCGGCACAGCCATTGGGGTCCAAGTTTTTCAGGGGGATATGGATACTATCGCCCGAGTTATTATTCTCCGAGCTACTATGCTCGGCCCTATTACACGCCCGTTGTTTCGACGCCGATTTACACACAGCCCGTCATTGTTCAACAACCTGTGATCCAACAACCCGCTCCAGCTCCAGCTCCGTCGCAAGTTACCATCATCAATAATTACTACGGTTCCAGCAGTCCAATGAGCAGCGCCAACTCAATGTTTGGCCGCTAAGCTCTATTTCAAAAATCACATTGTCCGTTAACAACCACCTATGAAGTTAAATAATTCGTTCACGTCAGTTTCATTAATCGCTCTTACGATCGCCGGTTTATCCGCCGGTTGCGCTTCGTCAGGAGTCAAGAATCCCTCGGGCGTTCCAGTCACTGAAATGCGTGCGGACGAGCGCGGTTTTGTCGCCGGAACTGGCGTTGAATCGCAGGATATGGTCGCTGTCACCGATAAAATGGCGCGCAGTATTTTAAGCACGCCGGAAATCGCCAACGCGCAAGGAATCCCGCGCGTTGTCCTCGAACCGGTCATCAACGAAACGCGTTTCCCGATCAACAAAGACATCTTTCTCACTCGCATTCGCACGGAATTGAACACCAAGGCCCGCAACAAAGTTCGTTTTCTTGCCCGTGAACAAATGAAGGCGTTGGAACGCGAACGCGATCTGAAACAATCCGGCCTTGTCACGAGCAGCAGCGATCCAAACGTGGTCGAATTCAAAGGCGCAGACTTTTTCCTTACCGGCAAATTACAAGGCATGACCACGCGCACCTCGGCCGGAACGAGCGATTATGTTCTCTATTCGTTCCAATTGATTGACGCGCGCACCAGCGACATTATCTGGGAAGACTCTGCTGAGATCAAAAAGCAGGGGTTGGAAGATGCGTCCTATCGCTAAGACAATTTCGTTTTCGTTCGCATGAAATTACGTTTTCAGAATTTGACAGTTGGGGTGTCTCTGCTGGTTTTGACCGGCTGCGCCACCACGCGGTCTGATTCTGGAAACGCGTTGGCGGGCGGTTCCCCAAAAAGCGCGAAGGAAATCCGCGCAGCGAATCGCGACAAAGTTCTTTGGGATTATCGCAATGGGCTGACGGCGCTGCGTCGCGGAGATTTCGATGAAGCCAAACGCTTGCTCGACGACGCCATTCTTTCTATTGGCGGGATCATCACGAGCGACAAAGACGCAAAGAAAGCGCGCGGCTATTTCTCCGGTGAAGACAGAAAAGCATTCATCGGCGAGCCTTACGAGCGCGTGATGGCGTACTTTTATCGCGGCATCCTTTACTGGATGGATGGCGAACCTGATAACGCGCGCGCCTGTTTCCGCAGCGCGCAACTCATGGACAGCGACACCGAGAGCAAGGAGTTTTCCAGCGATTACGTTTTGTTGGATTACCTCGATGGTTTGGCGTCCGCGAAGTTAGCGGGCGATGGCTCAGATGCTTTGAAGCGCGCTCAAGTTGTAAGCAAAATTCCTCTGCCGGACTACGATACGAAGTCGAACGTTTTAGTGTTTCTCGATTTTGGTTCCGGCCCCATGAAATACGCCTCCGGTCAACATGGCGAAAAATTGCAGTTCCGAGATCAGACTTCGACGGCGCGCAGCGCCACGATCAAAGTTGCGGATAAAACATTTACGGTGTCACCCAACGACGACCTTTATTTTCAGGCGACAACTCGCGGCGGGCGCGTGATGGATCACGTGTTGGCGAACAAAGCGGTGTTCAAATCCGGCACGGACGCGTTTGGTGATACTGCGATCATTGGTGGCGCGGTTCTGGGAAGCCAGCGGGGTCGCCGCAGCAATGTGGATGAAATTGGGCTGGGACTTCTCGCCGCTGGTTTAATCAGCAAAATTGTTTCTGCCGCAACAATTCCTGCGGCTGACGTGCGAACCTGGGACAACTTGCCGCAGTATTTGAGCTTCACTTCGTTTTCGCTTCCGCCCGGACAATACGTGGCGAAAGTGGAATTCAACGACGCGCAAGGCCGCGCGCTCCCCAGTCTCACGAAAACCGTGACCATCAACATTCCAGAAAATTCACGCGACAGCGTCATTTACGTCAGCGACAAATCAACGACCTCTTAATTATGAAAAACAAAATCTGTTTCGTTCTCATTACAGCCTTCGGCCTCACGCTCGCTGGTTGCGCGCACAAAGGAGCCTACGAAGCGCGCAATACCACCGTTGGCGATTTGGAAAATCGCGAACGATTCGTGCTGATGGACCCGGGCGCGCAACGTTCCATCACCAGCACAGGAATCCAGGAACGCATCAACGCGGATGGCCGTCTTGAAGTGGTGGCGAACATTCGCAATCGCGAGAATCGTCGCATTCAAGTTCAGGTCAACTGCGTGTTTAAAGATGAACAAGGTTACTCGACGGGCGATGAAACGCCTTGGCAGACATTGATCCTGACAGAGAACGGACAAGAATCGGTGCGCTTTATTTCCATGAACGACAAGGCGCGTAAATACACGGTGCGCGTGCGTCAGGCGCGTTGATAAAAATTTACAAGAATATGAAAACTATAATTCTGTTCGCATTGGTTGGTGCCGTTGGCTGCGCTTCGTCACCGAACCCGGGTGTTCCCGTCGCGAAGGTTCAAACCATCTCCGAACCAATGCCCAAAGCATCTGCGGAGACGTTTGTTTACGATCAAAAGCCACTGCAAGGCCAACCATCGTTAATCGCGCCGGAACAAGCGCAGGGCGTCATTGAACAGTTCAAGCAGGCTTACTCCAAGTTGGGCCAGCCGCGCATGTTGATTTACGTGAACCGCGAATTGGTTGATGAGAAAACCGGGATGAAACTCGTCGCGCGCACGGAAAAAACCGACAGCACCCGTCGCAATTACGACAGCACCGTGGAGGCAAATCCATCGTCCAATTCGGTCAACATCAATGCGGGTGGAAACGTGACGGTGAACGGATCGAGCATCAATCATCCCGGCAAAGGCAGGATTTCTGACACGACGGATAGCGTCTCGAATGAAAACCGTTACCGCATCGAAGACCGCGATTCGAAGCTCGCCGACCGGCAGACCGTGCGCGATGTCGAACGCCTGTTCGGTCGTCCGTTGCGGGCTGGGGGAGCGTCGCTCGCCGATCAAGGAGTCGCCACGCAACTCATCGCGGATAAACCAATTGGTTCGTTCATCGTGAAAACTGAAGGTGAAGCGGCGCGCAAAGATCGCGAAGCTCTTGCAAAGATTACGGACGTTGTGATCGAGATTTTGATTTCATCTCGGAACATTTCCGTTCCCGGCGCTTCCGGTGACACGACGCACAGCGTTCCTGATATTCAGGCCAGCGCCATTCGTTTGAAGGATTCAAAAATCATCGGCCAATCTTCCTCGCGGGATGTGCTGGGGAAAGATCGTTACGCGGGTCGCATCGCTCGTAATTTCGATGTGCAGGATATTGCCGAAGCGACGGCGCTGGCATTGATGGAAGACATCGCAACCAACGCGAAATAAAGTGCTGCCGAGTTGCACTCGGCAGAAACGTCTCTAGTTTTCAGACGCGACGAAACAAGTGGCGGCTATGCCGAGTGCAACTCGGCAGCACGTTTCATTTCTCCCCGCAGTTGATACTCATCACGCCGCCGAGAAAATTAACGACGCGAACATTTTTACAGTTCAGCTTTCGCATTTTTTCCGCGACGCCGCGTTGCGCAGGATAATTTTTGAGTGATTCCAAAATGTAGGCGTGAGTGGCGGAGTCGCCGCAAAAGAGTTTTCCGAAAATGGGAATAATCCAGCGCAGATAGTTGAAATAAATTCCGCGCCAAAGCGTGTTGTCCGGTTTTCCGAAATCGAGCACCAGCAATCGTCCTCCCGGTTTTGCCACACGATGCATCTCTTCCAAACCGCGTTCCCAACTCGGCAAATTGCGCAAACCATAACCTACGGACACGACTTCAAAACTTTCATCAGCAAATGGCAGGTTCTGCGCATCGCCGTGGGTGAAACGCGGAACGCGCAACGCAGAGCGCGGGTTCGCATCAGCAATTTTTAATTTTGAATTTTCAATTTTGAATTCAGCTACTTGCAACATTGGTTCGCTGAAATCCAAACCGACAACTTCCGCGCCCCATTTCGCTAGACCAAAAGAAATATCTCCTGTCCCGCAACACACATCCAAGGCGCGGTCGCCGGATTTTGCGTTGGCCAATTTCAACAAGCGCCGTTTCCAGTAGCGGTGCAGCCCGAAACTTTGCAGGTCGTTGATGAGATCGTAACGGGGCGCGATTTTGGCGAAGAGGTCGTTTACCTTTGCTCCACGTTGTTCACCGGGTTGATAGAAACGGTTCGACATGACGCTAAGTTTTAGGCGGAATCGAATTGGCAATCGTGGTGACGACAGCTTCAAAATTGTCGCCGTCCAGCGGAATCCATTTCAACTCCATCTGGCGACGGAACCATGTCAGTTGCCGTTTGGCGAATTGCCGCGTGCGGATTTTTACGAGTTCAATCGTATCGGGTAACGAACGTTCCCCGCGCAAATGTTCGACCACCTGTCGATAGCCAATCGCCTGCATCGCTGTCTGGTTCGATTCCAAACCGTGTTTCAACAAGGCGTCGGTTTCCGCAAGCAATCCACGCGCGAACATTTCGTCCACGCGTCGATTGATGCGCGAATGCAAATCAGAATTCGAGCGCGAGAATCCGAAGCAATGGGCATTTGGCACTGAATCATTCCCCGGCTTTGACCAGTTGGAACGCTGTGCTGAAAACGGTTTTCCGGTGAGACGGATGACTTCCACGGCGCGAATGACTCGACGCGGATTTTGGCGATCGATTTTCTCAAAGGTGACTGGGTCGCGCTGCTTCAGTTCAGCCAAGAGGTCTTCAAGAGGAACTTTCTCGAGTTCGCTACGCAGCTCCGAGTCAGCGGGAGGCGCTTCGCCCAAACCTTCCAAAAACGCCTTGAAATACAATCCCGTGCCGCCACAAAAAATGGGGAGGCGATGGCGTGAATGAATTTCTGAAACGGCCTGCTGCGCGAGGTTGCAAAACTTGGCGGCGTCGAATGACTCACTCAAGTCAGCGACATCCAGGAGGTGATGCGGGATTTTGTCTCGCTCGTCCGAAGTTGGTTTCGCGGTGCCGATGTCCAAACCGCGATACACCTGCATTGAATCCACGGAAATGATTTCACCGTTGAGACGTTCGGCGAGTCCCGAAGCAATGGCGCTTTTGCCAACTGCCGTTGGTCCGGCGATAAAGAGGGCCGGTGAATCTTTCGGAGGTCGAGCGTTCATCTCAACGGATTACGTGGCCGAAGCACGCCTTCGCGACAGAATTGCAAACACAATCACACCCGCCACGAAAATCCCGATGCTGACAAATTGCCCCGGGCTGACCATGCCGTTGAAAAAGTATTCGGACGGATCGTAATCCGCGCGAAACGTTTCCACGAAAGACCGCACCACCGCGTAGCAAAGCAAATAGGCGGCGAAGATCTGGCCGTTAAATTTTTTGCGGCGAAACAGCCAGGCGAGAAAAAGATACAAGCTGAAGTTCAGAATTGATTCGTAAATTTGCGCGGGATGAACGGGAACTCCGTTCGTCTCGTGGCTATCTGGAAAACGAATTGCCCATGGAAGCGAACAGGCTTTTCCGAAACAGCAACCGGTCATCAGACAACCGATGCGGCCGAAGGCGTGTCCCAAGGCAATGCTCGGTGCGAGGACATCCGCAAAGTTCCAGAGCGCGATTTTTTTCCAGCGCGCATAGAGAATTGTCGCCAGGCACGCACCGATAAATCCTCCGTAAAAAACAAGACCACCGTGGTGAATCATGAAAATTTCTGTCCACGGTTCGTTCGCAAAGCGTTCCTTCCAATAAGAAATGACGTGCAACGTTCTCGCGCCGATGATGACGCCGACGATCAGCCACGGCGCGAAATCCATCACGGTATCGGCAGAAACTCCGACGCGTTGCCCGCGACGGCACGCCGTCCAGAAGCCAGCCAGAAAACCGGCGGCAACAAAAACGCCGTACCAATGGATCGAAAAGTTCCCGAGTTGAATGGCAATAGGATGCACGCGCACGAACTGTATGTTTCAAAATGCAAATTTCAAATTGCAAATAAGGAACTGAAACCACGAATGAACACCAATTGAAAAACCGTAGAGGTTATATTCAGCTTCAACGGTGGCCTCACCTACCTCATTGTTCACTCGATTTCCCCATTCGTGTTGGTTCGTGTCCATTCGTGGTTGTTTGCCAATCCGACGCATAGTTTTCGCACTTTGAAGTTTGAAATTTGAACGCTAGCTTGTGGCCATGTTCGATTCTCTGAGCGAAAAACTGCAGGGCGCGTTTAAAAATCTGCGCGGGCTGGGAAAAATTTCCGAAGATAATATTGGCGATTCTTTGCGCGAAGTGCGGATGGCGTTGCTGGAAGCGGATGTGAATTTCAAAGTCGCGCGCGATTTTATTGAGCGCGTGAAGGAAAAATCACTTGGCGAAGAAGTCATCAAAAGCATTCAGCCGGGCCAGCAGATCATCAAAATCATTCACGACGAACTGGTGGAGTTGCTCGGTTCATCGAATCAAGCCCTCGAACTGAGCGGCAATCCGAGTTGCGTGATGATGGTTGGTTTGCACGGTTCAGGCAAAACGACTTCCAGCGGAAAACTTGCGCGGCTTTTGCACAAACAAGCGCGCACACCTTTGTTAGTTGCGGCGGACGTTTATCGTCCGGCGGCGATGGACCAGCTCGAAACGCTCGGCAAACAACTGGACATTCCCGTGTTCCTGATGCGCGGCGAAACCGATGTTTTGAAAATCGCACGCAACGCGTTTGATTTCGCCCGGCAGAATAATCGCAACACGTTGATTTTCGATACGGCGGGCCGTTTGCAGATCGACGAACCGCTTGTGCAGGAACTTGTCCGTCTCCGCGATTTGGTGAAGCCGCAGGAAATCTTGCTCGTGCTCGACGCCGCCACGGGTCAGGAAGCAGTGAATGTCGCGTCACATTTTGACAAGGCGCTGAATATCACCGGAGCGATTCTCACCAAATTGGACGGCGACGCTCGTGGCGGCGCGGCGTTAAGTTTGAAATCGGTCACGGGCAAACCAATCAAGTTCATGGGTGTCGGCGAAAAGCTGGAGGACTTTGAACCGTTTCATCCTGAACGAATGGCATCGCGAATTCTCGGCATGGGTGACGTGGTTAGTCTCGTGGAACGCGCTGCGGAAGCCGTCGATGAAGAAGACGCCAAGCGCATGGAAGAAAAGATGCGCAAAGGGCAATTCACGCTCGAAGATTTTCTGGAGCAGTTGCGCGGAATGAAAAAACTCGGTTCGCTGGAAAGTGTCGTCGGAATGTTGCCGGGCGGCGCGGAAATGTTGAAAGGCGCGGACATGGGCAAACAGGAAAAAGAATTCAAGCGCATGGAAGGAATGATTTGCGCGATGACTTTGAAGGAGCGGCGCAATCCGGCGATTCTCAACGCCAAGCGACGTATTCGCATCGCGAACGGCAGCGGCGTGAAAGTTTCGGAGCTAAATAATCTTCTGAACAAATTTACCCAGATGCAGCAGATGATGAAAAAGATGGGCAAGTTCCAGAAGATGATGACGAAAATGGGCGGCGGCGGAATGCCGGGAATGATGCGGCGATGAACAAATAGTTGCGAGCCGAGGCTGGTTACTTAAAATAAAGCATATGAAAGAAATCATTTTCGAGGTTTCTGAAGACGAAGTCGATGGAGGCTACGTAGCGGTGGCGCTGGGTCACACAATCACCACTCAAGGAGAGACCTTGTCTGAATTGCGCGAAATGGTTCGCGACGCAGTAAAGTGCCACTTTGGAGATGGAGAAGCCGGAGAGACTCCTTCGATGATCCGCCTCCATTTCGTGCGTGATGAAGTTCTCGCTCCATGAAAATCCCGAGGGACGTGCCCGCTTCCGATTTGGTCAAAGCGTTGCGCGTTCTTGGTTATCAATTTATCCGTCAAGATGGATCGCACATTCGTCTCACCACGGAATCAAACGGGAAACACCACCTCACCATTCCCAACCATAAAGCACTTAAGACCGGCACCCTTGTCAAAGGCGTTTTGAAACCTGTTGCGGCTCATCACAATCTTTCAATGGAGGATCTCGTCGAGAAACTTGGTTTGTGACGACGTTAATCTTCGGACTGCGCCAACAGATTTTTAAATTGTTCACGAATCTTCGATCTGGTTAGCGGGCAACTTTGCTCGTCTTAAATCGAATCGTGTTTTCGCCCTTTAATTTGGAAATGTTCACGGTTCCATTTTCATCCACCTTCAGAGTTTCGGATTTCGTTTTCGCCAAATCTATTTTCCAACCCTCCGGTAAACGAATGCGCAACAAGGTTTCTTTCGCAACATTCCTCTCTGGCATTTTTAATTTCGCAATAACTTCACCGCGCTTGAGCTTTGATTCCACGCGAATGGAAACTTCGCCAAAGGATGTGGGCGCGTTCTCGACTGAAATCGTTTTTCCATTTTCCAGCCAGCGGCGCGGCGTCGCGAAAAGCAGCCGCAAGGTTTCCGGTTCGCAGTTGTGATCAAGGTCGTAGTCCTGCACGAGCATCGAACGGAGTTGCCAAAGGAAAAGCGCGTTGCCGCTACAGGTCGGTGGTAAATACATGGCGCGCCCGAACTTATCCAGCGGACGCAAGCCGGTTCCTTCTGCGCTCAAAAAAGTTTCACGCGTCATACCTTGCGCGAGCTTGCCGTAAAAACTGACGATCGCCCGTTCCGGTTCATCGCGACGCAACAGCGCATCGACGTAACGCAAACCATACAAATCATCGAGCCCATCTTCGTTGGCAAACAGCCCCGAATGTTGATGAAAACGAATCATGCCCATGCAAAGCCCACCGTGTTCTTCAACGTAACGGAGGATCGAAGTCTCGCGTTCGGTCCCAGCGAAAATCTCCGAGCTGAGGATGTAAGGAATCAACAAATTCCAATAAGCTCCACGCCGCGTGGCGGTAATCATTTCGTAGGGTTTCTCTTCGCCAAACAATGCGATGGGAATAAAAGGCGGTTGCGTATCGCGGTATTCGCTTTTTTCAACAGCCACGAGAATGGCTTCGTGCAATTTGTCCGCAACCCCTCTGATTTTTTTCGCCTCTGCCTCTTCGCCAATTTGTTCCAACACGGCGGCAACATCCCGCAAACCGCGCCAGCCGTTCGCATTTGAATTCAGTGAAAAAACTTTATCTGCTTCGTCGCCACAATAAGCCTCGCGCGGAAGCAATCCATTGGACGCATCACGCTCGTTCGTCAAAATTTCGACGCAACTCGTCCAGCGTTTCTTTTGTTCGAGGAAGAATTTTTCGTCGCGGGTCAGCCAATATTGATGCGCGAGCAATTGTAACTTGAACGCCGCGTCGTGAAAACGCAGGCCGGGGTTGACTCCATAATCCAGCAACGGCGGAATCATCTTACGGCCTTCCTCACTCATTCCCCAGAGCATCATCGCGCGGACGGCATCGCCTGACTCAGCCTCATACATCGTCTCGTAAATATTGCCCGCGCTGTAATTCATGTCATTCCCGCGCTGCAGTAGAAGATTCCCAATGATCGTCGATCTCCACGCCGCGTTCACGATGGGTTCGGGCACTTCAACCCGCATGGCTTTGGAAAGAAGATTTTCCCAAGTGGTAATGCACTTTGTTTTCTGCGGATCAAAATCGGAAGCGCCAGGAGTTTTATCAAAACCCATTGGCACAGTCGCAATCGTGAGTGTTGCTTTAGTGCGTCCGGAAATCTCTGCGGTGAGAATCTTTTTCTGTGCATTCCATCGCCACGATTTATCGAAGGAAACCAACACAAGATCTTTGTCGTCGCAGATCGAATTCCCGGATCGATGGAGCGAACTTTTAGATTCAATGCGGGCGAAAACCGTGCCGCTTTTTCCGCGAGTTAAACTGAATTGCGTGAACAAAAGTGCGTTCGCTGTAAAATCAACGCTGGCGAATGTTTCCTCGCGATAAGTTGTTTCGCCCGAGCGATAATCCATTCGCACGATCGGCAAATAACCTCGCTCGTAGTAAGGGCCATCGAGCGCGTCGAGCTTTTCGCCAAAGGGTGTTTCCTCCGTTTCAACAAAAAATGAAACGGGCGTCCCGACCTCAGCCCAAGTGTTCAGGTTGGCGCGCGAATTAATGCCGCTGCCGTTGGAAATCAGCCGCGCTTTCTGCAAACTTCCAGGAGCACACAGAACGATTGGATACTGCCGAAATTCCGCGTTCACATAGCGCAACGGCGGTAGTAAATCCGCGAAAAATTCGTAGCTGGCTCCGTTGGTTTGCCGCATGGCTTCCAGCGCCCACAAATCTTGTTTGGAAGATAACGCCTCCTCGAGAGTCACCGTTTTTGGCGGATCAGCAGCGAAACTTCTATCGACAACACCTTCGGAAAGAAGTTGGAACGTGAACAGAAAAAGTAAGCTGATTCTCATGGGAAAAGTAGAGCGGAAGATTCCGTGCATGATGGGAATCGGTCAAGCATCGAGAGAAAACTGCTTCGTTCTGGGGGTGTGATTAAAATGGGTGAGGCCTGGCCATTTGGACTGCGGGGACATGTCCCCGCTTTGGCTGCACGGTGAAAACGCGCAGAGCGTCTTTTGATTCAAAATGATTTTGCGGTTGCCAGCGTGCAGGAAAAGCGACGTCCTGCCGTCGCACTCCAAAGGTTTTCCACTCTCACCCACATTTAATCGCATCTATGACGCGTTCCTATTGCAACTTTAGCGGCATTCCAAGAACCGACGAAGACAGCCGCGATAATGTCGCGCCCGTGCGTTGGTTGCCCGATTCCTCGCCGAATTGGAATATCGCGCTCGCCTCAAAATTATTGAGCATTAAACAATAGGTGCTGTTGGCCATGATGCCCAATAGATCTCCGTTTCTGCTGAAAACGAAGTCGCCGCGGGATGGATTAAATTTCCCAAACATCCCTTTCAAAACATTGCGGTCAAGCTTCACGTAGCCGGGCGTGGAGACATCAATTTCAAAGCGGCATTCGCCGTAATAATTTTCGCTTGTCCCTACGAGCACGGCGTCCTGAAATTTGAATGGCGTGGGCGACGCGCGATATATTTTTCCGCCGAGCTTGCGCGCTTCGTCCGCCGAGACCGGCATGAAAACAATCCGCGGATCATCGGCGTGGAACGACATCGAATGAATAGGAGTGACATCAGAACTGCGAACCAGAACTCCGCCAAGCTTGTCCCAATCCGTGCCGGGGTTCCAAAGTTTCAAAGGCGTATCTTCGATGTGGCACAACGCAAAAATATTCGTGCCGTGGCTGACCAGAATAGTCTGCGTGGCTTTGCGGCTGGTTGATTCGCCAGAGAAAATTCCGGGTCGTGAAGCATTGATATTTGCCTGCACGCGATTGGTGCGAAATTCTTCAAAAATCGCGTTGGGCGCGAGCGGACGATTCTCGCGGATTTCCTGCGTCAGTTTCGTGGATTGCGTCGCCAACGCTTTGACGCCTTCCGCAAGCTTTGCTTTTTCCGCGCGCTCGACTTGCACCTGTTCCTGCATTTTAGCGGCTTGTTCCGTGGCGTGACGCCTCTCAACCTCTGCAACCTGAAGTTGCCCAGCCAGTCGTTGACGTTCACTCAATGCGACTTGATTGCTGCGCGAGAGTTGCGCGAGTTGTTGCTGAAACGCCGCTGCCTCTTCTGCGCGTTTGCGAAGTTCCGCTTCCATTTGCGCGAGTTTTTCCTTTGAGACAAGTGCGTCGGAGGAAGTGCTTTTGAGTTGCTGACCCAAGGTTTGGAGATTTGTTTGTGCGGCGGCGAATTGCTGCTGAAGAGCCGCCTGCTGCTGTTGCAACCGCGCTGCTTCTTGCTCACGCGTTCGAATGGTTTGCTGAAATTGCTGCGCCTGTTTCTCGCGTTCGCCCACGGTCTGGCGCGAGGCAGCGAGTTCGCCCATCAACAGGTCGCGCTGCTTTTGTTCCTCGTCCAAGGCCAGCCGCATGACCGCAGCCAGATCTTTTCCGCTCGCCGCCTCGTTGGTTGAAATCGTCGTTTGCGCCTGAGGAATCGTGCCTTCCTCTGCGACCTTATTGATGTCCACTGTTGAAAACGCCAAAAGGCTCACCAAAAGAAAATCGCATATGACGATGAGGACACTGCGATTCATAACGGCGTAGCAAACGGGGTTGCAGCCGGTGCAGAGACATTTTTTACGGATTCGGCTTCAAGCAACAATTTCCGGCGCAATGGGCGCAGGTGAAAAATTTTGAAGATCGACACAAAGATGACGCCGAACGCGGTGGAGGAATATGCCGCCATGAGACTGGGTTTGATGATGCCGGTGGAAACCATAATCAAGGAAATGATCGTGCCAGCGAAACCAAGATATAGTCCCGCGTCGAAAAAATTATCCTCGTTCTCAAGGAGTTTTATTTTCATGGCGGGCGTAAATGTTTGCCGACGGATTTCTGCCAATTTGACGAGGCAGGCGATGTAGATCAGGCCTTGCAGAACGAAGAACAAGAGCAGCGTTAATAGACTTAATTGATTCATAAATGATCCTTGAGCACCGGTGTTTTCAGTCGCGACTGCACTGCTCACCGTGGGCAATTGCAGACGAATTGGGAACTCCACATTCTGGCTTTCCTGAGAGAGAAACGGCTCGCTCAAGAGCAGCACGACCAACAGGAAACCGAACGCGAACAAAATTTCGCGAGCCACGTGAAATCCGCGCACGTGAAATGGCCGCTCCGCTTTCGGCGTCAACGGACGCGCAAAATGCATCGCCAGAGCCAGCAAAAATCCCGCCGCCAAATAGAGAAACCATTTCAATCCCAGCGCCAATCGTGGCGCTTGCCACGGTAAATAGACAAATCCTTCGGAGAACGCATTCAATTTTCCCTGAACTCGTGATGGATGCAAACGCTGCTTCCGTTCCAGAAGTTCTCTCACGCCGCCTGCGCCGAATCGGAGACTGCTCGCCAAATCTTTCTGACCCGTCTGACTGAAACTCATCAAGTATTTGGCAACGCCCGCCGAATCGCCGGAAAGTTGAACCGCAGAAAAAAGCACTGGCAATTGCGCGTCGGCGTTCCGCACCAGAATGGCCTGAAGCCGGAGCGTTTCGGCAGAGTCGATTGGCTCGCAAAATGCGACGAGTTGGCCCCAGTTGAATCTTTGGCCGAGCGACATGAGATCGAGAAGAATTTGTTCCAGCGCTCGAGAACTTTCGCCGCTCAATGCGTCCGAAGAACTTGACGAAGTAGCCTCGGTCAAGCCGGTGGACAAATGTTGTCCGCCGAGCAAAAGTCCGCCGATGGAGAGCGCAGTGTCAAACGCCTGCCCGGATGATGATTGTGAAGCTGAGAAGAGAACGGTGTTCGTCAAAGCACGGCATTGCAGCAGTTGTTGCACGGCGGAATTTGGAGAGTTGCGCAAGGCTTTCAGCGCCGCCTCGCGATTCTCCGCTTGAATGACGAGATCGGTGAAAGGCACTGCTTCAGCTTGGGTGCGCGACTTCTTGTCCTTAAAACTGAGGAGAGCTTTTATCCGTGGATCAGTTCCCAAAATCTGCCGTTCAGGATGGAGCTTCACTGAGGCGTCAATCGCAGCGCGAAGCTTCTGGTGATCCCGAATTTGTTCTTGTTGCGCGGCTTTGAACAACATTTCGGCGGCACCGGTTTTAGTTTCACGGACGAGCGCCAAACCTCGTTCGACCGTGCCGGGACTTTTCTGGCCAGCACGTTGGAGAACACTGGCATCGACTGCGCGCAAATGAATAGGCATCAGCCAGCCCGCCATCAGCAATATCAAGCCGAAGAGGACGCACAGCAAAAAATAGATCCAACGATTCATTTACGTTTCAGAAATCGAACTCCTAAGACCGAGCATATTATGCCTTTGCTATGTAGTAACGACAACTCACTTTCAGACTTCGCCGCTGGAAAATCCTTCAATGAATATTCATTGTTGGAATAGATTTTTTTCGGTTCTTCACTAATCATCCGCAGATGCATCGCTCCATTTTGATTCTGATTTTCTGTGCAGGTTTTATTGCGACAAGTTTTCCCGCGACCGCACAAACCGCTTTCGAACGTGATTGCGCTAAGCTGGCTGATAGCAAGAAAACCGACGGCGAGCGTCTCGAGAACTTGTTGAAGTTGTCCTGGGATTACACCATGCGCGAAAGTCCCGAGTTCGCCACTTACGTTGGTTATCCCGGACAAAATGATCGTTGGTCAGATATTTCATTGGCGGCAATAGAACGTCGCAAACGCGAACTCCTCGCGCCGTTGAAAGTTATTAAATCCATTCGTCGCGAGAAACTGTCGGCGAACGAGCAATTGAATTACGACTTGTTCAAGCGGAATCAGGAGCGCGCGATCGAAGGCACTGCTTTCCCTTCTGAATATCTTCAACTCTCGCAACTTGATGGTGTGCATCAGGACTCAGCGCAAATTCTTTCCATCGCACCACACGCATCAGCTAAAGATTACGAAGACATTATCGCTCGCCTCCATCGTCTGCCGAATCTCATCGAACAAACGGTCGTTTTGCTGAAGAAAGGTTTGGAAGCGGGTGTTACTCCGCCGCGCATCACGTTGCGCGAAGTTCCGCAGCAGGTGAAAAATCAAATGGAAGCGGATCCGAAGAAGAATGCGTTGTTGAAACCATTCGCCGATTTTCCAAGCGACATTTCTGAATCGGATCGAACTCGATTGCGCAAAGAAGCGGAGACTGCTCTCAAGGAAAAAGTCATCCCCGCGTTCGGCAAATTGCATGAATTTCTCACCACAACTTATCTTCCCGGCACCCGTGAAAAAATTGCCATGACCGATTTGCCAAACGGCAAAGCCTGGTACGCCTACAATGTTCGGGAACGAACGACAACTTCCATGTCGCCGAGCGAAATTCATCAACTCGGTCTTTCCGAAGTGAAACGCATCCGCGGCGAAATGGATAAAGTGATCGTGCAATCTGGATTCAAAGGAAGCTTCGAAGAATTTCTCACGTTCCTGCGCAAAGACCCGCAATTCTATTACACGAGTGCAGAGGATTTATTGCGTGGTTATCGCGATATTGCCAAACGTGCTGACCCGGAGTTGGCGAAACTTTTTGGCAAATTGCCGCGCCTGCCTTACGGCGTCGTTCCCATTCCGAGCTACGCGGAAAAATCCCAGACGACTGCTTATTATCAACCCGGTTCTCCCGAAGCGGGGCG
>JBBQAX010000029.1:0-22246 GCA_038316905.1 Verrucomicrobiota bacterium | reverse complement strand
CTTCACTCTAAACGGGCCAGGCACGGTTGGTGCGAACAGCGTGTTTAATATCACCGGCGGCACCCTGGCTGGGAGTGGGGATGTGACGGTGACGGGGACTTTCAACTGGACGACGGGGATTATGGGAGGAACGGGAAGAACGATTCTGGGAGCGGGAGCGACGGCCAATTTCAGCAGTGCAAATATAAAGGGATTAAACCGCACCATCGACAATAGCGGGACGATCAATTACGGCGGCACCGCTCTGATCTTTGGTTACACGGTGTCAGCGGCGGGAGTGATCAATAATCTGGGAACAGTCAATGTGAGTGGGGAAGGAGATTTTAGTCAGAGTTCGACCGCGGCCCATGCGTTGAACAACAGCGGGACGTTTAATAAAAGCGGCGCGGGAACGACGACCGCATTTAATGGAGTGGCCTTCAATCAATCGGGAACAGTGAACTTCACTGGCGGGATATTGGACCTCAACGCAGGTGGAAGTATCAGCAGCCCCATGGAAGTGCCAGCGGGAACGACGCTAGAACTTAATGGCAACTTTTTGCATCCGGTCAGCGGCGGCCTCACTGGCGCGGGCACGATTAAGTTTAATGGAGGCACGCATAATTTCGCGGGAGCGTTTTCGCCTTCAGGCGTAGTCGTTTTCCAGGGAGGCACGATTACCATTGCCAACACCATGCCAGCGGTCACGGCGACCCTCAGTGGCGCGACGGTCAATTTCAATGCGGCGCAGAGTATTCCCAGTCTGACGTATTCTGGCGGCCCCTTGGGCGGCAGCGGGGACGTTACGATCACGGGGACAATGAACTGGTCGGGTGGCACCATGTCGGGCGCGGGCCGAACGATCCTGGCGACGGGGGCTACCGCCAACTTTACCGGCACAACATTTACAAAGGGATTGAATCGAACCATCGACAATAGCGGCACGATTAATTACAGCGGCGCCCATCTAACTTTCGGTTACACGGTGGCGACGGCGGGAGTGATCAATAACGCGGGCGTGTTCAATGTGACGGGAGAAGGAGACTTCAGCCAGAGTTCCCCTGCGGCACATGCGTTCAACAATAGTGGGACCTTTCACAAAAGCGGAGCGGGCACGACCACGTCGTTTATCGGGGTGACGTTCAACAACTCCGGCGTCCTGAACATCCCATCTGGAGCTTTCCAATTACAGAGCGGCGGCATCAGCTTTTCGGGAGGTGCGGTCTTGCAGTCACTCGTTGGCGCGACGCTGCACCTTTCTCCCGGCAGTCTCACGGGTACGACCACCAATTCGGAACTATGGGCGGCGGGCGGGCGGGTTCTTTTCGACGGAGGCGGGGCGCGGCAGTTGGAAATCATGGGGCGCGATCTGGGCAACGTTCCGTCCGGTTACACAAACAATTTTGCTTACGGCACCCTGCAACTAGCGGGTGGCGTGAACCTCTCGTTGGTCAATAATTCCGACAACGCTCCGGGCCAGGAAGCGCTTTACCTCGATACCATTATCATTCCGACGGGGACCACGTTCAATCTGGCAGGTTTCCCGGTCTATGCGCGCAATACCCAGATCAGCGGCACAGTGATCGGCGGAACGATTTCAGTCGCGACGGGCGAGCAATTTGCGGATCTGCGAGTCGAGTCCATCAGCGCGCCGGGCGTGGCCTCGGTTGGAGAAGCCATTGCGGTCAATTGGACGGTGCGTAATTCGACGAATGCTTCCGCTGCGACGCCCGTGAATTCCTGGCAAGACCGGATCGTTCTCTCCACTGATGCGAATGTGGGCAATGCCGATGACCGAATCCTCGCGACGATTACACACAATGGGGCGCTGGCGATTGGAGAAAGTTATTCAAGCAACGCCACGGTGACCTTACCCGCCAACGTGAGCGGAAATGTGAATCTCTTCGTCGTGACGGATTCTGGAAGCGTGGTCTATGAATTCGGCTTCGAGACGAACAACGTTTCCGTTGCTCAACCGATCTCTATCGCCACGCCGGACTTGGTCGTGGGTAATTTTATCGCGCCTGCCACCGGAACGGCGGGTGGAACCGTCGTGGTTTCGTGGGCGGTGACGAATCTTGGTTCGGGCACAGCGACCGCCAATTGGTCTGATTATATTTATCTTTCCAATGACGAAGTGCGGGACGGCTCGGACACATTGCTGGCGACTGAATCGGCGGCGGCGGCGACGCCCCTTGCGCCGGGCGCATCTTACACCGGTTCGCGCACTGTTATTCTGCCGGGGGGTTCGGTCGGTCCTAAGTATTTGTTGTTGCTGGCGGACGGTTCCTCCAACCAACTGGAGTCGAATGAAACGAATAACTTGGCGGCGACGCCGATTGAGATTAACGCCGCCGACCTGGAAGTGACGGGTCTCGAGGTGACGCCGTCGGTCTTGACCTCCGGGACGCAAATTCTGATCCGCTGGACCGATACTAATTCGGGGGTGAGTGCGACGGTCGGTTCCTGGCAAGATTTAGTGGTGGTGAGCAATCTTACGACGGGCGTGAGGCTGACGCAGGTTACGGTTTACTATGACGCAACGGCCAGCGGCGCGATCAGCAATGGACAAAGCCGCGCGCGTCAGTATTCGTTTCGTCTTCCGGATGGACCGAATGGCGCGGGCGAACTGGCCGTCCGTGTGAGCGCGGATATTCATAATCAGATTTCTGAATTCAATCCAGCCGGCACGGGCGAGAGCAACAATGTGGCGGTGCTGACACGCGTCTCCACCCTCAGCGCCTATCCTGACCTGGGAATCACCAATCTGACGGTGACACCGGCCAACCTGCGTTCCGGTGACACGCTGACGGTGCGTTGGGACGACACGAATTCCGGCAGCGCTTCGGTTGATCGCGCATTTTATGACCGTCTCGTGATTCGCAACACGACGACTGCGGAAACGCTGCTGAATATCGTTTTGTATTACGATCCGGCGGTGGCGACGAACGGGCCGATCGCGAGTGGGCAATCCCGGAGCCGACAATATTCATTCCAACTTCCGCAAGGCACGCGCGGGGCGGGCCAGATTGAAGTGACGGTGTCGCTCGATACTTTCAATGGGATTGCTGAATTCAGTTCCACCGGCACGGGCGAGACCAACAATGAGGCGACGCTCACCCGCACTTCTCTGGTCGCGCCTTCACCGGATTTAGTCGTCACTAACATCGTCGCACCCACCAGCGGTTTGCCGGGACAACCAGTTGAAATCTCATGGACGGTAAGCAATCAGGGCAATGCACCCGCGTCAGGAGTCTGGAGCGAACAAATTTTTCTCTCGAATGATGCGGCGGTGGGCAATGACCGCTATGTGGCGTCGTTCTCCTACAGCGCGGGATTGGCGGAAGGCGCGATTACCAACCGCACTGAGCGAGTCACGCTGCCCGCCTTCAGCGCGGGCAATCAATTTTTTGTGGTGCAGACCGATTCCGGCAACCAGGTCTTTGAGTTGAATGAAACGAACAATGCGGCCATTGATGAGCAAGCGATCCTGTTGCCGTCCAGCTTGAGTCTGGTCTTCACGACGCAATCCTTTTCCGAAGGCGGGGGGAGCAATGCCAGCCAGGGAACGGTTATTCGCAACACGGACACCAGTAGCGCGCTCATCGTCACGCTTTCAAGCAGCGACACGAACGTTGCGACGGTTCCGGCGACTGTCACCATTCCAGCAACACAGGCGTCGGCCAGTTTCCCGGTGGCGGCGCAGGACAATTCTCTGGTGGAGAGCAATCGCAGCGTCAACATCACGGCGAGCGCGGCAGGTTTCAGTTCCGTTTCCAATACGCTCACAATCACGGAGAATGATACGCGCGGACTGCTCTTGCAGATCGGTTCCGGACCCATCGCGGAGAACGCTGGAGCCAGCGCGGCCTTCGGTTATCTGACGCGCAATGCGGAGACGAACAGCGAGTTGCTGGTCACGTTGACCAGTGATGACACGAGCAAACTTATCGTGCCTGTTTCAGCCACGATCAGCGCGGGCCAACGGAGCGTTGCGTTTCCCATTGATGCGGTGGACAACGATTTCATCGATGGAACACGGTCGGTAAATATTCAGGCCGCCGCCTCGAATTACACCACGGTTTCCACCGGTGTGGATGTGACCGACAATGACAGCGTCTCGCTCTCTCTGAGTCTCGCCAGTTCCACCGTGTTGGAAGGCGCGCCCAACCCGACTCTCGGAACTGTCACGCGTTCATTGGTGAACAGCCGCGAGTTGATCGTGTTGTTGAGCGCGACACCCGTCGGGCAATTGTCACTGCCGCCGCGCGTTATCATTCCGGCCAACCAGGCTTCGACTTCATTCAACGTCAGCATGCAGGACGATCAATTGGCGACTGGCTCTCGCTCCGTGGACATCATCGCAAAACCTTTGTCCGAGTTCGGGCGTATTCTGGAAGAGAGTGGGGGGACGGTTACGGTTCAAGTGCAGGACAACGACGGCCCGACCTTGACGGTTTCGCTGTCGAACGCTCTTGTCGCGGAAGGCGGCACGGTTACGGGCACAGTGACGCGCAACACCGGGACGGGAGCCGCACTGATCGTGAATTTATTGAGCAGCGCACCGGGTGAAGCGAAAGTGGCCGCTTCGGTGTCGATTCCGAGTGGGCAGGTGTCAGCCAATTTCACGGTCAGTGGAGTTGCGGATGGGATTTCCGACGGGATCAAACCGGTCACGATCACGGCGTCGGCTCCCGCCCACAACGATGGCGCGGCGAATTTGAATGTGACCGACATCAACGTGCCCGACTTGCGCGTGGCGAGCGTGAATCTGCCGACCAATGGATTGACGGACGCGCGGATCACGTTGAGTTGGCGCGTGGTCAATGATGGTCTTGCTCCCGCCAGCGGCTCGTGGATTGATCGAGTTTATATTTCGACGGATAATCAGTTGGGCGGAGACACGTTGCTGGGTTCAGTTCCATTCAACGGGCCGCTCGGCGAGGGGCAATCTTACACGCGCACCAACGAATTTCTTTTGCCTTCTTCACCTGGCGATTTCTGGATTTTGGTCGTGACCGATGCGGGCGGTTCGATCGCGGAAGGTTCGGAAGCCAACAACATGACGGCCGCGACGCTGAGTGTGGAGCCGGCCTATCGCGCCACGGTGCAGGCGGATTTGGAAACGGTGGCAAATGGAACGCCGATTCCGTTGCGCGGTCACGTTTACAACACGGCGGATGGTTCTCCCGCGCGTTTCAAATTGGTCACCACGCGGGTTCAAGTGATGAACACGCGCCGGGTCATTACTTCCGTGGCTGATGCGAACGGAGATTTTCAAGCGGTGTTCCAGCCGTTGCCGAATGAGGCGGGGCGTTACGTGGTCGGTGCCGATCATCCACTGGTGATGGAAGACGCGAACCAGGATCAGTTCACCATCCTCGGGATGCGCGCCAACCCGGAGCGCGTCAACTTGCGCGTCGTGCCAAACGAACCAAGTAGCGGGCAGATTGAATTGCGCAATCTCGGCGAGGTGCCGCTGACGGGATTGACGGTGGTCGCGCAAAGCCTGCCCGCCGGAGTCGCGGTGCAGTTGAATGTCACGAATCAATTGAGCGGCGTCAGCACCGGGCTGGTTACTTACACTCTGACGACCACGATCTCGCAGCAGGCGACGTTCGGTTTTTTAATCCACGTCATGTCGGCGGAAGGTGTGACACTGAACGTTCCGGTCCACGTGGAGGTCGCGCCGTTGCGTCCGCAGTTGGTGGCAAATCCGGCTTTTCTTAATCGTGGGGTGCTGCGCGGAACGCAAACCGTTGTCGCGTTTGAGGTCTCCAATGTAGGCGGCGCTTCCAGCGGAAATCTGACCGTGACTTTGCCTTCCGTGCCGTGGATTTCGTTAGTCAGCGGAACCAATATTCCATCGCTCGCGCCGGGACAGAAGACGACCGTCACGTTGGCGCTGGATCCTCCCGCCGATCTTCCACTCACGCGTTACGACGGAAATCTGGTTTTGATTGGCACGGGCACTTCGCTAAGTGTGCCGTTTCAATTCCGCGCCATTTCCGATGCCATCGGTGACCTGCGCGTTTCGGTGACGGATGAATACACCTACTTCGTGGCGGAAGCGCCGAGAGTGACCAATGCCACGGTGCTGCTGCGCGATGCGATTAACGGCGAAGTGGTGGCGCAGGGAACCACTGGAACCAACGGGGAAGTTCTGCTCACGAATATCCGCGAAGGCAGTTACATGCTCGAAGCTTCCGCCGCGAAACATGGAGCCTACCGCGGACCCGTCACGATTTTGCCGGGCATCACCAATCTGGCTGAACCTTTTATTTCGCGGCAGACGGTCACCTACCAATGGACGGTGGTTCCGATTGAAATCCAGGACACCTATCGCGTGGTGTTGGAATCAGTTTTTGAAGTGGACGTGCCGATCCCCAATGTGGTGGTGGAGAATCCGAACATCATGCCGATGGTGGTGGACGGGCAGGAGACGCAATTTGAAATCAAGATTCGCAATGAAGGATTGGTCGCGGCCAATAACGTGCGGGTTCACGTTCCGCAGGACACGCGCTTCATCATCACGCCGTTGATCAATGAGATCGGCGTGTTGCCCGCGAAAACTTCGATGAGTATCCCGGTAACGATTCGACATCGCGGGACGTCGGCAGGCGCACGTCTGGGCATTGCTTCTAAATATGCAAGCTCGGCAGCGGCCGGCAGTTGCGAACTGGATGTCCATGATTGTCTGCCGAAGCTTCCGCTGGGCGTGGGTTACTCCTACACATGCGGACCCAACAACGTTCAGCAAGTCCGCCAGATCGACCTGACTCCCCTCTGCGTGGGGCAGAGCGCGTATAAGTGTTTGGAAAAAATCCTGGGCGCGGCGCAAGCGGCGGCGACTGCGGGCAACTTGCTCTATGCCCCGTGTGAAGTGATCGACGCGGTTCTACAATGCGCGGGCATCGAACTCTCCGAATGCGAGAAAGCAGCGTTGCAGACGGCCTGCAAGACGGCAGTAGGTGCAATCAGCGGGGGACTGCTCGGAGCTGGCGCGGGTTTTCTCGATGGTATCAAAGGCAGCCTCGGTTGTATTTGCGATTTGATTTCGGCTTTCCTCGATTGGCTGGATCTTTCCATCGACGATGTCACCTTGCGGGGCAGCCCGATCCAGGGCACCGCGAGTGTCAACTTCACTCCTTATTTTGGGCCGGTGGGGGGAACGAGCGGAAATTGCGCGCCAGGCGCCGCCCGCGCCGCCCATGCCGGGACGAAATCCACCCACACCCGCCCGGCGCAAGCCGCCGAAACCGGCGCGGTTTGCGCGCGCGTCCGCATTCGCATCGAACAGGAAGCGGTCATGACGCGCGCGGCCTTTCTCGGCACGCTCGAAATCGACAACGATGGGGGCGATAGCATCACCGGCCTTCGTCTCACCCTCGATTTCCGCGATGAAGCGGGTAACTCCGTCACCGATCGCTTCGCCGTTCGTGAGCCGAAATTGACCGGCTTATCGGATGTGAACGGCGGCGGCCAGATCGGGGCGGGCGCTTCCGGTTCGGCACAATACACGTTCATTCCCACGCGCGAGGCGGCCCCGAACGCGCCCGCTATTTATCGTATCGGAGGAACGTTGCGCTATCTCGAGAACGGGCAGGAAGTGATCGCGCAATTGCTTTCCTCCACCATCACCGTGTTCCCGGAAGCGAATTTGGAATTGAAATATTTCCAGCAACGCGATGTTTATAGCGATGACCCATTCACTCCTGAATTGGAACCCGCCGAACCGTTCGCGCTCGGCCTTCTGGTCAAGAACAACGGCGCGGGCGCGGCGCGCAATTTCCGCATCACTTCAGCCCAGCCAAAAATTATCGAGAACGAAAAAGGTTTGTTGATCGATTTCAAAATCATCGGGACGCAAGTCGGCACGCAGGCGCTTTCGCCCACCTTGACGGCGAACCTGGGCAACATTCCGCCCGGCCAATCACAGGTCGCGCAATGGCTCTTCACCTCCTCATTGCAAGGCAAGTTTATCGAATACTCGGCCAGCTTTGAACACGTCGATTCGCTTGGCTCGGCCAATCTTTCCCTGATCGACAGCGTTGAAATTCACGAACTGATTCATAGCGTGCGAACGGATCGTCCGGGCGACGACCTCTTGCCTGATTTTCTGGTGAACGACGAACCGGACGCGGAAAGTTTGCCGGACAAACTTTACCTGAGTGACGGCACCGTGGCGTTGGTCAACCTCGCGTCAAATCCAACCTCGGACGCGCCTGCCTCCTTTAATGATTTGCAGGTGCAATTGACGGCGAGCATGACCGCCGGTTGGAATTATCTAAAACTGCCGAACCCCGGCGCGGGCTTTGAACTCTCGCGTGTCACGCGCTCGGATGGGCGTGAGTTGCGGGTGGGCGATAACGTTTGGACGACGGACCGGAGCTTCCCGTCATCGCAGACGGGTGTGCGCCGCGAAAACTTGATTCATCTCCTGGACTTCAATGGCACCGGCTCTTACACGCTTTATTTCCGGGTGAATGACAGTGTCAACCCGGTGATTCTCGACGTGATGGATGTTGCACCCGATCCGCAGACCGGGCCGGTTTCGTTCGTGGACTTGATTCTTTCTGAACCAATTGACCTGAGCACGTTGGATTATCAGGACATCTCGCTCGCATTGAATGGCGGCTCCAACCTGATTAACAATTCGGTCACAGTGGCGCTGGTTTCCAACGCGACATATCGCATTGAAGGATTGGCTGGCTTGACCGGCGCAGACGGCAACTACGAGATCACCGTTCTGGCGGGCGGCATTCGCGACTTCGGCGGCAATCCCGTCACCAACTCGCTTTCGGAAACTTGGTCCAAGGGCGTGGGCGGCCCGGTCATTGTCTCGCTGGAAAGCGTCTCGCCTGATCCGCGCAATACGCCGGTTTCAACGTTGGACGTGGTTTTCTCACGAGCCATTGATCCGGCGACGTTTGATCAAACCGACTTGGTGTTGACGCGAAATGGCGGAGCAAATCTTAGCAGCGCGCTTGCGGTGGCGTCTCTTTCACCCACGACGTTTCGCGTCAGCGGTCTGGCGACGGCGACCGTGGCGTCGGGCGCTTACGTTTTAACAATTCAGGTCGCGGGTGTCGAAGGTGCTGATGGCAGTCCCGGCGCGGGATCTCGTTCCGAGGCATGGCTGTTGGATACTGCTGGCCCGACAATCGTCGCCGTGGAACAACTGGCGAACGATCCTCGCAGCACGGTGGTGCAATCGCTTGACGTGACTTTCTCGGAGCCTGTCAACCCGGCCACGTTTGATTACCGCGACGTCGTGCTGAGTCGCGGCGGTGGAGGTAACTTGATTACCAGCGCGGTTCAAGTCGCGCCGCTCAGCGAGACGACATTTCGCATCAGTAATTTTAATTCCGTGGTTGGGAATGAAGGCATTTACGCTCTCACCGTTAGTGCCGCAGGCATCAATGATCTGGCGGGGAACGCCGGGAACGGCATCGCTTCCGAAAGCTGGACGATGGACATTACTCCTCCGGCTGCGCCGATGAACCTCGCCATTGTTCCTGATCGCGGTATTTCAGCCATTGACGGACTCAGCAACACCAACCGGCCGACGCTCACCGGTAGTTTAAGTGAAACCAATTTGACGGTGCGATTGATCGATGTGACGAGCGGGATAGACTTCGGCGCATCCACCGCGATCGGCACGGAATTCAACAGGGCGCTAGATTTGAGCGGGTCTGGAATTCATCGCATCCGCGCGTATGCCACTGACCTTGCCGGGAACGTGTCTCTCGACAGTTTCATCGATCTGTTTCTGGACGTGCAAGCGCCCGTGCTGACAATGGAAGCTGTGCAAACGCCCCGCACTGATCCCGTTTCGACCATTGCCATCACGTCCACGGAAGCAATCAATGAAAGCACTTTTGACTATACTGATTTGATTCTCACCCGCGACGCCAATACCAACAATCTCATTACCAACAGCGTCACGATTACTCTTATCTCCAGCAATCGGTATGGCATCAACGGGCTGAATGCGGTGACGGAGACGCCTGGAAATTATTTGCTGACCATCAACACGACGGGGATTGAAGATCGCGCCGGCAACAGTGGCGTGATCACTCTTTCAAATGTGTGGCAACAGTTGGGGGCAAATACCGCACCAGAACTCACCGCGATTCCCAATCAAACCATTGACGAAGGGGACTTGTTGACGTTCACCGCGACGGCAACGGATGCCGATATTCCCACGAATGTCCTCACCTTCAGTCTCGATTCCGGAGCGCCGGTGGGTGCGACGATTAATCCGAACACCGGGGTGTTCAGTTGGACGCCATCCGAGGAACAAGGTCCGGGCGCGCCATTCATCACCGTGCGGGTGACCGATAACGGAATACCCAATCGCAGTGGCACGAGAACTTTCCAAATTTCGGTTAACGAGGTTAATCAGTCCCCGATCCTGGCTGGCATATCTAATCGAACGGGTTATGTGGAGTCACCCATTCTGTTCACAAACGTGGTGACGGACCCCGATCTTCCGGGCAACCAATTCTCTTTCACGCTGGCCTCCGGAGCACCGGCAGGAGCGCGGCTTAATGTAACGAATGGAGTTTTCGCCTGGTTGCCCACCCGTGCTCAGGCTGGCAGCACGAATCAAATTACCGTCACGGTCACGGATAACGGTAATCCGCCATTGAGTGATTCAAAGACCTTCACGGTGTTGGTCGGGAATTATCTGGATTTATTTCTCGGCTCGGCCATTGCCCAGGCGGGCGACACCAGCAGTCTGCCCATCAGCGTTTTAGGGAACACGGCCATTACGAATGTTTCCTTCGCAGTTGAAGTCTCGTCCGCGTGGGTGACCAATCTCGCCTTGCAGAATCTTGCTCCAGAAATCGGCTCGGTTTCCACGGATTCTGTCGGCGGCGACCGTTACCTTCTGAGCTTGACCGCCGCTTCGGGTCAGGTCCTTTCAACCGCTGCGCCGCTCGCGGATCTCACGTTTTCAACCGTGGCTTCCAATCCAATCTCTGCCTTTGTCGCGGTGCGCCTCTCCGAACTGATCGCACATCAACCCAATGGCGCGTTGGTTCCAAAAACATTTACTCACGATGGGCGCATCGTAGTGATCGGCGCAGCGCCGTTGGTAGAAGCATTGCTCTCCACGAACGACGAGCGAACGATTTTTATCTACGGTTCGCCAGGCAAGACTTATGTCCTGGAAAGGGCGTTGGATCTGATCGACCCGGTTTGGTCCCCGGTTGCACAACACACGCTCACGAATCAGTTCCAACTCTTCAATGTGCCCGGAACCAATCAGACGTTGTTCTACCGGGCGAGAGAACAATAACTCCTCGTCAGGGCGTCGCTGCCAACGAATAGAAGTGACTGAGGCAGGCGCGCCTTTTTCTGTGGACTGCGGCGGCATGACGCCGCTTTTCCTGCACGGTTCGCATCGCCATGCTGCTTTAACCCGAATTCCGAAATCCGAAAGAAGGCCGAAATCCGAAGGTCCAACCCGACTTCCGGCTTAGGCCCGAAACAGTGCTTTGTGACTCACTGCCGTTCCGCAGCCAATCTGGCCTTCCGGCTTCGGATTTCTTTCGGCCTTCGGATTTTGAACTTCGGAGTTCGGGTTTAATCGCAATGTTCCTGGTTTTCCACGATGCAGCTAAAGCGGGGACATGTCCCGCGCAGTCCAAAGTCGTTTCAGTTGAATCTCACCTGCTTCTAATCGCACCCGAAATTCCCAATCAAAGCTCGCGTGTCTTGCGCATGTTTCCTGTTACGACTACAACTCAAACGACATTGATGAAATCGTCTTCCGCGCCCGAAATTCTACCGACACACACTAAGGTCATGTTTGAAGCAGCGGTGAATCGCGCGGCGGAATTGTTGCGCGCGGGCGAACTCGTCGCGTTGCCAACGGAAACGGTTTACGGCCTCGCCGCAAATGCCTTCGACGAAAACGCCGTCGCGAAAATTTTCCAAGCCAAAGGTCGTCCCGCGCAAAATCCGATCATCGTTCACGTCACCAGTCTGGAAATGGCGAAACGTTGCGTTGCCGATTGGCCGGAGCTGGCTGAGAAATTAGCCAATGCATTTTGGCCCGGACCGCTCACGTTGGTTTTGGCACGTTCCGAGAAAATTCCCGATGTGGTGACAGCGAGTGGCGAAACGGTTGGCGTGCGCTGGCCGAGTCATCCATTTATTCAAGCGGTGATTCAGGAGTGCGATTTTCCGCTGGCCGCGCCCAGCGCGAATCCATCCAACCAGATTTCTCCGACCAACGCCGCGCATGTGAAAAAAAGTCTCGGCGACAAAATTTCGTTGATCGTTGATGGCGGACAATCGCAGGTCGGGATTGAATCCACGGTCATTGATTTGACCGTGCAACCGCCGCGGCTTTTGCGACCGGGAATGATCCACGCCGAATCGCTTCTAGCCGTTACTGGCGAACTAACGTTGGGTTTCGGCGACAGCGAGGAAATCCTTCGCAGTCCCGGTTTGCTGAAGAAACATTACTCGCCCAAAGCAAAATTGATGATTGCCGATTGGAAAGATGAGGCCGATCTCTTGCGTCAACTTTCCGGTTGGGGTTTCAAAGCTTCTCGCACACATATCATCTCGCATACGCAGATTCCATTAATTGAGAAACTCGGAAACGTCGCCGTGATTCCGCATGATCCGGAAGCGTTTGCCCGCGCGATTTACGCCGAGCTGCATCAATGCGACGAAGCCGGCGCGGACCTGATTGTTGTCGAAGCTTTGCCGAATACCGGCCCCTGGCGTGCCGTCAAAGACCGATTAGAACGCGCTGCGGCCGAGTAGCGCAAAGTTGACGAAACTTTTTGAGTTAAGCAATCTCCTGAAACTAATGTGCTTTAAGAAAATCATTTTTGCCGCCGCGCTCGGTGTTTTTGCGATAGCGCCTTTTCAAGCTCAAACGCAAACCAACCAGATTCGTCCGCTGACTTTAGAGGAGGCGATCCAGCTCGCATTGCAGAACAACCTGGATGTGCAGATCGAACGGTTTGGGCCGCAAATCGCGCAGTTCAATATTAGCGGCGTCTATGGAGCGTATGATCCGACCTTTGGCGTGCGCGCGATCAAAAGTTATCGTTCTTCAGAAGGCCGGTTTGATCCAGTATCTGGTTTGCAGGCGACAGCGAACGAAACGGACCGCGAGTTCTACGATGTCGGCCTCGCGGGTGCGCTTCCCACCGGTTTGACCTACGACTTCGGAGGTATCATGGATCGGAGCAGCGGTAACACAGTCCAGGGAGGCGTTCAATATGCCCCGACTGCCTCGGTTGATCTCGCACAGCCTTTGCTCAGAAATTTTTGGATCGATGCCACGCGTCAGGCCATTTGGGTAAACCGAAAGACCTTGGAGATTTCCGAACTGGCGGTTCAAACGCGAATCATGGAAGTGGTCAATCGTGTCGAGCAAGCCTACTACGATTTGATTTTTGCCATCGAGAACGTTCGCGTTCAGGAGAAAGCGCTGGAGCTTGCAGATCGTTTGCTCTCTGAAAATAAACGCCGTGTGGAAGTCGGTGCCCTTGCGCCTCTCGACGAAAAACAGGCCGAAGCACAAGCCGCCGCCAGCCGCGCTGAGCTGTTGAGCGCCCGGCGCGAGTTGCAGGCGCAGGAGAATCTTCTGAAAGGTTTGATGACTGTTTCTTACAGCGATTGGCAGAAAGTTGATATTCAGCCTCTGGAAAAGCTGATCGCGATACCGCAAAAATTTAACCTCCTCGAGAGCTGGCAAAAAGGAATGGCGCTACGCCCTGACTTGCTACAGGCACGAGTGGATATTGAACGTCGCGACATCATTCTGCGTTACGAGCACAACCAACTTTTTCCGCAGCTTGATTTGGTCGGCAGTTATGGCCGGAACGGATTGGACCGGCATTTTGGTGGTTCCCTCGAAGATATTCGCAATGAGACCAGCCCCGCCTATTCCTACGGAGTCGTCTTCAGTATTCCGCTCAGTAACCGGGGTCCGCGCAGCCGCTATCGCGCTACTAAAGCCGAAAAAGAACAAACGCTGCTGGTTCTGAAAAGGCTCGAACAAGGCATTCTGATGGAAATCGAGAATGCGGTGGATTTGGCGAGAACCAATTTCGAGCGCGTCGATGCCACCAAACAGGCGCGCCTCTATGCTGAAGCCGCGCTCGAAGCCGAGCAGAAGAAATTGGAAAACGGGAAAAGCACGAGCTTCGTGGTGTTGCAATTGCAGCGGGATTTAACGACGGCCCGGTCCGAAGAGATTCGCGCATTGGCCGATTACAACAAAGCCCTCGCGCAACTCGCCTTTTTTGAAGGCACCGTATTCGAACGAAACAATTTAACGATCAATGTCAAATGACCGGTTTGACTTCGTTGCTCTCGACCGGAAAAAAATATCTCTAGTGCAAATCAAGTCGCGATTTAAATTTTGATGGATTCAGTTGGCACACTTCGGACCCGCGTTTCACTCGACGGAAAATTCTTTCGCCTCGGCTCAGAAAAATTTTTCGTCAAGGGAGTTTCCTACGGCCCGTTCGCCCCGGGCAACGATGGCGAACCCTTTCATCCCCCTGAAAAAACCGCCCAGGATTTTGAACTGGTTCGCGAGTTGGGCGCGAACGTTCTCCGCGTTTATGCCGTTCCACCGCGCTGGCTTCTCGATCTCGCCCACGAAAAAAATCTCAAACTGCTGGTCGATATTCCGTGGAACAAACACCTCTGTTTTTTGGATTCGCAAAAATCGCGGCAGGACGCCTGCGCGGCAGTTCGCCAAGCGGTCAAAGCCTGCGCCGGTCATCCCGCCGTTTTTGCCTACAGCGTCGTCAACGAAATTTCGCCTGACATCGTCCGCTGGAGCGGCGCGCAACAAGTGGAAAGTTTTCTCGATGCGCTTGTCGATGTTGCCAAGGAAACTGATCCCGATTGTCTCTGCACGTTTGCGAATTATCCGCCGACCGAATTTCTTCGTCCGCAGAATATCGATTTCTTTTGCTTCAACATTTATCTGCACCAACAAAAGCCATTTGAGAATTACCTCGCGCGTCTGCAGATGCATGCCGACACCAAACCGTTGATTGTCGGCGAATTTGGAATTGATTCCATTCGCGAAGGCGAAGCGCACAAATGCGAAATCCTCGACTGGCAGATTGAAACGGCATTTCGCGGCGGTCTCGCCGGAACCGTTGTTTTCAGCTTCACCGACGATTGGCATCGCGACGGACGCCAGATTGACGATTGGGCGATGGGGCTAACCACATGCGATCGGCAGAAAAAAGAATCTTTCGCCATCGTGCAAAAACAATTTGCGGTGGCTCCTTATTTTCCATTGTTGCGGACGCCAAAAGTTTCCGTCGTTGTGGCGAGTTACAATGGCGCGCGCACGCTTCGCGCCTGTCTCGAATCGCTCCAGCGCCTGAACTACCCCGACTACGAAGTGATTCTCGTGGATGACGGCTCGACGGATGCGACGGAGGAAATCGCCGCAGTTTTCAAAAACGTTCGTTACGTTCGCCAGATTCACCAGGGACTTTCCGTGGCGCGCAACACCGGTATTGATACGGCGCAAGGTACGATCATTGCCTTCACCGATTCTGACTGCCGCGCCGACGAAGATTGGCTCTACTATTTAGTTCACGATTTGTTGAACAGTAAATTTGCCGGAATCGGCGGACACAATTTTCTTCCACCAGAAGATTCAACTGTGGCGGCGGCGGTGCAGGTTTCACCCGGTGGACCGGCGCATGTGATGTTGAACGATCGTACCGCTGAACACATTCCCGGTTGCAATATGGCGTTTTACAAATGGGCGCTCCAGGAAATCGGCGGCTTCGATCCGACCTATCACAAGGCCGGCGATGACGTTGATGTGTGCTGGAGATTGCAGCAGCGCGGTTACAAACTTGGATTCAGTCCCGCTGGATTTGTCTGGCATTATCGTCGTTCGACCATTCGCGGTTATCTGAAACAACAACACGGTTACGGCGAAGCAGAAGCGCTGCTCGTGCGGCGGCATCCGGAATATTTCAACATGTTCGGCGGCAGCATGTGGCAAGGCCGAATTTACACCGCATCAAAATTTGGAATCGAGCTGAACAAACCGATCATTTACCACGGAACGTTCGCGACCGGGTTTTTTCAAACCCTTTATCGTGCTGAACCAGCCTCCGCACTGATGCTTTGCACAACGCTCGAATATCACGTCCTTGTGACCTTGCCGCTCCTGGTTTTGTCGGTTCCGTTCCATCACTTGTTGCCGCTTGGACTCATCAGCGTGTTCATCTCGATTGCGATTTGCCTCGCCGCTGGTTCTCAGGCGGAATTGCCGAAAAACAAGAAACGCTTCTGGTCGCGACCCCTCATTGCGCTGCTCTTTTTTCTGCAACCAATCTGGCGCGGTTGGGCGCGTTATCAGGGGCGATTAAACATCCGCGCGACGCCGCAAGCCGCCTACGAAAATCTCGAAACAGTGCGGCTGAAAGACAAAAACGAACGCATCGATCACGTCGAATATTGGGCGGAGACATGGATGGACCGGATTGATTTTCTACGCAGCATTCTGGTGCGGTTGGAAGAGCAGGGGTGGCAATACAAAACCGATACTGGCTGGAGCGAATTCGATGTGGAAATTTTCGGCAATCGCTGGAGCCATTTACAACTGACGACCGTGGCGGAGCCGCATCCGGGAGGCAAACAACTGTTCCGTTGCCGCTTGCGCACTTCGTGGTCGCTGCCGGCGAAAGTCGCATTTTGGTCGGCGCTTGGATTCGAGTTGTTGATCATTGGAATTGTCGGAGCCGCGTTGCCCTGGCTTTGGACGTTGCTCCTGATCCAGCCAGTTTTTGCGTGGTTTTTCGAGCGCGAACAACGTGATCTGCAACGCGTCATTGCTGTGACGCTGGACGAAATCGCCAAGCGTCGCGCGCTGTTGAAAGTTGAGAAAGCTCCTGAAAAATCCATTTCTCATTAACACCGCGGCTTTAGCCCGGTGATTTTCGAATGAACTGGAGCGGAACCGTTTTAACGGTTTTACGCACATCGCAAATTTTTCGATTCGTCAAAACCGTTGAAACGGTTTTTAATTTTGCGCGACGCAATCCACCCAGCTAAAGCAGGGTGTTAATAAAATTTCACATGCTCCAATATCACGAACTTCTGCGCCTCGTCCTCGACAAAGGAAAATTCAAACCTGACCGCACTGGCACCGGCACTTATTCCGTTTTCGGAGCGCAAGCCCGCTTCCCGCTCGCGGATGGCTTTCCCGTTCTCACGACGAAAAAGCTGCACCTCAAATCTATCATTTACGAACTGCTTTGGTTTTTGCGTGGCGACACGAACACCAAATACCTGAATGAAAACGGCGTCAGCATCTGGAACGAATGGGCCGACAAAGAGGGAAATCTCGGTCGCGTTTACGGCGCGCAATGGTGCGATTGGCGAACCGCCGACAACCGTTCCATCAACCAGATCGATTCCGTCATTTCTCAAATCAAAAAAAATCCCGACAGCCGCCGTTTAATTGTCAGCGCGTGGAATGTCGGAGAAATCGAAACGATGGCGCTGCCGCCGTGCCACACGATGTTCCAGTTTTTCGTGCAGGACGGCGAACTCAGTTGCCAACTTTACCAACGCAGCGCGGATTTATTTTTGGGCGTGCCATTCAACATCGCCAGTTACGCGTTGCTCACGCTGATGGTCGCGCAAGTCTGCGATTTGAAACCAGGAACCTTCGTCCACACCTTCGGCGATTTGCATTTGTATTCAAACCATCTCGATCAGGCCAAATTGCAACTCACCCGCGAACCGCGTTCGCTGCCACAAATGAAATTAAATCCCGCCGTGAAAAATATTCACGATTTCAAATATGAAGATTTTGAACTCGTCGGCTACGACCCGCATCCCGGCATCAAAGCGCCCATTGCGATATAAAAGTTATGCCACGACGCTCACGAGAAGAAGATATTGTCCCAGCCATCGGTGGTCTCGTCATGCTGATGTTTGGAGCTTGGTTTTTTGTTCCGCAAAGTCGGATGTTGATCGTTTTAGGCGCTGGGATCGCAGTAGTTTCTTTCCTAATCTACATTGGATGGCTTGTGACCCGGAAAAGACCCTCGCAAACTTTTGATCGGAAGGTTGATTTGCCACAGCGTAAATTTGAAGATTCACTGGTAGTTCCCAAACCCACATTGCTCGAACAACTGCGTAATATTGATTGGTTTCAATTCGAGAAATTGATCGGTTTGATTTATGAGAGTCGCGGCTTCAAGGTTAAACGACTGGGCGGCGCAAATCCAGATGGCGGCGTGGATTTGACTGTGGAATCAGGAAGCGAAAGATTCGTCATTCAGTGTAAGCAATGGAACAAATGGACGGTGGGTGTTCGTCAGATTCGAGAATTTCTTGGGACGCTGACTGATACCGGAATCTCAAAAGGCGTTTTTATTACGGTTCGCGGTTATACCGATGATGCAAAAAGCTTGGCTCAGAAACACGGAATCCGGCTTCTGGAGGAGCATGATATTGTTACAATGATTGAGGAGGCGACGGTAACGCACAGACAAAAAATTTCAAAGCTGCTGAACGACAAACGGAAATTTTGTCCTAAATGTGAACGTGAAATGATTAAGCAAACGGCAAGGAAAGGTAATAATCTCGGCAAACAATTTTGGGGATGTTCAGGATTTTCTTCTAATCCACGTTGCAGGTTCACCATGCCTATTGAGCAGGTTGTAAGCTGAACCGCACCCTTGTCATTACCCACATCTTTTTTTGGCGCGAGGTGGAACTTGTCGCGCTGCGACAAGTAGCGCCGCGTCCAGCGGCGCAACGGAACGCTGGCGACCATTTCCAATCGCCCGCTGAACGCGGGCTTGTTTTGTCGCAGCGCGAAAAAACCCACCTCTGGCAGAGGAAAGATGTGGGTAATGACAAGGACCGCACCCGCGATTTGAATTTGCACCGATAATTTTTTCAGCGCATAATTCGCCTATGAGCGACCGGGAATTAGTTTTAGAAGCGGTGAAAGAAATGCCCGAACAAGCCTCGTTCGTGCAGATCGTGGACGAACTGGCTCTTCTCGCCTCTGTCAAAAAAGGGATGTCGCAGATTGAACGAGGCGAAGGCATTCCTCACGAAGAAGTCGTCCAACGATTTAATTCATGGATTACCAAATCATCTGGTCTCCAGAAGCGCTGAATCAACTTAGCGATTTGGTTCGGTTTATTTCCCGCGACAATCCGACCGCGGCGGAAAAGCTGGGTAACGCAATCATCGAGGAAATTTTGCTTTTGGGCAAATTTCCTAGAACGGGAAAAAAGTTTTTAAAACTAGATCGCGATGATGTTCGTGAAATTTCGCTTCCTCCGTATCGGATCATTTATCAGATTCACGACCACCGAACGACGGTCAGCATTACAACGATCTGGCACTCCGCTCGCCAAGAGCCAGAACGGTTGTAAAGCCTGCGTCCTGGATTATGTCCGAACTCAATGTGACTGAAATTTATTCTGGCGATTCCAGCGCGAAATATCATGTCGATAAACGTGCTATTCCCGCTCGGGCGCTTCCGTGGATTTTCGAGTTGCGCGCGAGAAAATTTCAACCACACGTTTCGCCCGACGATGTCGTTTTTGAATTCGGCGTCGGCTACGGATGGAATCTTGCGCGTCTTGATTGTCGCCGGAAAATCGGTTGCGACATTTCGCCTTTGCTCGAAGCGGAGGTGCAAAAGCTCGGAATTGAGTTTGTGTATAAACCTGAAGAAATCGCCGACGCCACCGCCGACGTCGTGATTTGTCATCACGCGCTCGAACATCTTTCATCGCCGACTGAAGCGCTCGCGCAGATGCGTCGCATTTTGAAACCAAACGGTTTGTTGCTTCTGTTTGTCCCGTATGAAAGAGAACGCCGCTACCAGAAGTTCAATACGAGAGAACCGAACCATCATCTCTTTTCATGGAATGTTCAGACGTTGGGAAACCTTGTTGAAACCTGTGGATTCAGCTTCGTCGAAGGTGGCTTGCAGAAATTTCGCTTCGATCGCTTTGCCGCCCTCCTGGCCATAAAACTTCGACTGGGCCGTGCTGCCTACTTTGCGATTCACGCGTTGGCGCTCCTCGCCGCTCCTGAGTACGAAGTTCGGTTGATCGCAAAAAAGAGTTCGGTTTAATCACGAACAGGAGCGGTGAATCAGTATCGGATGAACGTCTTGCGTTTCTGAAACCAGGAGTCGTAAAGAGAATCCGCTGTCGAAAGCACTCGAGTGGCTCTATAAATGGCTGGCAAGATTTTTTCGACGATGAATTTGGACACCAGATCCCGTCTTGCAAATTGGTATAAAGATGAAAACGAGATTTCAAAAAGCGGCTTATTTGGTTCGCACGCATCGTCATAAAATTCTGTTGGGACTTGCCGTCGCGTTTATAGGTTCCGCTGGAATGATTGTGGGTGCGAACCACCTTTGCAAAAACGCCGCTCGAAACAGAATGTTTCATTTAGTCGAATCGGTTCCGCGAAACGACATCGGGTTGGTGCTTGGTACGGGGAAATTTACCCGGCAAGGCAATCCGAATCTGCATTTCAACCAAAGAATTACTGCTGCTGCCGCGTTGTATCACGCTGGCAAAGTCCGTGGTTTGCTCGTGAGTGGCGATAATCACCGTGCGGGTTATGACGAGCCGACCGACATGCGCAACGCTTTGGTTCTTGCAGGTGTTCCTGCGAGCGCGATTACTCGCGACTACGCGGGTTTTCGCACACTGGATTCCGTCGTTCGCGCGAAAGTTGTTTTCGGGCTGTCGCGTTGCACGATCGTTTCAGAAAAATTTCATTGCCCGCGCGCGCTCTGGATCGCGCGGCAGCACGGCCTTGATGCGGTGGCGTTTGCTGCTCCTGATCTTCAATCCCGCCGTTGGACGTGGCGTGTGAAGACCCGAGAACACCTTGCCCGCGTTGCTTGCGCGCTGGATTTATACCTGCTTCGTCGCGCGCCAAAATTTTCCGGGCCTGGAGAACAAATTGTTCTTACGGGCGAAGACGCTGTGAAACTCACTTCCTGATTTCCTGGCGCGTTTCAAAATTAAATGAAACGGATACCTTTCAGCACGCAGTCGCTTTCTCGACCCGCTGCCGATCCAAAGCTTTGGTTGTTGGATCCGAAAATTACTTTTCTGAATCACGGTTCTTTCGGGAGTTGTCCGAAGGCCGTTCTGAAATTTCAGCAGGAACTTCGCAATCGCTTGGAACGTGAACCGGTTCAGTTTCTTGTCCGCGATTTGGAACCTTTGCTGGATCAAGCGCGTAAAGACTTGGCCGAATTCCTGAATGGTGACTTGGACAATCTGGTTTTTGTTCCGAATGCGACAAGCGGAGTGAATACGGTTTTGCGTTCGCTGAAATTTAGACGCGGCGACGAACTTCTGGTGACGGATCACGAATACAACGCGTCGCGCAATGCGTTGGAATTTGCCGCTGAATTATCGGACGCGCGGTTGGTCGTCGCCCGGATTCCTTTTCCAATCCATTCGTCGGATCAAATTCTGGAACGCGTTTTGAGTAGGGTTACGTCGCGAACAAAACTGGCGTTGCTCGATCACGTGACGAGCCAGACCGGTTTGGTTTTTCCAATCGAACGGCTGGTGCGTGAATTGTCGGCGCGGGGCGTGGAAACGTTGGTGGATGGAGCGCATGCACCCGGAATGGTTCCGCTGAATTTAAAACAGCTCGGTGCCACGTATTATACCGGCAATTGTCACAAGTGGATTTGTGCTCCGAAAACGGCGGCGTTTCTTTATGTGCAACGTGAAAAGCAGACTCAAATTAGACCGCTGGCAATCAGTCATTCCGCGAATTCGCCCCGCAAAGATCGTTCGAAGTTTCTGCTCGAATTTTCATGGACCGGGACGCTGGACCCGTCCGCGTGTCTAAGCGTGCCGAACGCGTTGCATTACCTCGGTTCATTGCGGCCGGGAGGTTGGAAGGAAATCATGCAGCGGAATCGCGCGCTCGCCGTTGCTGCTCAAAAAACGATATGTGATGCGCTGGAGATTCCGCTGCCGTGTCCCGAAGAATTGATTGGCTCCATGGCGGCTATTCCGATTCCTGCTGGAGCGGAAAAATTAGCGTCTAACCTGCCCGCGTTCGCTGATCCGCTTCAGGATCAACTGCGCCGCACATACAAAATTGAAGTGCCGGTCATTCCGTGGCCAGAGCGACCAAAACGATTGTTGCGGGTTTCTGCGCAGCTTTATAATTCGTTGCCGCAATACGAAAAATTGGCCCAGGCGATGCGGGAAATATT
>JBBQAX010000028.1:0-22406 GCA_038316905.1 Verrucomicrobiota bacterium | reverse complement strand
ATCGATGGAACCGCCGGAACGGTTTACGCGGGCGAAATCAAAACAGCGCAATCCGAAATTATCGCGGGCCTGGTTGAAAAAAACAAAGCGGCGCAAGCGACGGAGAAGTTCAAAAACTTCACGCAGTTGATGAACTGGTGCAGCAAGGTTTCTCGTCTGCAAGTTCGCACGAACGCTGACAATCCTGAGCAAACCGCGAACGCTGTTGCGTTCGGCGCGACGGGCATCGGACTTTGCCGCACGGAACACATGTTCTTTGAAGGCAATCGTATTGATGCGATGCGCGAAATGATTCTCGCGACGAACATCGCAGATCGCCAAAAAGCGCTCGCGAAATTGTTGCCGTATCAACGCGCAGATTTCGCCGGAATGTTCAAAGAACTGAAAGGTTATCCCGCGACGATTCGTTTCCTCGATCCGCCCTTGCACGAATTCCTTCCGCACGATCACGCTGCTCAAACTGAGTTGGCGAACAAGCTGAACGTGCCAGTAGAGAAAATCACCAAGCGCGTTCACGAATTACACGAATTCAACCCGATGCTCGGTCATCGCGGTTGCCGACTCGGCATCGCGTATCCGGAAATTTCCGAAATGCAGGCGCGCGCCGTTTTTGAAGCGGCTGCCGAAGTTCAGAAAAAAGGGATCAAGTGCAAACCGGAAATCATGATCCCGCTCGTCGGGTTCAAAAAAGAATTCGACTTGCAACTCGAAGTCGTTCACCGCGTCGCCAAAGAAGTTGAGAAGGAAAAGAAAGTGAAACTCAGCTACATGGTCGGCACGATGATCGAAGTGCCGCGCGGCGCTTTGACGGCGGATGAAATCGCGGAGAACGCGGAGTTCTTCAGCTTCGGCACCAACGACCTCACGCAAACTTGCCTCGGCATGAGCCGCGACGATTCCGGCACGTTCCTCCCGACGTATCAGGAACAGGAAATCGTGAAACAAAATCCGTTCGCGAGCATTGACCAGAGCGGTGTCGGCGAATTGATGAAAATCGCGGTGGCGAAAGGCCGCAAAACACGGCCCGACATCAAGCTCGGCATTTGCGGCGAACACGGCGGCGAACCAAACAGCGTGAAATTCTGTCACCGCATCGGCTTGGCTTACGTGAGTTGCTCACCGTTCCGCGTTCCCATTGCGCGTCTCGCTGCCGCTCAGGCCGCGTTGGAAGAAAAGAACGCTGCGAAGAAAAAGAAATAATTCCTTCGGTCGCTGACCGTCGTAAAGCAAAAGCCGTTGGATTTCTCCAACGGCTTTTGTCTGTTAAAAAGTCATCCGTTAGAAAAGCGCCTTCGGAAGTTTAATCCAAAAACTGCTCCCTTAATTCGGGGCCGAGTTCAGGCCAATGGCGTCCACCCAATCTTTCAACGCCCCGTCGTGCGATGGCCAATCCGATTCCCGTTCCTGAATATTGATTCGCCATATGCAAACTTTCCATCACGCGGAAAATGGAATCCGAACTCAGATCCAGGATATTGCGAGCTATCTTCAACATTATTTGGCGAGTGACAACTTAGGATTCCCCTTTAATTTTTCCTCGATGGAGAAAAAAAAATTAACGCTGGGACATTCGCCTGACCCAGATGACGCGTTCATGTTCTATGCATTGGCCAAGGACCTCATTCCAACCAGTGGATTTGCGTTTGAACATGTATTGCAGGACATCCAAACGTTGAACGAGCGAGCGACTCGCGGCGAGTTGGATATTTCTGCCATCAGCATTCACGCTTATGCATACGTGAGTGATAAATATGCGCTACTTCCAAGCGGCGCTAGCATGGGCGATGGCTATGGTCCAATGCTGGTGGCAAAAACGAACTTCAATCGTGATGAAATTACGCAAAAGAAAATCGCGGTTCCCGGAACGATGACCAGCGCGTTTCTTGCCCTGCAACTTTGGCTGGGAAAAACCGCGCGCGAGATCAACTTCGTCGTTGTTCCATTCGACCAAATTTTTGCGGCGGTTCGTTCGGGGAACGCTGACCTCGGCCTGATCATTCATGAAGGCCAATTAACTTATCAGAACGAAGGTTTGGTGGTTTGCCAGGATTTAGGAAAATGGTGGGGCGAAGAAAATGAAGGGCTTCCTTTACCGCTCGGCGGCAATGTGATTCACAAACGATTTGAGCCTGCCACGCGAAAAGCTATTTCTGATATTTTAACTACCAGCATTCAGTTCAGCCTGGACCATCGTGCGGAAGCGGTGCAGCACGCGTTGCAGTACGCCAGAGACATGGGGCATGACCTCGCCGATAAATTTGTTGGCATGTATGTGAACCATTGGACCTTGGATTATGGTGATCGTGGGCGAAAATCCATTCGCCTGTTCCTTGACCGCGCTTACGAGCAGGGAATCATTCCGCGTCGGCAGGAATTAGAGTTCGTGGTTTGAGCGGACTCGTAATTTGCGCCCGCACGAAACGGATTTGCTTCAACGCTTGAGCAAGGCTGTATGGGGCAAACACCCCATAGCGCTCGCGCGCCTTCTTCGACATCCTCCGCTTGGTTAAACAACCAAAAAACTATATATGAAACAAACAATACTCGTAGTGTTCGCTGCAATCGCTCTCGTGGGCTGTGATAAACAAAAAGAAGCGATCGACGATCGTAAGGACATGACTCAGGAATCTCTTAACGATCAAAAAGATGCTGTCGATGCCTCCGCGAAAGCCGCGAAGAGCCAAACGGAAGCTGATGCAGAACTTAACAAGGCAAAAATCGAAGCCAAAAAAGACTCTGTTCAAGCCCAACTAGATGCTGAAAAAAAGAAAGCCGAAGCGAAAGCCGAGCTGGAAAAAGCCAAAGTTGACGCTGCGAAACCATAGAATCATGCAACCGGCGCATTTATGCGCTGATGACAAAAGCTGCGACCGCGCCTTGAGGCGGTCGCAGTTCCCTGCCCTTCCCGCAAGATAGATCCTATCCCCAGTGTGCGTTCAAAACGCATTCCCCACGGTTCAATCGCCAGCACTTTAAGCCCGGCAATTTATTCCGGAACTTTAAGAAGCGTTCGTGGAAAACCCTTTGGGAAAAGAACGGCTTTCCGCCATTGAATCGTCGTGAGCTTGTCTGATTGTAGAGCTTCTGAGCTGCGAGCTATTCTTCGGTCTTGATTCAAAAAACCGGCCACTAATCTATGAAGTCGCTTTCTAAAGTCCTCCTGCTTCTTGCACTCATTTTTATCGCAATTCTGGTGTTCAAGAAAAGAGCCTCCCGTTCTGAAGTGCAAACCGGTCCCGCTCACATCCTGATTGATCGGACTCCGGTGACTCGCGATACAAAATTCACCACCAGCTTTTCCAAAGTCATTACCAACGCTGGCCCAAGCGTCGTGAACATTTTCACCAGCAAAACTGTGCGCCGGGATGTGGACCCGGAGTTAATGCCGTTTGAAGAACTTTTTGGCAGTCGTCGGCGAACCTTCCGCGCGCGCAGCCTCGGTTCGGGCGTCCTTATTTCAAAGGAAGGTTTTATTCTTACGAACAACCATGTGGTGGAGGGAGCCGATGAAATTAATGTCTCCCTTGCGAACGACACCCGAAATTATTCAGCCCGTGTTGTCGGCACTGATCCAGCAACAGATCTCGCCGTGATCAAAATTGACGGTGGCGAACTTCCATCGGCGATTCTGGCCGACAGCGACCAATTGGCAATCGGTGATGTGGTTCTCGCCATTGGCAATCCATTTGGCATTGGACAAACCGTCACCATGGGAATTGTCAGCGCCGTCGGACGGGGCGGCCTGGGAATCGTTGATTACGAAGATTTCATTCAGACCGATGCCTCAATCAATCCGGGAAATTCGGGTGGCGCGCTGATTGATACGGAAGGTCGGCTCGTCGGAATCAACACTGCAATTCTCAGTCCAAGCGGGGGCAATATGGGCGTCGGGTTTGCCATTCCCATCAACATGGCTCGTGATGTGATGGAAGCGATCATGAAAAACGGCCGGGTTGTGCGCGGTTATCTCGGTCTCATGCTACAGGACGTGACTCCGGATCTGGCCCAACGCCTGCAATTGTCGCAAGACAGCGGAGCTTTGGTGGGCGGTGTAGCTCCCAATTCGCCTGCCAAGGAAGCGAACTTTCGTCCCGGCGACTTGATTACCGAATTTAGCGGAAAGCCTGTCACCGATAGCAGACAACTGCGCTTGATGGCTGCGCAAACCCCGCCGAAAACCCGTGTGCCGATTACATATCAGCGAGACGGTCGCTCGAATAAAATTGAAATCGTCCTGGGTGAAATGCCTACGCGTCAATTAGGCCGCGAACTCCGGCCTCGCTGATATTGTTCAATACAACCTTAGGCCTCACATGAAGGTGGCGAAAGCTCGCCTGTGAAAACAGTCGCATTCCCGCTTCGGATTGGTATTTCAGTGACCAATGATCGTTATGGAAGCTGTTTAGCATCTGGGCCGTGCTCACGTTTGCTCCAATCCTGTTGTTCAGTGGAAAGTAGAACCCTGCTCGTAGGTGCCGAAAAATCTTCTCCTCTCACTAAAAACTCTGGACTATCGGCATAGCGAATTCTCTAAAGGTTTAATCATGCCACCTCTCAAAACTCGAAAACGGAAGAAAAAACTGATCGTTTTTTCTTTAATCATTTTGGTCCTCGCCGCACTTAGCCTGGGCGCGATTTTCAAAAATAAAAATGTCCCGATCAACGTGCAGAAAGAAAAAGTAACGCGACGCAATCTCACCGAACTGGTGGTCGCGAATGGGAAAATTCAGCCGGTGATTCAGGTCAAGATCAGCCCCGAGGTCAGCGGCGAAATTACCGAATTGCCGGTGAAAGAAGGCCAGCACGTCAACAAGGGCGATCTGCTCTGCAAAATTAAACCTGACAATTACATCGCGAGCCGCAATTCCTCCGAGGCGAATTATCGATATTCTCTGACGAGCAGCAACACCGCGACGGCCAACCTGGAGCGAGCAAAATTGGAATTCGATCGCATCGAGCAATTGCACAAAAACAAACTCGTGTCCGACTCCATGCATCAGGAGGCGTTGACGGCTTTCACCGTGGCAAAATCGACTCTGGCCGGTTCGCTTCAACAAATTCACATGGCGCACGCGGCGCTGCAACGGGCCGAAGATGACCTTTCAAAAACAACCATTTATTCGCCGCTCACCGGAACAATCACGAAATTGAATTCACAAATTGGCGAGCGCGTGGTCGGCACTGCAATGATGGCGGGAACCGAAATCATGATCGTCTCGGACCTCAACGAAATGGAAACGCGCGTGGATATTGGTGAAATTGATGTGGTGTTGATCGAGGTCGGACAGAGCGCACGGCTGGAGGTCGATGCGTTCAAAGATCAGCAATTCAAGGGAACTGTGACCGAAATTGCCAATTCTGCGAAGTCGGTGACGGCGAACTCGGGCAGCAGCAGCCAGGACGCGACTAAGTTTGAAGTAAAAATTCGTTTTGCGGAAAAAGGGGCATTTCGCCCGGGCATGTCGGTGACGGCGGAAATCGAAACGCGTTCGCGCACAAACGTCCTGACCGTTCCAATTCAAAGCGTCACGACGCGCCTTCCCAATTCCACCAACGGCGCGGCGATTAAGACCAACGACACGGAAACGGCATCAACCTCGGACGCCGGGACAGAAGTTAAAAAGAAATCCGCTGAAACGGCCAAACCTATCGAGGTGGTTTTCGCGGTGGAAAATGGAAAGGCGAAGATGATTCAGGTCAAACGCGGCATCAGCGACGACAACTATTATGAAATTCTGGATGGCTTGAAGGAAGGTCAGGACGTTATTTCCGGCTCGTACAAAGCAATCAATCGCGAATTGGAAGATGGCAAAGATGTCACTGTTTCGAAATCCGATTTGGCGGCAAAAAAGGAATAACCGCCCTCGCACCATGAGCCTCATTCGTCTTCAAAATATTTCGCGGCGCTATCAGATGGGGACGGAAACGATTCACGCTTTGCGGGATGTTTCATTGGAAATCCAGCGCGGTGAATACGTCGCGATCATGGGGCCATCAGGCTCGGGAAAATCGACGTTGATGAATTTGCTCGGTTGCCTTGATACACCCACTTCTGGAACGTACGAGCTCAACGGAAACAATGTCAGTGAGATGGATGACAATGAACTCGCGGAGATTCGGAATCGGGAAATCGGATTCGTTTTTCAAACGTTCAATTTGTTGCCTCGCTCCAGTGCTTTGCGAAATGTCGAGTTGCCACTGATTTATTCTGGAATTGATTTCGATGAGCGGCGGCAAGTGGCGATGGACGCGCTGACCAGTGTTGGACTGGCCGATCGCGTGACGCATAAACCGAACGAGTTATCGGGCGGCCAGCGGCAACGCGTTGCTATCGCCCGCGCTTTGGTGAATAGCCCGTCCATCATTCTGGCAGACGAACCGACTGGAAATCTCGATTCTAAAACGGGCGTGGAAATCATGGCGCTCTTTGAAGATCTCTCGCAAAAAGGAAACACTGTTTTCGTCGTGACGCATGAAGAGGAAATTGCGCGTCATGCCCGTCGCATTTTGCGAATTCGTGACGGCCTTATCGCCAGTGATGAACAAGTGACAAAATAGATTCGCCGTGAATTTCCTCACCGAATTGAAAGAAGGACTAGCCATCGCGTGGGATGCGATCTGCGCCAACAAGATGCGGTCTGTCCTTACCACGCTGGGAATCGTGATTGGTATTGTCACGGTCACGCTGATGGGAACTGCCCTGGATGCGATGAACCGCGCCTTTCACAACAGCATTTCTATCATGGGCGCCGACACCTTATTCGTCCAGCGGTTCAGCTGGATGGCGCGTTCCCAGGGGGAATGGCACAAGTTTCAAAAAAGACGTGAGATTACCTGGCAACAAGCCAAGGAGGTGGAGAAACAGATGACGCTGGCGCGCGGAATTGCGCCAGTCGTTTCAATGAAGCGTTCGGTGAGCTATCAAGACCGGAGTTCCTCAAGAGTTTCTATCATCGGAAGCACCGATCAATTTCTCATCACGAGTGGATTTACTGTCGATCTTGGAAGATTCATCAGCGCGATGGAAGCAGAGGCAGGGCGTCCGGTTTGCGTCATTGGAACAGATGTCGCCACGAATCTATTTGTGAACGAATCGCCCCTCGGCAAACGCATCCGGATTGGTTCCCGGTCGCTTGAAGTCATCGGCGTATTGACCAAGCAAGGGAAATTCATGGGCATCGAAAGCCTGGATAACGAAGTCATCATTCCCGTGCAGCAATTGTTGACCGGGTATTGGCGAGATCCTGATTTTCAAATCCAGGTTAAAATCAGCGACATCAAAACGTTGGAGGAATCGAAGGATGAGCTGCGAGGTTTGATGCGGAAAATCCGGCGGTTGAATCCAGGCGACGAGGATGATTTCGCGATCAATCAGCAGGAACAACTCGTCGAGATGTTTAACCGTGTCGCAAAAATCATTGCGACCGTTGGATTGCTGGTGACGGGACTTTCTCTCTTCGTCGGTGGAATTGGCATCATGAATATCATGTTCGTTTCCGTCGCAGAACGGACACGCGAAATCGGGGTGCGCAAAGCCATCGGCGCTAAACGCCGCACTATTCTCCTGCAATTTTTAATTGAGGCCGCGAGCATTTGTTTGATCGGCGGCCTGGTTGGTTTGGCCATCACTGCATTGCTCACCTGGATTCTGGGAAGCTTTATGCCGATACCCGTGACCTTGTCCTTTCCAGTGATGGGATTGGCGATTCTGGTGTCACTCTTGACGGGAGTTGCTTCAGGATTTTTTCCAGCGTGGCGCGCGGCCCGAATGGACCCGGTGGAAGCATTGCGCAATGAATAACCAATTTTGAAACCCGCCGCTTCCCAATCAAAACTCAAGGCCTTTCGCGTTTTTGGCGCTGAATTGAAGGAGAGTTTTTTCATGGCAATGAACGCGCTCGCCTCGCACAAATTGCGATCGTCTTTGACGTTGCTCGGGATTCTGGTTGGTGTTTTTTCGATCATTGTGGTGATGACGGCCATGCGCGCCATGCGAGCGGCCATCGAAAAAGATTTAGACAGTCTCGGCGGGCAAACATTTGCCGTGCAGAAATTCCCGGGCGTTACTTTCGACCGACCTGACGCAAAATTTTACCGGCGTAAAGATCTCACTTTGGAACTTGGCATGGAGTTGAAGCGACGCGCCACACTCGCCCGCGGAGTAGGATTGGAAAATAGTTTTGGCGTTGAAGACATGTCGTCACAATTTGAGAAGGCGCCGCCGAATGTCTGGCTTGCTGGCGAGACGCCCGACAGCTTTCCCGCGAGAAACTGGACTTCCCGGGAGGGGCGCGTTCTTTCGGATGCGGATGTGGAAAGTTCGCGCGATGTCTGCGTCCTTGGCTCCAGTTTGGCGGAAGCTCTCTTCCCATTTGGCTCTGCCATTGGCGAACGAGTGAAAATAAATGGCATCAGCTTCGGCATCATCGGCGTGCTGGAAGCGAGCGGCGCGAGCCAGGGAGGCAACCAGGATAATTTCGCCGTTATTCCCATCACCACCGGCTTCACTCGATTCGGCAATCGCTCGAGTCAAAGCATCGGAATTGTGGTTCAATCCCGCGACCTCGACAGTGTGGACGACACCATCGAACAGGTGCGCGGCATTTTGCGTGCGTTGCGACGAGTGCAGCCCGGCGAGGAAGATGATTTCGAAATTCTGACCAAGGATTCAATGATGGATCAAATCAACACGTTCACGCGTGCGGTGCGAATTGGAATTTCCGCGGTTAGTTCCATCGCCCTGATCGCGGCGGGAATTGGCATCATGAACATCATGCTTGTTTCGGTGACGGAACGAACACGCGAAATCGGAATCCGCCGGGCCATCGGCGCGAAGAAGCGAAACATCATGACACAATTCATCATGGAAGCTGTGGTGCTTTGCGAAGTGGGCGGCGCAATCGGGGTCGTTCTTGGGATCGTTGGGGGAAACATCGCAGCGCATTTTTTGGAGTTACCAGCGGTTATTCCTTTCGACTGGGCGTTGATTGGACTCGTGATTTGCTCGATCGTCGGAATGGTTTTCGGGACATATCCGGCCTACAAAGCGGCCAACCTGGATCCAATTGAATCGCTGCGTTATGAGTAAAATTTTCTCTGAGTACCTCTAGGAAATGTGAGGTTATTTTCGAATGCTCAAACTACGACTCCCGTCCAACGCCGCATCAATGAAAAACAAATCCTGGTTGTCTGTCGCATTATTCTACGCAGTCGCAATCTTTGTTTTACCTCCCACGCTTCTCGCCAGTGATGACTTGTTTCAACAATTTATTTTGCTGAACTGCAAGCCCGGCGTTGGTTGGGGCAAAGGTCAACCGCAACCAATTTCTCCTGAAGAATTTTTGGAAATCAAGAAAGCCTTGCCAGATGTGCCGGGCGCAAAAATTCGCGTCGGGATTGGATTTATTTTTTCGTATTTTCGGTCGAGCGATGACGACCTGCTGTTGGGATCGCTCCGGCGCGTGCTTGAGCTGTCTGAGGCAACGGACACCCCTGTTCTGATTCAACTTGATGGCGAACAATGGTGGGATTCGCGCCCTGATTTATGGAACTGGTGGGACCCGTCTCTGCCGGGCTTCGATCCTGCCAACCGCGAGAATGTGGAGTGGTTCGGCTGGACGTCCGACGATGCGCTGAAGATTGCGTGGAGAAACTGGGGCCAGCAGTTGCGGGTTCTTCCACCGCCCAATTTGATGAGTCCGCGCTATCGCAAAGCGTGCCACGCAAAAATGGAGTTGATGATTCCGGTGATACTAAATTGGGCTAAAAATTTACCGGCTTCAAAAAAGGATTTGCTGGTTGGCGTAAAAGTTGGATGGGAATCGTCGATAGGTGTGAACGCCTGGTATTATCCAAACGGAAACGAGCTCGTGAACAAGCCTGCAAGCGGCGATCCAAAAACTGGAGTGAATGGCCAGGAACCTCCCGCGCGCGGAGTAGCGCAAATCGGATTTGCCGCGGTTAAGACAGCGGGCATTCGCAAAAATGGAGAAATATCAGAAGCCGATTTAGCGAAAGTTGTGCAGCGGCATCTGGACGATTTATCACGCAAAGCCTCCCAACTCGGAGTTCCGCGCGAGAAACTCTTCACCCACGGCGTTGGTTGGAAAGAAGGCGAATTGCTGTATCAAACTGCGATCAACAAAGACAGTTGTCCCGGCTGGAGCTTTTACAAACATGCGGCTGACCCGGCAAAAGACAGCGGCGTTCAGGCAGCTTTGAAAAAGAGCGACGCCCCGTTTTGGGCGGCTACGGAATGGCTCTTTCAAGGCGGAGGTGAAAAATGGCGACCGGCGCTGGAAAAAACCTTGGCGGACAAGCGCTGCCGTTACGTTTGCATTTACAACTGGGAAAGCATTCGGAACAACTCAGCCGCTTTGGAAGCGATCCAACAGATCGTTTCCACCAGCGCTTCAGAATAAATTACTTCTCAGCACGCCCCGCGAAAAAAAGACCCAAGGTTCAATTAAACCTTGGGTCCCAGAACCTTTAGATTACGGCTTCCGTGCTTCTACCGCAGCTTTGTCGGCCTCAGCTTGAGCTTCGGCTTTCTTTTTGTCGGCTTCAATTTGCGCTTGAGTCGCATCTTTTTGCGCCTCGATGCGCTCGCGTTGCAGCTCAGCATTTTTCTCAGCCTGATCTTTGGCAGCTCCCGCCGCTTCATCAACGGCTTCTTTTTGATTATCGAGCGCTTCCTGGGTGGCGTCTTTATTGTCTTCGATCGCCGCCTTTTGCTGGTCGCAAGCCACGAGGGCGATTGAGGCCAGTGCTATGATTAGGATGTTTTTCATATCAACATCCTCTCGGATTGGGCCTCGTTATTTCAACTGGCACCAATACTACCCGCGGCATCGGTGCGAGGATGCGATCCGAACAGAGGCTTCGCTGAACCACATATGGGAATATCTCGTAATTGAAAGAACGCCCAATCACCGAGGAACTCAGTCAACCGATCAGCTCTTTACGAGCGAACGTAACACGGCCAAATTCTCCAAATCTTCGGTCATCTCTTTGCCTTTCGGCGTTTCTAGACAGCCGGGCGTTTTTTTGAAACGCGCATCATTCACGATATGCCGGAAAGCTTCTTTGCCAATTTTTCCTTTGCCAATGTGTTCGTGCCGATCCACGCGCGAGCCTAAATCCGTTTTGGAATCGTTCAGGTGAAACGCGAGAATCTGTTTCAGGCCAATCAATGAATCGACCTCTTTGATGGCAGCGTTCCAACCTTTTTCCGTGCGAATGTCGTAACCCGCCGCGAAGAAATGCGCGGTGTCCAGACAAACGCCAAGGCGCCCCGGCTTTTTCACACGATCAAAAACGGCCGCCAGATGCGCAATCTTGTGTCCGAGACAAGTCCCCTGCCCGGCTGTATTTTCCAAAGCGATTCGCACTGGCGAAATTTTCGTCGCGGCGAAAACTTCATCGAGGCCCGCGACGATTTGTTTTAGGCAGTTGTCCTCGCCGGTTCCAAGATGCGCGCCGGGATGCAAAACCAGAAATGGAATTCCCAAATCGGTTGCGAAATTAATTTCCTGGATCAACGACTTAATGGATTTGTCGCGATTGTCTGAAGCGGGCGCGCCGAGGTTGATCAAATATCCGGTGTGTCCGAAGACAGAGGAAAATTTTTGCGACGCGAGTTGGTTGGCGTAAAGCGCGAGGTCATTTGGCGAATGCGGTTTGCCAAACCATTGCATATTGTTTTTAACGAAGATCTGAATGATTTCGCAATGGATGGAGGCACCACGTTCCAGCGCTTTCCAAACGCCGCCGCTAGTGGACATGTGCGCGCCGAATTTCAAAGTGGGAAACAGCAAAACATCGAACGCTGAAGAACCAACATTGAACATCGAATGAATGCACTTCGGCGTTCAATGTTCGATGTTGGTTGTTCGATGTTCATTTGCAATTAAAGTTTCTCCGGCTCCTGTAACAATGATGAAATGCGCGCCAACAATCTTCCCGCGCCGCCGCCGTCCAGCACGCGATGATCAAAACTCAGTGTCAGATTACACTCCATCACTGGCACAAATTGTTGCTTCTCTTCGCTCCAGCTTGGAACGCGTTTGCCTGCGCCCATTCCGAGGACCAGCGTTTGTTCAGGGAGTGGAATTGGCGTGGCCCACGTTAATCCGAAGGTTCCGAAATTTGTGACGGTGGCAATCGATCCTCCTGTTGCGTCCGCTGGAAGTTTTCTTTGGCGCGCGAACTCGACCAATTGATTGTAGCGCTCGACTAATTCGCTCAAGGGACGCGTATCGGCATTGCGCAAAACTGGAACCAAAACGCCGTCTTCGGCTTCAACCGCAAAGCCAATATCAATCGCGGGCGGATGAACAATTTTGTTGCCGATGAGACGACCGGCAGGCGCGCTGTTTTCGGAGAGCGCGATGGCCAATGCGCGCAAGGCGTAGAGCGCCGGGCCTGATTTTTTTACGGAAGATTTTCGATGCGCGAGCAACGCATCGAGGCAAACAGGCAAAGCGACGGTTGCCAACGGACGACTCCAACTGCGGCGCATGGCGTCGGCGACGGCGATGCGCATCGACGACGCAGTGCTGAGTTTATTTTTTTCCAGGCTGGTTAAGAACTTTTCAAAATCTTCGATCGTCACACGACCCGCTTGACCGCTTCCTGCGACGCCAGCCAAATCCGCAGCGTGGAGGCCGAGTTCGTTCATCCGCGCTTTCATTCGCGGCGACATGTAGCTCGCGCCGCCGACGCTCGCCGGCACCGGAAGTCCGCGCACCGTTGGCTCCACGCGATAGCGTCTTTCAACAGGCTTGTTGCCGGAATCTCCGTTGGCCGTCTCTGATTTTTCCAGAACGTCCGTTTGAGGAGAATCGTCCAGACCCAGGCGAACCGCGTCTTCCTTGCTGACTTTCACGTATCCGAGGATTGCGCCGACTGGATAGCTCTCATTTAATTTTGCGCTGAACGAAACCACGACTCCCGGACAAGGCGCGGCGACATTCATGGTCGCTTTGTTGGTTTCCACTTCAATCACGTCCTGATCGGCTGAGACGTTATCGCCATCTTTTACCAAAAAATTGATGATCGTGGCCTCGGCGATGGATTCGCCAAGTTGCGGCATGATGATGGGTATTTGCGGCATATTTTTTAAATTAAAAATCCGGAAATTAAAAATTAAAACCAGCCAGATGCCCATTCGCGCCTTCCTGATTTTAAAATTTCTAATTTTTAATTTTTCATTGGCTCTCTCACTGTCTCAACAGATTGCGCACAGCCGACATGATGCTGCGGGCCGTGGGACGATGCGCCGCCCAAAGATTCGGATGATACGGAACGGGCGTGTCTTTGGCGTTCAATCGTTGCGGTGGAACATCGAGTAGATCGAAGGCCTCTGTCGCAACCCGTGCAATGACTTCCGCCGTCACGCCGCCCCACGGAAATGTTTCACCGACAACCAATAGTTTTCCCGTCCGCGCGACCGATGCGATCACGGTGTCGGTGTCGAGCGGTTTCACCGAACGGAGATCGACGACTTCGATTTCAGTTCCTTCGGTCGCGAGTTCTTCAGCGACCGCGAGCGCTTCGTGGACCATCGCGCTATACGCTACGATGGTTAAATCACGTCCCGCCCGAGCAATTCTTGCTTTGCCCACCGGCATCGCTTCGGTCGGCAATTTGTCGGCCTTGAGATGGTAATAAAGATATTTGTGTTCGCAGAAAATCACCGGGTCATCAATGGCGACGGCTTCGAGCAACATGCTGTAAGCGTCCTCAACCGTGGCCGGAGTCATCACGATCAATCCGGGGTAATGCGCGTAGAGCGATTCCATATTTTGGCTATGGAATGGACCGCTGCCGGAGGTGCCGCCCGACGGCAAACGAATCGTGATTGGACAGGAAATATTCGTGCGCCAAAAAAGTGTGGCTGCATTGTTAATAATCTGATTCAAACCCACCGTTGAAAAATCGGCGAATTGCATTTCGATAATCGGCCGCATTCCTTCAATGGCCGCGCCGACTGCTGAACCGATGATTGCATCTTCGCTGATCGGCGCATCGATCACGCGACCGGGAAATTCCTGCGCGAGATTTTTCGTCGCTTTAAACGCGCCGCCGAACGCGCCGACATCCTGCCCGTAAATATAAACGCGCGGATCATCGACCAGCGCTTTGCGTTGCGCCGCGCAAATCGCTTCGAGATAAGAAATTTGATTTGTTGCGTTCATCGCTCAATTAATCCCGCTGTGAACTTCAACCAGGTGCGACGAAGAAATCGCCTGCCATTCTTCCTGGAACGGATCAGGTCCGGCTTCGCGCTGAACTTTTGCCACGGTCTCTTCAATGGAGAGCTGAAACTCTTTGCGCCAACTTTCTATGGTGACCGCGTCAGACCACCGTTGTTCGAGCAGATGATCCTCCGCGACCTTTAAGCAATCGCGACCGCAAGGATCAGTCCTCAATTTTGGATCGATGTAAGAGCTGTCGTCATGTTCGCCGTGACCGCAAAGGCGAAGAAGTTTCGCAATGATAAGCTGTGGGCCGCGACCATTGCGCGCATTCGTCACCGCACCACCAATAGTTTTCAAGCAAGCGCCCAAATCCGTTCCATCGACCGAATGGCCTTCCACGCCGTAACCGATGGCTTTGTCCACGAGAGAGTCACAGGCAAATTGCCGCGAACTCGGCGTTGAGTAGGCGTATTGATTATTTGCGACGATTAAAATCAACGGCAGTTTTTCCACTGCGGCCTGGTTCAATCCTTCGTGGAATGCGCCGGTGGAAGTTCCACCTTCGCCAAGGCAAGTTGCGCCCACGCCTTCGCGTTTTTGAAATCTTCGCGCCATTAACATTCCATTCACCACGGGAATCATCGCACCCAAATGACTGATCATCGGGAGCAATCCTTCTTTCGGTCTGCCGCGATGAACATTGCCATCGCGACCGCGCATTGGTCCTAGCGCAGAACCAAAATAAGTCCGCAACCCATCAACGATCGGTTCACCGAAAGCCAGGCGTCCGGCCAGGTCGCGGATGAGCGGGGCAAAAATATCTCCTTTGCGCAACGAGACTCCCAGCGACGCGCTCACGGCTTCCTGACCGCGCCCCAGAAAAACGCCGCCCGTGATTTTTCCGCCGCGATAAAGTGATGCGAATTTATCATCCAGAAGACGCGCCAACAGCATCCAGCGAAAGGTCGCTTTATACTGGTCGCTAGAAGATACGTTCGCGCTCAATTCGTCGCTGGCGAGAGTTTGAAGCATGTTCAAAATTTATGCGGGTTTGGACGTGTGGTGTAAATAATTCTTTCCGTTCATCAATGTCCGGCGCGAATCGTGACATCGCCATTTTTCACTTTCACCACGCAGGTTAGCCGATATTTTTCGGGGTCTTTGTTCCAGGCATCAAGCACGTCCAATTCTTCGGCTGACGGCGGTTCAAGATTTTCCATGCCGCTGACAACTTCGACGGCGCATGTGCCGCAGGAGCAATTAAAACAGCCCGCTTCCATTTCCACGCCGGCCTTTTCTCCTGCTTCGAGCAAAAGTTCGCCTGGTGGGACTTCGGCGGACTTATTTGCTGGCAGAACAGTAACTTTCGGCATGACAAAAAAATATTTCAAAACGGCGAAGTAGCAATATTAGAAGCATAAAGAATTTTGAAACTCACGAAATCACGTGCTTCTAGGAATCTCCATAATAGTTTGAACATCCTTGTTGGGAGTTTGGATAAACTACGAAATGTTCCGGAAGAAAAACGAAACCGGGTGTTTTATATTCGCTGTTCCGTAGCCCGTCCATGAATACTTTCCTTCCATGCTGACTCGTCTGCTCATTTTTCTCTGTGCCATTTCGCCGTGCCTGCGAAAAAAATTGTGGCAATGGTGGTACGGGAAACTTGCACGCGAGATTGCGACGGGAATCTGGACGTTCATGAATTACGGCTATCTTCCGCCATCTTCCGCGCAGGAAAAAATTCTTCCATTGAAACCGGAAGATGAGCCGGATCGCCTTTGCATTCAGCTTTACGAACGGGTTTGCTCCCTTGCTCCGCTGGCCGACGCCAGCGTGCTTGAGGTCGGCTCCGGTCGAGGCGGCGGTTCAAGTTATCTGGCGCGTTATCACCGAGCCGCTCAACTCACCGGCATGGATTATTCACCTGATGCTGTCGCATTCTGTCAGGAACGTCATCGCGCCGTTCCCAATTTGCGCTTCGTCGTCGGAGATGCCGAAGCTCTTCCCTTTCCCGATGTCAGTTTGGATGTCGTGGTGAACGTCGAAAGCAGCCATTGCTATGGAAATGTAGGAAAATTCTTTAATGAGGTTGCCCGCGTTCTTCGACCCGGCGGCTATTTTGTTTTCGCAGATTTAAGGGGTGCAAAGGAAATGGGGGAACTCAGAACTACTCTCATGGGTCAGGCAAGTTGGGAACTTCTGGAGAAAGAAGATATTACTTCGCGTGTTGCAGGCGCGCTCGAAGCGGACGACGCTCGAAAACGAAAGATGATTGGAGAAATGATTTCGCCACGACTACGCCCGATGTTCGAAGAATTTGCCGGAGTGGAAGGTGGGAAGGTTTCGCAAGGATTCAACAAGCGAGAATTGCTTTATCACCGCTTCGTTTTCAGGCGCAAAACCGCTTCATAAAATGGTAACGCACGTCCATCCGCCAGAGGGTGTGATTAAAAGTGGGTGAGGCTTGGCTATTTGGACTGCGGGGACATGTCCCCGCTTTGGCTGCACGGTGAAAACGCGCAGAGCGTCTTTTAGTTCAAACGATTTTGCGGTTGTCAGCGTGCAGGAAAAGCGACGTCTTGCCGTCGCACTCCAAAGGTTTTCCAATCTCATCCACTTTTAATCGCACCCTCCGCCAGAGGCGCGTCTTGGTCGGGCTTGACTCGGGAGTCAAGCGGCAGGCGATGAGAGATCAATAATGACGAATGGGCGCATTGTTCCGCGGTTCGAGTCGGACAGTGGTTTTGTTGGTTCCTCCCGGCGTCAATGTCACCGCTGACTCCCTCACTTTTCTGCCAGTCGCCCGAGTCATTGCCGGGAGCTCGAAGCGGGAGTGTTCTACACTGAATTCAGCAACGTCCGCAGGTAGGTTCTCAAACACAGCCAGACCTGAATTGTCCGTTGTCGCTGTGAGATCAGGAACATTTTGGTTCCAAAGGTGGAGTCTTGTCTCCGGTTTCAAAAGGTGATCCGAAGTATTGTAGAGATCGCTCATCAAAACCACCGCCGACCAATCACCGTAACGAACATTGGGCCAGGTTGAAATCGTCGCATCTTTCAAAGAGTTTCCTTTGTCATCAATTGCAAAAACTTCCAGACGCGCAGTGGGTTCCATCTCAACGGTGATGGAAAGATCATTTGTCCCAAGCAGATGTTTCTGCGGATGACGGAATCCCTTCGTTCCGGGACTGGTCGTGCTGACAAAACCCTGACAGAGCGCCACGATCTCCAAGTCTCCCGGCGGCAGATTAGCGAACTCGAATGTTCCGTCCTCTCGGTTCGTGGTCCAGATGTGCCATTGGGGAGGAGAACTTGACGGCTTGAAACCCGTTGGCCAGACATGCGCCACCACACGGCCATTCTTTACCGGACGCGGCACGGTGTCGTCCAGTTGCCCACGGACGGTCACACCGGGCTTGAGCTCAACCACGACGTCATTTGTCTGACCTGAAACTGCCTTAATCTTAATGGGATCACTGAACCAGGCCGTGCCATCGGCACTGAGTTGAATCGCCCGAATCGTTTGCGGCCCCGAAGCGAGGCGCCGCGTCAGGAGCACAGCCGGTTCAGGGCGAATCCAGAAATTGGTCGCACCAGTATCTCCTTCCGAAATCTGTGCAAAAAGAGATGATCCTTTCGAACCTTGGAAATCAGGCGAGAGTGAGAGTTTTAGAATCGCGCCGGTTTTTAGGACGACAGTGTCGGTACGGGCGACAAGGGATTTGCGCCGAATTTTATTCCACAAATAACTTGCCCAGACTTGCCACGGCGATCCAGCGGGAGGCGTCGTCGTTACAATTAACTCGGGTTGCTCCAACACATAATCGGGGTGATCGACGGAAGGAATGATGACGCCTGTTTCGATCTTTTCGAAGACATAGGTCGGATACGGAATTCTCGCGATACCGTCGGCATCCGTCGTCACGATGTCATTTGGCACGCGCGAAAATTCTTTGCTCCATACATACCACCCAGAGGAATAAGGTCCCGACTTCGTTCGCAACCCTTCCGGTGTGATCACCGCCCCAGAAATCGGTTTGCCGGTGACATCGACCACCTGAATCCAAGCGACCGGAGATTTGGATCCCACCAACAATATTCCCCACATGAGAAGCGCGAGACCGATCGCCGCCGAAAAAAACAGAAAAAACCGTGAGCGCAAAAGTTTCAGCATTGAATTAGTCCCGGTGGTTGCGACGGACTTTAGGCGGTCGTTCGCGTTCGGCAAGGACAACCTGAGTTCGACCAACGCAAACGGGCGCATCTCAGTTTCTTGCCAAAGGCGAAAATGCCTGAAGGGTAGAACTCCTCGCGCTGCGAGGAGTAGCGCCGCGCAGAGCGGCGCAACGACTGGGACGAATAAACCCTCTCCGCGAATCCAGTCCGCCCGCTTTACGGGCGGGGTTGTCGCAGCGCGACAACCGCTACCATCTTGCTAAAAAACTGAGATGCGCCCCACGCAAACCCAACAATTTTTATTCTCCCGGCAGTTTCTGCGACGCCAAGGCTTCAATCGCGTTACGATTCATCCGTTGAACCGTCCATTCGTCCATCGCGACTGCGCCGAGAGAACGATAAAAATCCAGCGATGGTTTATTCCAATCGAGGACAGAATATTCGAGTCGTCCACAATCGCGCTCCTGCGCGATGTGCGAAACGGAGATCATCAAAGCTTTTCCGTAACCGCGTCCGCGAAATTCAGGGCGAACAAAAACATCTTCGAGGTAGATTCCGGGCTTGCCGAGGAACGTGGAGAAGTTGTGAAAGAATACCGCGAACCCGACATCAATCTCCCCTTCCCTCGCGAGTAAAACTTCAGCCGTGCGTTTGGTGAAAAGATTCTGCCGCAACAATCCTTCTGTAGCCGTGACTTCGTGCGGCAACTTCTCGTATTCGGCGAGTTCGTGGATAAAGAGCAGGATCAAAGGAACGTCGTCCACGTTGGCGGCGCGTATGGAAAATTTGGGTGTCATTTGAGAGTTCGATTACCACCACCGGGCGATTCAGGCGCAGGAGCGTAAATTGAAAAATGCAGGGAGCAAATCCGAAACGGCAGAATTTTGATCTTTCATCACGCTCTCGTAAAAACTTTGAATAGGATCGCGGTTCTTGACGTTTTTATCTTAAGGCGCAAGTTTGTTTAGAAGCCCATCGCGATTATGAAACATCGAATTTTTTCCACGGTAGTTGTGTTGACCAGCATCGCAGTGCTGACCTCTTTTGCGTCGTCAGCAGTCGCGCAGACTACTTCCGCCATCCCGACTTTAGGCTATGGCGCAGCCAATGTTTTGAAGCTTTCGCAAGCCAGGATCGCCGATGAAACGGTCATCGCGTATGTGGAGAAATCCGGGCTGAGCTACGGCAATCTCGGCGCGTCTGAACTCATTTATCTGCGCGACCAGGGTGTTTCCGATCGCGTTCTCACGTCAATGCTCGAACAGGAAAAGAAAAACCGTGACGCGGCGTTCGCACAATCAATCGTCCAACAAACGGCTGCCGCAACGCAAGTTGTGACGCCTACCGCGCCCGTCGTTGTCGCGCCTCAATATCAACAAACCTACGTGCCACCACAGGTCACGTATGTCCAGACGACCCCTGCGCCGTTGATTGTGATGCGCGATTCCTCTCCGCGATTGGCGGACTACGGGATTTATCCACCACGTTACGGATACGGTTGCTACCCCAACTACAGTTATCGAAGCTACGGCAATTATCATCCAGGAGTTTCCTTCTCGGTTGGGATTAGCGGTCATCACGGCGGATTTGGTTTTCGCAGCGGCGGATTCCGTAACGGATATTGTCCGTGATATTTGTCCATCGCACCCGCTTCTGGAGGCACTGTTTCCTGCCCAAGGGACAACCTCAAATCCCAATATTGCCACAACGAGGATTCCCTGTTAGCTCAAGGTCATGAGTGATGTTCTCGATTTTCTAAAAGAGCAAACGGGACGGGTGTTGTCGGTCAAAGAGATTAGCAAAGAAGTGGATCAGGACCGTTACGATCGCGACAAAACGTGGGCAGCAAATGAGTTGAAGGGGCTTTGCAACAAAGGTTTTATCGAGGCAATTAACGGTTGCTACTGGATACCCGTCGAAGATAAAGGTGCGGAGCGGTTGGAAAAAGAACGGGAAGAAAGCGAGCGTGAGCGACTGGCAGCATTAAGCGGCGAGACTTTGCCTGATGCTCCACCATCGCCCGAATTACCACCGGGATCAATCAACGCCTAATGGCGGCTTCGACGCTACAAGCGCAAAAATTAAAGCGAGAAGAGGATCAAAGCGCGCGCCCCACTTGCTTTCATTACCTGGCTTCCCGCAAAAACATTAACGATTGCGGTGTCCGTCGAGGTTCGGTCAGTCGAGATCATTATGCCACTTTAAGCTTTTCTCCCAATTGTCGAAGATCGCGAAGGAATTCATGGTTTCGTTACAGAAAAACAAACCCAAAAATTATATGGCAAACTTAAAAGAAACATTTCTCGACGAACTCAAAGACATTTACGACGCGGAACATCAACTCGTTAAGGGTCTTCCCAAAATGGCCAAGGCAGCCGAAAACGAAGAGTTACAAGCCGCTTTCGAAGAACATTTGACCGAGACTGAGGCACAGATCGAACGGTTGGATCGTGTGTTCGAGGCAATTGACGAAAAGCCATCCCGCAAGACCTGCAAAGCAATGAAAGGTCTTCTGGAAGAAGCCAAGGAATTGATCGAAGAAGATGCTGGCGACGCAGCTTTGATCGCAGGCGCGCAAAAGGTAGAGCACTACGAAATCGCCACCTACGGCTCGCTCGCCGCGTGGGCGCGGTTGATGCAAAATGATGAAGCCGCAGAACTTCTCGAAGAAACCTTGGACGAAGAAAAGTCCGCGGATGAGAAATTGACGGAGATCGCGGAAAGCGCGGTCAATATTGAAGAGAACGAAGAGGAAGAAGAATCCGAAGAACCGAAGAGTTCGGGCAAGAAAGCTTCCAAAAAATAATTGGTTTCGTTCATAAGCTCAGGCCAGCAACGCACCTTGTTGCTGGCCTGTTTTTATTCAAACTTCGTAGCCGTTTCTTTGACAAACTTTTTCGCGCCCACTAGCGTCCTGCCATGGAATCACTGCACGCCCCGTGGCGAATCGAATATATTCTCTCTCCCAAAACCGAGCAGGCACAATCCGTTTTTGGCATGATCGCGCAATCGAGCGATGATGAGGAAAATTATGTCATCGCCCGAGACCGCACCTGTTTCGCGGTACTCAATCGCTATCCTTATACCGGGGGACATTTACTCATTGTTCCTTATAAACAGACGCCCGATTTCAACGGTTTAACCGATGACGAAACCAGCGACTTGATGAAACTGTTGCGTCGATGCCAAAACGCACTCGCGACCGTGATGAAGCCCGACGGATTTAACATTGGCATAAACCTCGGCAAAGTCGCAGGCGCCGGCATTTTGGAACACCTCCACATCCACATCGTGCCGCGCTGGAATGGCGATACGAATTTCATGCCAGTGATTGCGAACACAACCGTTTTGCCTGAAGCTTTGAAGGATCTCGCGACAAAATTGCGCGCGGAATTATTGCTCGGAAACTAAAGATGTCTTTCGTAAACCGCTAATCGTAACTCCCCAATATGCCCTCCGAAACTCTCCAATTCGAAAACGAACGGCTCGCACAGCAGCTCTTCAACAGTGACCCAAAAAATTTGCATGCGTTGGAATCCGAGCTGAATGTTAAAGCCACCTCGCGCGAAAATTGGATCAAGCTCGACGGTTCGCTTGAAGATCTTCAGCGCGCGAAGCAACTTTTTCAATTGCTCGAAGGCTCCGTCAAGTCCGGCACGCCGATCCGCAATCGCGAATTTGCTCAGGCCTTGAACGTTGTGAAAAATGAAGGCGTGGATGCGTTGAAGAATCTGTATTCGGAGAAGATTCAAACCTCCACGAAGAAAGCCGCCGTTGTTCCAAAAACTCTTGGTCAGAAAAAATATGTCGAAGCGATTCGGGGCCACGACGTAACTTTTGGTGTTGGTCCAGCGGGAACAGGAAAAACTTATCTGGCAATGGCCATGGCAGTGGAGGCGTTGCGACAGGAAAAAGTTTCCCGAATCATTTTGACGCGCCCCGCCGTCGAAGCTGGTGAAGCGCTTGGGTTTCTCCCCGGTGATCTGTTGGAGAAAATCACGCCGTATCTCCGTCCGCTTTACGATG
>JBBQAX010000027.1:0-22564 GCA_038316905.1 Verrucomicrobiota bacterium | reverse complement strand
AGAAAATCGAAGTGGAATATCCAGTCGGGCATCGTCGTCGCCGTGCAGAATCCATTCCGCTGTTGCTAAATAAATTCAAAGCAAACTTGGAAACACGTTTTCCCGCGCTGCAAGTCGAAAGGATTTTGCATTTGTGCAATGATCCTGCCGTACTCCAATCCACTTCTGTGGACGAATTTGTTCAGCAGTTTGTCTGTAGTCTCAATCTGTGATTGTGGAGTAGGAGTGCGGACGTCTCGTCCGCATTTTTATCATCAGGAAATCCGACATGCGGACAGGATGTCCGCGCTCCTCAAAGTGCATCCGCCAATAATTCCGCCATGTGTTTGGGATGCGTGCTCGTGAGATGCTCGATCTGGTGGCGGCAACTCGTTCCTGAAGCGACGACGATGGTGCCCGCAGGCTGGCTTTGAATCTTTTCAACGAGCGGCTTGGCGACGTCGAGCGAAAGCTCGTATTTCGATTTCAACGCTCCGAATGCACCGGCCATTCCGCAGCAGCCCGTTTCCAGCAACGTCACTTTTCGTTCCGGCATCCGTTGAACGAGGCGCGACATAAACGCCGGATTCAGCAGCGATTTAGCATGGCAATGCGCGTGAATAGCGACGTTCTCCAATTTGCTTTTGAACGGCAACGCGTCCGGTTCCTTGCTCAAAAGATTCTCGATGAATTGTTCGAAGAGGAAACAGCGTTCCGCAATGCGCTCGGCGTTGGGCAATTTCAGTTCGCGATAATCTTCGGCGAACATCGAGTAACAGGATGGTTCCAAAAAAAGGATTGGCGTTGAATTATCAGCGAGCAAATCCAGGTTGTGTTTTCCGAGGCGCGCTGCTTCGCGCAAATTTCCCTGACTGAAAGCGGGGCGTCCGCAGCATTTTCTCTCGCGAACCAGTTCCACGGCGAAACCGGCCGCTTCCAAAACTTTAACTGCGGCGACTCCAATCTCCGGTTCGTGATAGCGGACAAACGTGTCGTCCCAGAGAATTACTTTTCCGCGAGTCGAAGTTTTTGATTTGGACTGATGGTTTTTGAACCAGTGATCAAAACGGTTCGCGGTGTAAGCGGGCAGGGGTCGTCGCGCCTCGATGCCGACAACCTTTTCCATCAGTTTACGCAATGGGGAAAAGTTCAGACTCGCGTTCGCCAACGGCGAGAAAAGTGAGCCGAGTTTCCCGAGCAAATCGACGTTGCTGAACAAGCGAACGCGTAACGGCAAACCGTCTCGCTCCCAGCGCGCATGGAGCAGTTCCGCTTTCAACAGCGCCATGTTGACGTTCGATGGACACTCGGTGGTGCAGGCTTTGCACGAGAGACAATTGCTGAGCGCGCCTTCCAATGCGTCGGATTTCAGCGCGTCATTTCCATCTCGTAATTCCAACGCAGCACGAATGGCATTGGCGCGTCCGCGCGTGGACATGATTTCCTCGCCCGTCGCGACGAAGGTTGGACACATCGTCGGCGCATCTTTGCGACAGCCACCGCAGCCGTTGCATTGTTCCAGATTGCCAATGAACGATTCGTCTTTGGCGGCGAAGGCAAGGGTGGGCGCAAACGGAAGCTTTAAATCGTAATCTGAGTTGATCCGAAGATTCGTATCAATTTGAAATCTGCCGTCAGGAATCACTTTCCCGGGATTGAAAGAATTGTTCGGATCGAATGCGTTTTTGATTCCACGGAAAACCGTTAGCAAATCTTCACCAAGATGTTCGGCTAGAAATTCCGTGCGCGCGATGCCGACGCCGTGTTCGCCCGCGAGCGATCCTTTAAACTGGAGAACCAGCGCTGAGACTTCGTTGGAGAGTTGCCGGAATTTTTTAAGGTCAGCCGCGCTGTGCAAATCGAGAACGGGACGAACGTGCAAAAGCCCCGAAGCAGCATGGCCGTAAAATGAAGCCTCCAAATTCAAGCGTCTGAAAATGGATTCCAATCCGTTGACGTAATCCGGCAAATATTCAGGACGAATGACCGTGTCCTCAACGCAAGTGACTGGCTTGGCCGCTCCCTTGCGACCGGTGAGCAAAGACAGTCCAGCTTTGCGCAGCGACCAGACAAGATTTGCTTCAGCGGAAGTCTTTAAAATCGTTTTGCGCTGACCGAGATTCTTTTTCTCCAGCGCAGCCAATTTGCCGGAATCATCGTCGTAAAACTCTACGATCAATATGGATTCGCACGGTTTATCGTCGAGTTGCAGCAGATCGCGCGCGGCTTTGAAGGCAAGTTGGCCTCGGGTTTGATCGAACAAAACGCGGTCGATGTGTTCGATGGCAGCGGGGTTGAGTTCGAGCAGTTCGACCGTGGCTTGCATGGCTTCTGCGACGGACGCGAAAAAAATCAAGCCAACTTCTTTTTTCTTTGGCAACGGAACGATCTTCAGTTCAGCCGAAAAAATCGCAGCCAAAGTTCCTTCGCTGCCAGCGAGAATGTCGCTGAGATTTCCGGGTGAACGCAGCCAGCGATCAATGCCGTAGCCGGGCCAGCGTTTGAGCAATCCAGCAGGAATGCGCTCGTCGATTTCGTTCCCATATTGCGCGCAAAGTGTCGCAAGAATCTCCTTTTGTGCGAAAAGAGTGTCGTGAGTTTTGCCGACCGTTTCGATTCTTCCGTCCGGCAAAACCAGTTCCAATGAAATGACGTGATCGGCAGTTGTTCCGTAAACGGGCGTGTGTGAACCGGAAGAATTATTGGCGATCATTCCGCCGAGAGTGGCGCGTGAACTCGTGGCGACATCAGGACCAAAGCAAAATTCGTGCGGTTTCAGGAATGCGTTGAGTTGATCAAGCACTACGCCAGCGCCGACGCGAACCGTGCGTTTCTCCAAATTGAGTTCGGTGATCTGGCGATTGTGACGGGAGAAATCAATGATCAATCCGTCGCCAATCGCGCCGCCGACCAAACCCGTTCCTGCGCCGCGAGGCGTTACCGACAAATTGTTTTCCACCGCAAATTGAATGGCGGAACTCGCCTGTTGAGCACTCTGAGGAAACGCCACCGCCTTCGGCTCAATCTGATAATGCGAAGCGTCGGTGGCGTAAAGTTGGCGCGTCAGATTGTCGAAACGAATTTCGCAATCAATCGCGGCCAAATTCTTTGTGGAAAACTCCATCGCAGGCAGAATTTACGGGTTCCGCCTGCACTGGACAACTCACAACGCCGCATTTGAAACTTAATGTCGAAACGCAAAAGTTTGACGTCTCCAAGATCAACAATCGAATGAGCAATGGAAACCAGATGAGATCTGATTAGAAGGAGATTTCCGTCAGACCCAAATTCTGGAGAATCTTCGTCGTCGGTCCGGATTTGTTCAGGGTGTAGAAATGTAATCCGGGAACGCCGCACTTCAAAAGCTCTTCACATTGGCAGGTGGCATATTGAATCCCGAATTCTGAAACGGCGGCTTCGTCATCACCTAGTTCGTCGAGGCGCGACAGGAGTTTCTCCGGGAGCTTCGCGCCGCACAATGCCGTGAATTTTTTAATCTGCGCCGCGCTCTGAATCGCCAACATGCCGGGAATAATCGGGACGGTGACGCCCAGATTTCGGAGATGGTCGCGAAATTCAAAGAAGTCGTTGTTGTCGAAAAAAAGTTGGGTCAAAATGAAATCTGCGCCGCAATCGATCTTCGCTTTTAATCTTTCCCAATCGACGATCTTTCCTTCTTTGCAGGCGATGTGGCCTTCGGGAAATCCAGCGGTGCCAATGGAAAAACCGCCGAGTTCGCGAATAAATTTCACGAGTTGATACGAATATTCAAAACCGCCTTCGGTCTTTTTGAAGTCGCCGGTTCCGGGCGGCGGATCACCCCGTAAGGCCAGGATGTTTTTGATTCCGAGCGTCCTGGCTTGCTCCAGCACTTTGGCAATTTCCTCCGTCGTCGCATTCACGCAGGTCAAATGCGCCATTGTTGGGAGCTTTTGTTCGCGCTGAATGCGATCCACGATCATCAACGTTTTATCGCGAGTCGTGCCGCCGGCACCGTAAGTCACGGAGCAGAAATCAGGATTCAATTGGCGCAGCGCCGGAATGGTTTTCTCCAGGAGATTACGTTCACCTTCCTCAGTCTTCGTCGGAAAAAACTCGAGGGAAATGACGGGGCGTTTGGCGTCGCGCGCCTCGGCGTAGATATCACGAATAAATCGCATTCCAAGAATTATGCGTGGCGCAGGGGAGTAATTCAATCTTTTGGGTAACGGCTGCCTCTGGTGGGTGCGTTCGTGTTTATTGGATGTTCAGCGTTCGATGTTGGATGTTCGATGTTTTGAATTTTGAAAACATCGAACACTGAACACCGAACATCGAAGTTAAAAATTCCTTCGTATGCGTCGCAGGAGATATTATTTGATTGAGGTGAGATCGCGTTGGCGTTTGGTGAATCGGCAACTTTTCGTGTAGCCAACCTCTCGCGCCAATTGGATTGCCTTATCGAAATCCGCTCCCACTTCGTTGGGTGCATGGGCATCGGAACCAAAAGTAATCGGAACTTTTCTTTCGTGGGCAAGCTGGAGAATAGCGCGGTGCGGATAAATTTCTTGGCAATCTTTGCGCAGACCGGCGGTGTTTAGTTCAATGGCGGTGTCGGATTTTTTCGCGGCGTCGAGAAAACGCGTGAAAAGCTGTGTGCAATCCTGTTTCGGCACGAAGCAGAACTTTTTCGGTAAATCAGCATGACCGATGATTTCAAACAAGCCCGATTCCGCAGCCATGGTCAGTCGGTCGAAATAGACCGACCAAACTTCAAACGCATCGCGGTTTTTCCAATCAGAAACTTTGCTGGGATCATCGACGGCCCACGAATCGGATACGTAGTGCACCGAGCCGATGAAGTAATCCCAGGGATGACGCGCCGCCAGATCGCGAATCCATTCTTCGTGGCGGGGAAGATAATCGACTTCGAGCGCGAGTTTAATCTGCAGTTGCGGAAAATCGAGTTGCGCTTTGCAAACTTTCTCGACGTATTCATCGAGTTGATCGTTGCGCATTCGCCAGTTATCAAAATCATCGCGAAACATCGGCGAGTGATCGGAGAAACCAATTTCTTTTAAGCCGACTTCAATGGCGCGCGCCGCATATTCGACCGGTTCACCAACGGCGTGTTGGCAAAGCGGTGTGTGCATGTGGTAATCGGGAACCGAAAGCATGGCGCAATTTAAAATGGAAATCCTAAAGTAAAAGGAGAAAGCGGACGCCAACGTTCTTGCCACAGGCACAGTTGAAACTTAGTTTTTCGCTCTGTGATTCAAAATTTAACCTGGGATTTATTATGAGCGTTCGAGTTCGATTTGCACCTTCACCCACTGGCTACCTTCACATTGGCGGCGCGCGCACGGCGTTGTTCAACTGGCTTTACGCGCGTCACACCGGCGGAACTTTTGTTCTTCGCATCGAAGACACCGACGCCGCCCGCAACACTCAGGAAGCGGTTAATGTCATTCTCGACGGATTGCGCTGGCTCGGTTTGAACTGGGATGAAGGTCCGCTCACCAGTGACGCGACCGGCCCTAGCAAAGGAGATCGCGGCCCTTATTTTCAATCGCAACGAAAGGCAAATTATCAGGCGCGCGTGGAAGCATTGTTGTCGCGCGGCCTCGCTTACGAACATGAAGGCGCGATCAAATTTAAAATGACGCGTGAGCCGATTTTGATTCCTGATCTCGTCGTTGGCGATGTCGTGCGTCCGCTCACCGACCGCGAAGTCGCCGATCCCGATTGGGTGTTGGTTCGTTCCGATGGCCAACCTGTTTTCCATTTCGTCAACGTCGTGGACGATTTGGAAATGGGCATCACGCATGTCATTCGTGGCGAAGATCATTTGAGCAACACCGCCAAACATATCGCGCTCTTCCGCGCATTTGGCATTGAGCCGCCGAAGTATGCCCACATCCCGCTCATCCTGAATATCGATGGCAGCAAGATGAGCAAACGCGATCGCGGCGCATCGCTCACCAATTATCTCGACGACGGTTTTCTTCCCGAAGCCGTGAACAATTATCTCTGCCTCCTCGGCTGGTCGCCCAAAGACAACATTGAAAAACTTTCCCTCGCCGAAGTCATCGAACGCTTTGACCTTCCACAAATTCTTCGGCACAACGCAAAGTTCGATTTCGAGAAACTCCTTTGGCTGCAAGGCGAATATTGCCGCGACCTACCCGCCGAACGATTCCACGAACTCGGCGTCCACGCGTTTGCCAAAGCGGGTGTGGACACCAACAAGTTTGACATCAACTACGTGAAAGCCGCGCTCGACACCTGCAAAGGAAAAATCAAAACTTTCAACGAACTTCCGGCTTACGCAGGATTTTATTTCAAAGACGAAATTATCTGCGACCCCGAAGCCGCGCAGAAAAGCTTCACCCCCGAAAATAAACCACGCTTGGAAAAACTCCGCGACGCCTTCGCCAAAGCCGACTCTTTCAACGCCGGAACGATTGAAACCGCGTTGAAAACTACCGCCACGGACCTCGGCGTGAAAGTGGGCGTGCTCATCCACCCCACGCGCCTCGCAGTCACCGGGAATCCGAACGGCCCGAGTTTGTATCATTTGCTTGAGGTGCTTGGGAAAGAGAAGGTGATGGCGCGGATTGAGAAGGCGATTGGGTATGCAGCTTCTATTGCGTAGAGTTTTTACATGAACAAGTCCGAAGAATACGTCCGTTATTTGAAATCTGCAAAGTGGCGGCAACTTTCAAAACGGATGAAAGAACGGGCTGGTCATAAGTGTGCGAAATGCGGGCAAACCTCGGCTACGCTTGAGGTTCATCATCTGACGTATGAGCGATTAGGACGTGAAAGTGAGACAGATTTGATCGTGCTCTGCAAAGTCTGTCACCCAGTCGCTGATAAACAACGCGTCGTAGAACGCGAGGCGAGAGGTCAGGCCAAGTGCAATGAAAAAGGCTTCGATACTTACATGACAAAAAAGTTTGGAGAAGGTTATTCCGATGATGACTCGGGTGATGACCGAGAAGCATTTGATGACTGGCGTCGCGGCCAAAAAGGGCAGAACCAAATTACGATCCGTTTAGTTAAGAGGTTTTTTGCTGTAGTAACATTATTATCGAGTTCACTTTCGCGTTGGCGGTAAGGGTTTGGAGTTCCGCCTTCAGGCGGTTCTGGCGGTTCTGGGCTGCGTGAGTGCGGTTTGGATGTTTACGAGTGCCAGCCGAACCGCCTGAAGGCGGAACTCCAAGCGATAGGACTCCAAACGAGTGCGTGGGCGAGTTTTGCGAAGTTTGGAGTTCCGCATTTATGCGGTCCGGGTAAATCTAATTCGTGCCCGAACCGCGCTATCTCTGGCGTCAGCTCAATCAAAAGCAACGCGAGGCGTTGCTTGATTGGCGCAGAGATCGCAGCTATCCGTGGCATTCGCCGCCGCACCGGCCAAACTTCGGCCATCTACGCTTCCTCATTTCAGCGGCGTGTTACGAACATCGTCATCACATCGGCCACAGCCCGGAGCGCATGGATAATTTTTCTCGCGACCTGCTGGCTGTATTCTCCGCACATGCCAGCAAAACATTCGCGTGGTGCGTCTTGCCGAATCATTATCACGCGCTGGTTGAAGCGCCGGAAATAAAATTTTTATTGCATGAACTGGGGCAATTGCATGGCCGCACTTCGCACGCATGGAATGGCGAACAACAAACTCGTGGGCGAAAAGTTTTCTTCCGCGCCGTCGAACGCGCGATGCGTTCGGATCGGCATTATTGGGCGACGCTGAATTACGTTCATCATAACCCGGTGCGACATGGCTACGTCGAGCGATGGACAGATTGGCGGTGGAGCAGTGCGACGGAATATCTTGCGCAAACGGGATTGGAGGAGGCGAAACGAATTTGGCAGGACTATCCTTTGCGCGATTACGGCAAGGGCTGGGATGAGCGAGGGATGTAGAGTTCGGAGTTCCGCCTTCAGGCGGCTTCGGGTTGGAATGTGAATTTATCCAGCTCTATTCGTGCAATTTCCAGACCGCCTGAAGGCGGAACTCCGAACTGATCTCGCTGCGCGGACCCTTTTCCCCGTCACAAACCGCATTTTAAATCGCGGAAAGGTTGACGCCTAAATATGCTGCGGCAAGAGTCTTTCCGCCGATGACGACCGCCAACAAAATAACCATCTTCCGAATTTTGCTGGTCCCGTTTTTTGTCATTCAACTTCTCTACTATTTTCGTGGCGGCCTGGAATCGCACCGCATTCTCGCGTTGATCGCCTTTGCTTTAGCCGCCGTGTCCGATGGCCTGGACGGTTACATTGCGCGGCGTTTCAATCAGAAGAGCGCACTTGGCGCGATCCTTGATCCGCTCGCCGACAAACTCCTTTTGGTGTCCGCTATTATTTTGCTGAGTTGCGATTCCGGCGATCATTTCGCGCGAATTCCCCTCTGGCTCACCGTTACGCTGATTAGCCGCGATGTGTTGCTCTCGATCGGCGCATTCGTCATTCAACACACCATTGGGAAATTCGATATTCATCCTCGAATCACGGGTAAATTATCCACGGTTGCCCAGATGGGCCTGGTACTTTGGATTTTGTTTAAATGGGACGAACGCGGCTTGCCCTTCTGGATCTGGAGCGCGGCGATTTTAACAACCGTCTCTGGCTTCTTATATTTCATGGATTTCAACCGCCAACTCAACGCCAGCTCCAACAACGAATCGACGAAAACTCATTGAATGTTTTTTCACGTTCTCAATTTTATTATGCCAAACGAACCCGAACTCAAACTCAAGGAAGGCGACAAAGCGCCAACGTTCACCGCGTCCACCAATGGCGGCGGCAAGATTTCCCTCGCCGATTTCAATGGTCAGAACGTGATTTTGTATTTTTATCCCAAGGACGACACGCCCGGTTGCACGAAGGAGGCATGTAGCTTTCGCGATCACTTTGAAGATTTTAGAAAACGCGGTGCCGTCGTGCTCGGTGTCAGCACGGATGCGGCGAAGTCTCACGACAAGTTCGTGGAGAAATATAATTTGCCTTTCACGCTCGTTGCCGATGACGACAAGGAGATCGTGGAAGCTTACGGCGTGTGGGGCGAAAAGAAATTCATGGGCCGGAAATACATGGGAACGCATCGTGTGACTTTTCTGATTGGCGCGGACGGCAAAATCAAAAAGATCTGGCCCAAGGTTAAACCTGACGAACACGTGGCGGAAGTTTTGGCGGCGTTGAACGTTTAGTGTTCCGTCTGACGAAATTCGATGTTCAGTGTTGGATGTTCGGTGTTCGATGTTTTTTAATTTCTAAACATCGAACACTGAACATTGAACATCCAACATCGAATGAAGAAGAAAGTGGCGGAAGGAGAGGGATTCGAACCCCCGGTAACGCAAGCGCTACGGCAGTTTAGTAAACTGCAGCTTTAAACCACTCAGCCATCCTTCCGTCCAAAGCGCCGTAAAAATCGCCGTTGGCGTCGTTGAAGTCAAAACGATTTCCACTTACAATTCGCTCATGCCTAAGAAATTCCTTCGATGCCTAGCCCCATTTTGCGCGCTGCTCGTTGCTTCGTCTTCCCTTGCTGCGGAAACGACCAACGCAATTCCAAAGCCACCGATCTACGAAATGCGCGTCGAACATGATCGCGATGGAATCGGGAAGTTTTTCATGGGCCGTGAAATTGCGCACGTCATGGGACATCAAGGCGCGGATTGGCTGGAACGGCCCGAACGCGAGGCTGAGGAAAACACCGGGTTGATGATAGATTCGTTGAAGTTGAAGCCGGGCGAAATCGTCGCGGATATCGGCGCGGGCACTGGCTACATTTCGCGCAAGTTGTCGAAAAAGGTTGGGGATAAAGGAATTGTTTATGCCGTCGAGATTCAACAGGAAATGCTCACGATCCTGACCAACAAAGCTATCCAGGCCGGTGTCCATAATATCAAGCCGGTTCTCGGCACCACCAAAGATACGAAGCTTTCGCCATCATCCTTGGACACGATTTTATTGGTCGATGTTTATCATGAATTTGATTTTCCGTTCGAGATGACGCAGGCGATGTGCAGGGCGTTGAAACCCAATGGACGAATCGTGTTTGTCGAGTATCGCGGCGAGGATCCGAAAGTTCCCATCAAGCCCGTGCATAAAATGACCGTGGCACAGTTGCGCAAAGAGATGGCGTTGCATCCGTTAGAGTGGAAGGAAACGATCGCCGTTTTGCCGCGCCAACACATGGTGGTTTTCCAGCGAAAATAGAAGGTTAATCAGCAGAATTTCATTTGTTTGCCCGGGCGCAAAGATGTTACTGTATTGTTTAATATTCTATGCGCCCGATGATTGATTTTAGACGGTGGTTTTTGCTCTTTATCGTCGGTCTCGCTTCGGCAGCGCAGGCGCAAAACATCAACATCAGTCTGCTCGCCCAACACGAACCGCCGAACAGCAACATTTCCTTCGGTGATGTTTGGGCAGAAGGCGACATCGCTTGTTTAGGAATTTGGCTGGGTTACAGCACCAGCTATGGCGTGGGAATTTATAGCATTTCCAATCCGGCTGCGCCGACGTTGCTCTCGATTTATTCCTCGCCAACTTCCAGTCACAATCAATTCGAGCTGGGCGCGCTACGGAACAGAATCGGTTACTTTGGAAGTTGGAGCGGGGGCGGGGTTCACATCGTATCGCTGACGAATCCTGCGGCGCCGGTTTTCTTGTCGAAAATCGGTTCGGCGCAAAATGGTTTCGATAAAGTGCACACCCTCTTTTTGGAAAGAGATTTTCTCTACGAAGCGGCTCATGTGAGCGGAACCAATCAGGTGAAGGTAATTGATATCAGCAATCCTTTTGCGCCGACCTTCGTCCGCGACATCGTCTGCACGAATGCCTACAAAATTCATCAAATCACTGCGGTGAAAAAGGGAGCGAGCACCATACTTTACACGTCGGATTTCGGTGGAGGCCCCAGTAGTGCCCCCGGTCAAACCGATATTTGGGACGTGACCCATGTTGGAACGCAACCCGCGACGTGGTTGGGAAAAATCATATCCGGCAGTAGCTCTCACAGCAGTTGGCCGACGCCGGATGGAAATACGCTAATCGTCTGTCGGGAAACAATGGGTGGAGACGTCAGACTTTACGACATTTCGAATCCCGCCAATCCGGTTTTGCAATGTGCGATCACGCCATCCTCAATGGGACTTCCGGCAGCGATTCCGCATAATCCAGTCGTGGTGAGCAATCTTCTGTTTTTGAGCTGGTACCAAAACGGAGTTCAAATTTTCGACATCACAGACCGCACCAAACCGGTCCGCATTGGGTCGTACGATACGTATCCTTCCAGCTCAACCTCCAGCTTCGTGGGGAACTGGGGCGTCTTTCCCGATTTCGGCTTGAGCAAACTTTTGTTGAGCGACATTCAATCCGGCCTTTACATCCTCGATGCCTCAGCGGTTTTGACGGCGACAAATAATTATCCGCCATTGATCGTCAATTTGCCTTCAAGCATCACCGCGACGCAGGGAATGACGGCGACGATTTCCGCAACCGTGACTGGTTCTTCGCTGGCCTATCAATGGAAATTCAACGGAACAAATATTTCGGGTGCGACCGGCAGCAGTTTGGTTTTGAGCAATGTGCAATTGGAGGCTGCGGGAAATTATTCCGTGCAGGTCGGAAACGCGGCGGCCACGCTCACCAGTTCTGCGGTGAGTTTGAGTGTTCTGATTCCCGATGCGCCGACGCAGGTGGTGTTTTCCGAAAATTTTGATTCCGCTGCTTCGAGTAATAATTGGAACGTTTTCGATGGCGCGGCCAATGGGACTTCCGATTACACGGCGGAATGGGATTTCAATTACAACACCTACTTCAGTGAATTTAATGAATCCAATATTCCGCCCGCGCCGAATTCCACGAACGGAACGACACGCGGTTTGCGGCTCACGGTGAACAACAACGACGCCGTTCAATCGACCGCGGGAGTAAGCCTCTATCCGAAGAACCAAACTTTCTCCGGCGCTTACAAGTTGAAGTTCGATATGTGGATGAATTATCCGGGCGTCGCTGGTGGATCGGGTGCTGCGGGAAGTACTGAGAATGCGATCTTCGGCCTCAATCATTCCGGGACGCGCGTTAACTGGCATTCCGCTAATCCAAGCGACGGCACTTGGTTCACCGTGATGGGCGAGGGTGGCGACAGCAACAATCGGGATTATCGCGCTTATGAAGGAAACCTTTCAGGGCAAGCTCCGCTCCTCTCCTTTACTCAGACCGGTTTTGGTGTCAGCGGAGCAGTCAGCGCAAATAATACGGATCTTTCTTTCCGAAATATTTTCCCATCGACGACCTCTGAAACACCCGGAGCGCCCGGCAAACAGTGGGTCGAAGTGGAGATCAGCCAGGACGCCAACAAAATTTTGAAATGGAAAATGAATGGCAACTTGATTGCGCAACGCTCCAACACATCGCCGTTCACCAACGGAACGATCATGATCGGTTACATGGATATATTTGGCTCCATTGCAAATCCGGCCGAGGACGCTTTCGTATTGTTTGATAATCTTCGCGTCGAAGTTCCAATTTCGGCAGTGTCGCCGCAAATCAGTTCGCATCCGCAAAACGCGGCAGTTTATCCCGGTCAGGATGCGATATTTTCAGTGGCGGCTACCGGAACGGAGACGTTGAATTTCCAGTGGCGCTTCAATAACGAAAATATTTTGGGCGCAACCAGCAGCAGTCTAACCGTGTCGAATGTGCAACCGGAACTCGTCGGGAAATATTCCGTTGTCGTCTTCAATAATTACGGAAGCGCCGTCAGCTCCAATGCGCTGTTGACGCTGATTGATTCGCCCTACTTGAATACCGTGAAAGCGACGCCGGGCGCTCGCAGCGCGTTGATCTCGTGGAAGAGCACGATTCCGTCGGACAGCATGGTGCAATTTTCCGTCGCCAACGCCGTGATCGAGAGTCCATCCGCAATGTCAGCGATGGGCGCAAGCTTCGGCAGCAGTTCCTACATCGATAGAAATATCATCACGAACCACTCGATTTTATTGACGGGATTGACGCCGGGAACGCTCTATAGTTTTCAGGTGATTTCGACGGCGGAAACCAATTCCTACGTCTCAGGCGTTTATCAATTCACGACCGCAGGCGCGGTCATCGTGGATAATCCAGAAGCGGTTTTCACCGGTCAATGGACGGACGCAACATTCTCAACCGATCGTTTCGGGACGAATTATCAATTTGCCAGTTCGGTCACAGCACCTGCGACGGCGACCGCAACCTTCCGACCCAATCTTCCCACGGCTGGAAAATACGATCTTCACGTTTTCTATCCTCAAGGTGGTAATCGCGCCAACAACGCGCCTTACACCATTTCGTCCAGCGCAGGAGAGTTGACGGTGCCGGTCAATCAACAATCCGGGGGAGGCGCATGGCAATCCATCGCATCGGCTCGCGCATTCGCCAGCGGCACCAGCGGCTTTGTTCGAGTGGCGAACAACGCGAATCCCAGTGTCGTCATCGCGGATGCCGTTCGTTTTACCTACGTCGAAAGCCAGGAAACATCGCTTGGAGAAGTTCCCGCATGGTGGGAAGAATTCTATTTCGAAACGAATATTGATCCCTCCATTGATCACGATAACGACGGTTACTCTACGGCGGATGAGTATGTTTTAGGCACTTCACCGACGGATGCTGAATCGCACCTGAAAGTGGATCTTCAAGCGTCAGGCTCTTCTGCCAACGTGACCTTTTGGCCTTACGTGGGGAATCGCGATTACCAACTGCTTTTCAAAACGAATATCACCGATGCGAATTGGGAAATTTTATCGCCGGGATCAATTACTCCGACGCCCTATGGCCACGGAATCTTTTCAGTTTCACCTGCTAACGTTTCGCATGGCTTTTACCGTCTCGTGGTGCAACTGGTTCCGGAAGGAAGCTTCTCCGGAAAAATGAAGGTCGCGGCCGAAAGCGCCTTTGTCGGTTTCGCGGAAGCCGCCTGTGGCGTGAACCGTGTTTACGTCATTCCGGCTGTGAAAAAATAGAGCGCGCCGCGATTATTTTTTCGGATTGCTACGATGAAGGGTAGAGGTTCGTTCTGAGCCAATTCACCTCGACCACTTTTACAATATCCACGAGCTTGTCGAAATCAGGTGGCTTGGTTAGATAGGAATTTGCACCGAGATAATAAGCTTTGCGCACATCTTGTTCCTGACTGGACGTGCTGAGAATTACGACGGTTAAATGACGTAAGTCGTCCTGGCTGCGAATCCATTCCAAAACTTCAAATCCAGATTTCTTCGGCATGTTCAAATCCAAGAGCATCACCGTCGGCATTGGATACGATTCGCGGTCCGCGAATTTTTCCGCTCCCTGGATATAAAGAAGAGCTTCTTCACCATCGCGCACGACATGCAACGGATTTGAAATGCCGGCTTTCTGCAACGCCCGGCGCATGAGGAAGACGTCACTCGATTCGTCTTCCGCCAGAAGGATGGTTGTCTTTTTTGCCATTCCGCTAAAAGGATAGCAGATTTTTTAAGCAGATAAATAGGGGCGGCGAAAATATTTTTCGTTTCTACAATCTGATTGAAAACAGATCGCGCAGCCTCCAAATTTGTTTCATGCAATCTGTTTTTACAGGTCCGGTTTACGTGGTGCGCGATAATATCGACACCGACCAAATCATTTCCGCCCAATATTTGAATCTCGTTCCGACCATTCCTGAAGAATACGAAAAGCTCGGCAGCTTCGCGCTCGCCGGTTTGCCGGAGTCGCTTTACCCGACACGCTTCGTCAAAGAAGGCCAGGTCGATAGCGATTATCCAATCGTCGTTGGTGGCCGAAATTTTGGTTGCGGCAGTTCCCGCGAACACGCGCCGATCGCACTTGGCTCCGCAAAGGCACGAATCATTTTGGCGGAAAGTTTCGCGCGCATCTTTTTCCGCAATTGCGTCGCCACCGGCGAATTGTATCCGTGCGAATGCGCCGATCGTTTGTGCGATGTCTTGAAAATCGGCGACGTTGTTACAGTCGATCTGGACAAAGCCACCGTGACAGTTCAGGCGACTGGAAAAGTTTATTCGTTCAAACCGCTCGGCGATGTCCGTCCGGTAGTCGATGCTGGTGGATTGTTCAATTATGCCCGGCAAACCGGAATGATGCCCGCTGCGAAATAATTAGATCAGGGTTCCGCTGGCCGAAGAATGGGCCGAGCATCCGGAGCTGGTTTTTACCTCTCAGGCACCACCCGACCGTCAGGAAAGCTCCTGGAGTTTTCCTGTGCTATCGCCGATGCGATCGACTGAAACTCCCATCCGTTCCAGCATCGAGACGTAAAGATTGGTCATCGGCGTTTCACCCTGGAATTGAACGTGACGTCCTGATTGAATTGTCCCGCCGCCCCGTCCCGCCAACAGCACCGGCAGATTGTCGTGGTTATGACGATTGCCATCACCGATTCCGCTGCCGTAAACGATCATGCAATTATCCAGCAACGTTCCGTCGCCTTCGGGAATGGATTTCAATTTCTCGAGGAAATACGCGAACTGCGTCGCGTGGAAATGATTGATCTTAACTATCTTTTCGATCTTCTCGGGATTTTCGCCGTGGTGCGACAAATTATGGTGTCCTTCGGAAACGCCGATGTCGTTGTAAGGCCGGTTGCTGCCGTCGTAGGCCACCATCAACGTCGAGATGCGGGTGGCGTCCGTCTGAAAAGCGAGCGCCTGCAAGTCGTACATTAAACGGATATGCTTTTCAAAACTGTTGGGGCCAGTGGGAATTCCCGTCGGGCGATCGGTGTCGGGTAATACTTCTGAGGCGAACTTTTCTGCGTGTTCGATGCGTTGTTCCATTTCGCGAACGGCGGCCAGATATTCATCAACCTTGCGACGATCGGTGTGACCAAGATTCGATTGAAGCTGCTTTGCGTCTTCGAGAACAAAATCAAGGATGCTCTTTTGATGACGTTTTCTGCGCGCGAGACTTTCGGAGCTTTCGCCGGAGGAACTGTTCGCAAAGATCCGTTCGAAAACTGAACGCGGATCAATCTCCGGAGGCATCGGTGTCGATTCGGATTTCCAGGAAATGTTCGCCTGATACGCGCAGCTATAACCGGAATCGCATTCGCCTGCCTGACGATTTCCTTCGCAACCCAGTTCCAGCGAACTGAACCGAGTTTCTCGTCCGAGTTTTTGCGCGGCGATCTGGTCAACGGAAACGCCCGCCTTGATATCGACACCCGGAGTTTTGCGCGGCTGGCAACCGGTAAGAAACGCTGCCGAAGCGCGAGCGTGATCGCCGGGGCCGTCACCATTGGCGCGCGCTTTATCGAGAGCCAATCCGCTGAGCACCATGAAATCTTTTTGATGCGGTTTGAGGGGTTGAAGAATGTGCGGCAGTTCGAAATCCGTGCCGACGGCTTTGGGTGTCCAGTCCTGCATGTTCGCGCCATTCGGCACATAAACAAACGCCATCCGCTTTGGAAAAGACTTCGATGCCGGATTCGCATTCGCGCCGAAAACTTTAGAGGCAGGAGCCATTGCTTCGAGCATCGGCAGCGCCATCATCGTGCCGAGGCCACGCAGAAAAGTCCGTCTTGGGATATGCCATTTTTTTTGCATCGAGATGTTGACGAACTTAGCGCGAGGTAACTTCAAAAACAATCAACGAAATTTTCGTGCCGCTTGGCTTCGGAGCTTCGTCCGAGATTAATCCATTGAGCGAACATTGACCCCGTTGCTAATCCAGAATCCGGGACCGATAGAACGCGGCAGGACTGCTGTTGGTGTTGGCGTCGGTGAAGGTTTCCGTTCCGCTCAAATTCGTCAGCACCAGGAATGGCAGCCAGTTGAAATTCTCCACGGATTTTTCAATAACGTAGCGGAAGCTGGGTTCGCCTTGATGTGACAAGACAAAACCTTCTGGACCGTGTGCGACGAATTGAATGATTCCCGTGGTTAACTGCGGCAACCCTGCACGAACGCTGAAGCTTTCCAGACCCGTCAGCGGTTGTGGCGGCATCAGGCCTCCGCCCACCATGACGGTGAAGAAATCTGACTTGCCGAATTTTCCGCCGAATGCGCGCGCTTCTTCGTAGCTGCTGCCTTTATTTTTTTCCCATACCCGCACTTGCACCACAGCGTTGGAACCGGGCGGCACGGTCGGAATCGTGCTGGTTTGTTGCATGAAATAACCCTCGTTGAAACCGTTTTGAAACATCGAAGGCTGACCGACGGGTCGGAGCAGGGCGAGAGACGACCCAGCATAAAGTTGAGCCACGAAATTAGAGCCATTCAGGCGAGTAAAACCATCCACATCGAAGACGGGCGCATCAAGGGGCGGATAAGAAACTTTATTTCGGAACAAAACTTTTCCGCCGCCATCGATCGCATTGGTCACAGCAAGCGTTGCGGAAAGACTTCGGACTGTGCCTGCGAAATTTGCGATCGTCACATAATAGGATCCGGCGTCACCGGGCGTAACTTCGGCGAATGCCAAATTTTTATTGGTTGCGCCTAAAATAGCCTCGCCATTCAAAGACCATTGATACGTCAGTGGCGGCGTGCCTGCGGCCACCACGCTGAAATTAAAATAGCCACCTTCTCCCACCAGCTCTCCGTAGGGTTGAGAAAGGATTTCAGGTTTGCTTGGCGCATGCACCACCAGAGTCGCCGGTGCGCTCGTCACGGACCCAAACGCGTTTGTGATGATTGCGAAATACACGCCGGATTGATTCGTGTTGATTGAATCGAGCAAGAGCACTGGGCTAGTGCGGATCGTAAGAGGCGCCCCGTTGAAAAACCATTGCCAGACGAGTGGCTCCGCGCCTTCCGCGCCCGCAATTAAAGCGGCGGAACCACCTGCAAAGATGCTGGCCGACACGGGTTGCGTCACCATCTTCGGGGGCGCACTCAAAGAGAGAACGCTGAACGCATCCACCTCCACGGCGCGGGCGAGGTTTTCAAAAGTGACTAGCGATGTGGAATTGCTCGCCGTGGCCACAAGATTCGTCCAATGCCAATACGACAATTCATCTTCGGGCAAGTTGACGATTCCAATTTCGACGTTGTTCCATAAAACACGAATCTGCGCAGGGCCACTTCCGCCGCCTATGCTTCCTCCCACTTTATACGCAAATCGGATCTGATAATTGTGCCCAGGCACGGTTGTAAATGGTTGAGAAAGTTTACCGCCACCACCAAGCACCGGCCAGGTTCGCCCGTCAGCTCCGCCGTTTTCATTGACGAATCCGCCAATGGAACCCTCCAGTTGCCAACACGAGGCACCAAGAATTCCGGTGCCCTCAAAACTGGCTTCGCACAAAAGATTGCCCGCCACCGGGACGCTCGGTGGTGAGAAACTTAAATTGCCAACAACGACGACGACGTTGCCAATCGTTTCTTCACGCACGACAGCGGCGATGTAATAGGTTGTTCCTCCTTTGGCGGAAAAGAACAAGGAAGGCCCGCTTGCCACCCGAGTCAAAGTCGCGAGAGACGAGCCAGAATAAGCAACCAAAGTAATATTCGTAGCCAGACTGCCCTGTGTGTTGAGAGAAGCGTTGCCGCTCACGGGAGCCTGCCATTTCCACCACAGACTTTTTGAAATTTGATTGGTGACGTGGAGAGGCTCGCCTAATTCGAGAGTCGCTCCAAAAACAGAGGAACTGCTCGCGGTGTTTCCTCCTTTCAACAAAGTTGCATCCGCAAAGTTATCGTTTGTGGGCGGCAGAAAAGGAGATGCGGAAAGCGTCGCACTAAACTCGGCGATGCCGCCGCCATCGATTTGAAAGTGATACACGGTTCCTTCAATCGCCAGAAAAGTTGCGTTTCGACCCGTGCTTACTTTCACGAGCGTGAGTTTATCAAGCGATGGGCCAACGTAGATTCCCCAGTTCGGAATCATGTGGCTGGAACTGCTCGTGAGATTCACCTGACCGGTGAAAGGCGCTGCCCATGAATACCAAAGTGTTTTGCCAGTGTTGCCCGGCGATGACTTAGTCTCGTCCGGTTCGAGGGAGGCGAAATAGTTATTTCCCGAAAAGGTAAGATTCGTTCCATCCAATAGAATTCGATCCGCGAAGTGGTCGTTTGTTGGCGCCGTGTAAAGGGTGGTAGTCAGGGTAATCGGACCGCTCTTTCCAAAGGCTCCATCGACGGCGATTTGTAAAACATCCCCGGCGGCAACATTTACGTCGATGGGTAATTCACAAGAGGAGTTCACTCGCTCGAGTTGAGTCAAATTCGTTCCCGTGAAAACGGTCCAGGTGACACGTTTGGGGAGTTCGCCGCCGGCCCAGACCCGCAACATCCCCGGTTCCGGTGCCGTGTAACTCCACCAAACGGTTTGGCCGGGGGAATCGCAAGAAGGCGGACGCGGTTCGCCGGGTTCGATCGAGGCAGTCGTGTTATTGGCGGTGACCAGATTGGTCAGGCCAATAATCGAAATACGATTAGCAAAATTGTCGTTGGATGGGACGTCGGGCAAAATGGTGACGCTGTAACTCCCGACGATATTTCCGTAAGTCCCGAAAGATTGAAAATTCGGAGAAATGCCGCCGCTGAATCTCAGATAGTAGGTTCCTGGCTGAGCGCGAAATCTCATGTTGCCGGATGCGCCCGATCCCGTGCTGGCAAGGCTGGATAATACATATGGATTCAACACTGGAATGAGGTTGGAAACCGTTGATCCGGAATAGACGGCGGCCTGGACAGTCATTCCCAAGCTTCCTGCCGCATTGAACTCGAAATCCGCCAGAGTAGGGGCGGTCCAGCGCCACCAGATCGAAGCGGAATTTTCGCTTCCCGTCACAGGCTCGCCCGGTTCGGAGTCAGCAGAGAAATTTGCGTTGCTAAATGTTCCCGAAACGCCGGTCAGTTCAAAAGCAGTTGCAAAATCATTGTTCGCAGGCGGTGGATAAATCGACAGACGAATATGGCCCGCGCAATCGAACGCCGAATTAGCGGCAATGAAATATTTCTGCCCTTCAACCACCGTTGCTGTGGCAAAGGATGATCGAGCGGTCAGTGGGGTCAGGTTGGTTAAACTTGTTCCTTCATAGACGATGAAGAAAGAACACGATTGGCTTCCCGCAGCAGAAAAGGAAATGTCGCCCGACCAGGGCGCAACCCAACTGAACCACGTTGAGCCATTTCCAAAGGTGGCTCCGTGCAGCGGTTCATCAGCTTCAATGGTTGCGAATGCCGTTGTCCCTTCCGCGGTCGTGATGGCATTGGCTAGCGACGAGATCACCACAGCGCTGGCGAAACTGTCGTTCGTCGGGCTGACGATAATCGTGATGGGATCAGAAATGCGAAGTTCCCCCAATGAGTTGGTGGCGCGCAGCGAAAAGACGTATTGCCCCGAGCCAGGCACGAAGGAGAAACTCCACGGCTCCGATTGGGCAGAGGCAAAAATATTTGTTCCCAACAACAGATCAATGTTGGTGAGGACATGGTCTGTTTCGAAATTGGTCAAGGTCAGGCTGATGGAGTCCCCATTCAAAACTGGATTACCGGAAAGATTAATGAGGCGCAGGGTCGTGAGACTGAAGTCCAGCTTTACCGTACCCAACGGAGAGTAGTTGCCGTCCGTGGCAATGAAATAGGTCGTGCCCGCGATCGCCTCGAAACTGATTGGCACCGAGGTTCTGTTCGTTGAGATCACCTTGGAAAGATTCGTAAGAGTATCGCCTGTATAAATGGCGAGGGCGGGAGCGCTGCCGCTTGCGACCAGTTTAAACGAAGCGCGTCCGCTATAGGCGGGCGTCCATCGCCACCACAACGATTTTGCAGCGATTCCCGCGTGCGCTGGTTCATTTGTCTCAGCACTGGCAAAAGCGTTCTGCGCATTGAACTGGTCAGCCACAGAGGCCGCAGGGATGACGGAGGCATTTGTAAAACGATCGTTGGCGGGAGTTACCGTGACCCAAACGTGAGGCGACACTTTCCTTTCTCCCAAAGAATTCGTAGCGATGGCGCTTAGATTCATGCGCCCGACGTTTGTCGGCGTCCATGAAAAATTAAAGGGAGACTCAAGTGTGGTTCCTAAAAACGTGTTCGATGAATAATAATTAACGTGAACAAGCTCACTGGGATCAATATTGGTAATCGCCAACTGAACTGGACTTCCTAAGGCGATTACCGATTCCGGCGCGGGATGGGTCAGAAACATGGTTGGGACGCTGAGTCGAAAGGTGAATGCCGTCGCACTGGAAACAAATTTCTCATCAACCGCGATTTGATAAGTTTCTCCCACGCTCACCGGAAAGGTGACGGGAAGATTTGTTACAGCGGCGCTATTGGCGATCAGCGTCAAATTCGTCAAGACACTGCCAGAATAAACCGCAGTCCGAAGTCTCGGTATTCCGCCGACATTCGTGACTAGCAGCGAGGCCACTCCGTCGCGGGGTGATTGCCAGGACCACCAGAGAGATCGACGTGCCGGCGAACCCGCGTGTGCAGGCTCACCAGGTTCCGCCGTCGCATTAAGATTGTTGGCTTGCACGGCGATCTCCGTTCCGCTGAGTTGGATTCGATTTGTGAACGCGTTGTTGGCCGGAGTTTGGGAGAAACTAATTCCAGGAACCAACAGGGCCAGAAAAAGTCCCGCTGTCATTGCGATTCGTTTGGCTTTCATGCAACGCATTCGTAGAAGATGAAAAATTGAGAGATATTCTGATTTTCCCCTTAATCCCGAGTTGACATTCATGCGGTGACGTTAGTGCGTTTTCTGCCCCCTGAAAACAAAATTTGAATTAAGAATAGTCAAACGGGGGATCGGTCTTGAAATGCGTGAAGAATTCCAATTGCACGCATCAAAGAAAACCCAAAGGACGATCACACTCCATCGAGCTTTTTTCGAGTTGTAGTGTTCGGCCTGTGGCCGAAATTTTCAAGGCGCAGCCTCGACACACTACGCAAGGAATCACATTATCATGTGCGATCTCCTCGTGGCGACGCGCTGAATTAGTCAAGGAGGAAACAGCCGCAGTCTTTTCAGCCACGGTGAGAGATGTCTCTGATAACTCCTACCGCACCGACCGTTTCGCCGCTCCGCAGCAATGGGGAAACAGAGACTTCCACTGGGATCTGTTTTCCGGTGGAGCTTAAAACGTGGCTTTGGAACAGATTTGTCGAAAGCCCGTGCGCGCGGACCCACGAAAATGCGCTAGGAATTCGGCAGCGTCTTTTGGTTCAAGCAATGGGATCAGGGATTTCCCAATCCAATCAGCGCACTTATGCCCCGTCAGTCGTTCGAAGGAGAGATTGAGAGACGTGACGATGCCGTTGTTGTCAATGGAGGCGATAATCTCCCGCGCATTTTCGACCATCTGGCGATAGCGTTCTTGGCTCTCCATCAGGTGACGCTTTTCGCGTTCCAATCGCTGATTCTTCAGAAACAGATTGGAATAAACGCCGACTTTGGCTTTGAGAACTTCGGGATCGAAAGGTTTGCCAAGATAATCATGTCCGCCTGCGGCATAACCTTTCCGGACTGCGGGTTCTTCCCGGTAATGCGCCGTAATAAAAATAATGGGGATGTCTTGTGTTCTGGGATTGGCCCGAATTCTTTTCGCCACTTCATAGCCATCCATTTCCGGCATTTGAATATCCAAAAGCACCAAACC
>JBBQAX010000026.1:0-22684 GCA_038316905.1 Verrucomicrobiota bacterium | reverse complement strand
GCAATCAGCCAGGAATCCATGTTCGAACTTTTCCGACGCGGTGAAGTGTTGCCTGCCGGTCGGACCAATGAAGAGGAGGCGAAACTGGTTCAGCACAGAGTCACCGAGAACGCAGAGAGAAAAAACAATGGGGACGCGGTGGAACGCATCACCGAAAAACCAATGACGGCGCGCACCGGAGTGACGCGCCCTACCGAATAAAAAATTATGGCACTGAAATTCAAATTTAAATCACAGGACGAAATTCCTGCGGAACATCAATCACTTTATGTCGAGCGCGATGGCGCTTGGCTGCTCGATGCGGACGGTGTCGTCGAGAAAACCAAACTCGAAGAGGTTCGCAATACGAGTCTCGCTCTGAAAAAGGAACGCGACGAACTGAAGCAGCGTTTCGAGGGAATCGACCCGGATGAAGTTCGCAAGCTTGCCGCTGAAAAGCAAAAGCTCGAACTCCAACAGCAAGGCCACAAGCCCGAAGAAATCGAGAAGATCGTTGAGGGCAGAATCAAGACGTTGCGTGGCGAACTGGAGAAACAAGTTTCTTCGCTCTCTACTGAACGCGATCAACTGACTTCGCGGCTGACTTCGATTCAGATCGATCAGGGTGTCATCACGGTCGCGACCAAACGTGGTCTTCGTCCGACGGCCATTCCTGACATCACGGCGCGAGCGCGCTCCATCTTCAAGCTTGTCGATGGTGTGCCGCGCGCTTTCGAGGCGGATGGGCAAACCGTCCGTTACGGCAAGGACGGCATCACGCCGATGACTTTAGAGGAGTGGGTGGATTCGCAAGGGTCCGACGCGCCTCATCTCTTTGAATCCAATTCCGGTGGCGGTGCTGCCGGGAACGCTTCCGGTGGAAGTGCGCGGACTCAGAAAAACCCGTTCCGAAAGGACTCATGGAACCTGACGGAGCAGATGAAGTTGCAAAAAACCGATCCACAACTCGCGCAACGCCTCAAGGCTTGCGCATAACTGGATCACAACAAAAGGAAGAACGTAGTTTATGGCTAAAACAGCAGTGGCGGACATTATCATCCCCACAGAATTCGAGCGGTATGCAATCGAGCGGACAGCGGAGCTGTCGCGCTTTGGCGAATCTGGAATCATTGAGATGGCTCCTGAATTCGATGAACTTGCGGCTGGTGGCGGGCGTGAAGTGAAAATGCCGTTCTGGAAAGACCTGACGGCAACGCGGCAAATCCTCAGTGATTCTGGCACGTTGTCCGTCAACAAAATCACGAGCGAACAGGACATCGCGCGTATTCACAACGATGCGCAGGTGTGGTCGGTCAATCATCTCGCGAAAGTGATTTCCGGTGATGATCCGATGCAAGCCATCGTGGACCTGGTCGCGGGTTACTGGGCGCGCATAGATGAAGGGCTGGTGATTTCTTCTCTGAAAGGAATTTTCAGCGCGGCGTCGATGTCGGGCAACTTGCTCGCGATTCATTCGGAAGCGATCGCTGGCCAATCGGCGGCGACGCGGCTCAACGGTTCCACATTCGTGGATGCTTGCGCCAAGCTCGGTGATGCGGCGGACCGGCTCACATCGGTCGCAATGCATTCGGCGACGGAAGCTGCGCTGCGAAAGCTGGACCTCATCGACTTCATTCCAGACAGCGAAGGCAAAGCGCAGTTGCGCACGTTCCAAGGCCGTCGCGTGATCGTCGATGACACGTTGGTTCCGCGCGCTGGCACAACCGATGGTCAAGTCTATCGGACTTACTTGTTCGGTTCTGGCGCGTTCGGCAAAGGTGTTTCTCCGCTCGACGGTGCTGCACTGCAAGGTGGCTTCGGCACTGAAGGCGTGGAAATGGCGCGTGTTCCTCTGGACAGCGACACGGTTCTCATCAATCGCCGTCGTTACATCCTCCATCCTCGCGGCGTGAAATTCACGTCGGCTGCGGTCGTCGGTGATTCGCCCACGAATGCAGAACTGGAAAACGGTGCGAACTGGACGCGCGTCTTTGAAAACAAAAACGTCCGCATCGTCGCAATCGATCACAACAATTAACTGGCGTTAAGGCCAATGCGCTTCGCGCGAAAACTCAAAATGGCGGCGGTCGCATTGGCCGTCGCCATTTACAAAAACGTTATGGGAAAAAATTTACCACGTTCAAGCATCGCCGCTGCGTCGGGTGAGCAGCGCGCGCAAAATGTAGGGCAGATTCTGGCGATGTCAGATGAAATGTTGCCGCTCCCGCTCGTCTCGGGCGGTGCGCCCATTTCGGTTCATCTCAAGCCTGGAATTTATCTACTGATTGCGACGGCTTGCGTTCATGGCGCGGTGGCGGGTGACACGATTCAGGGAATGTGGTGGAACCAAACCACGACGCTGGCTCTGAATTATCCAAATCAGGATCTCTACGTGAACACGATCGCGCGCGACAATGAGCGGCGCTGTTTTCAATTCATGAAAATCGTCGAGCTGTCCATTCCGACTGAAATTCAATTCTTCATCGGGTGCGACCAGGAGCGCGGAACTGTGTTCGGCGGTGAATACGGTCAGAAACAAACCGGAATCAGCTGGGCGAAATTATGAATGAATTGCTTCCCATTATTCGACGCAAACGACGTCCGCTGATTCCAGTGGAGACCGTGCCGGTCGGGCCATTGAAGACGGAAGTTGTTCCGACTGTGAATCCGCCTATTGAAAAGAGTGGCACTGAGGAAACAACGAAATCTGACCATGCAATTTCTACCGAAGACAAATCCAATTCGCGCGTGGAATCCGAAGCGTAAGCAACGGGCGGTGCTCGCGCTGGAACTGGCGAAACGTCGTCGCAAACGCGCGGCTGGTCATGGGGATGATGAACCAAGCGTTCCGAATGCGCCGGAAAATTTAAACATCACGGTCAATGCCGCTGACTTTTTTTTCACTTGGGATGACATGTCGGACAACGAAGAGGGATTTCGTGTCTATCGTTCAATGTTTGGTGAGCCGTTTGAATTGATTGCAGAACTCGGCGCGGATGAAGTGGAGTTTAACGACGGGGCAGTGGAGATGGGCATTGTTTATACCTATTACGTTGTTTCCTTCAATGTGGCGGGAGAACCGACGCAATCCAATTCCGTTTCGGGAGAACTCACACCGGCAGAATGAAAGTTTTACTCCATTCCAATGTGGCTTCGCCGTCTTTGATCGGTCGCTACCGGTTTGCGGAACAACGGCTCCGCGAAGCGGGCATGGCGTGCGAAATTCGCACCGGCATTGATTCGGGCGCGCTCGCCGAAAATTATGATGTGCTGGTCAGTCACAACTGGATTCTGGCCAACACACGTCAGCGATTGAAGGCGCGTTGCTTTGGCGGCAAGCGGATGTCGCGGCCTGAACATCTGACGCTCCTGGCTTTGCTGGGTTTTCCGACAATGGAATGGACTACGGCGGGCGACCTTAATTCGACTCTGGCGTTGTGTGATTCGTGGGGCGTCGAGCGACTGATTTTGAAACGGTCATTCACGGGCGCGGGCCGTGGATTCCATGTGCTGACGAAAAACCAGCCGCGTTACACCGCCTGGAATTTCGAGCGCGACATCATTTGTCGCGAAGTGAACCCAAATGACGGGCGCACGTTCAAAGCGGAATTGTTCGGCGGCAAACTGATCCTCGGTTTCGTTTTGAAAAAGCAGCCCCTGCGTGAACGGCTACTTGCAAACGACGATTGTCCTGATGGTGTCCGCCAACTGACAACGTATCGCGATGAGCGCGTGAGGCCGGATGAACGGCATCGTGGGTTGTGGACTTTCACGCGTGCTGAAACAACCGCGTTGGAAAATCTGAGCGTGCAACTGACGGAACTCGGTTTCGGCTACGTGAGTCTTGATTTGATGCAGCGGCCCGACGGTCAACTGGTCGCGATTGAATTGAACACCGGTAGCGTGACGACGTGGTGGTCGGAACAATTTCCATTTGTGCGCGAACGTTTTTCTTCTGCGCTGATGAACCTGATGAAACGAATTTAATTTTATGGCGCTCGTGTTGATCAAAGAAGATGGAACGGGGTTGCCGGACGCGAATGCTTACGCGAACGCGGCGGATGGCGATTCGTATTTCGATGGGCATCTGTATGCGTCGGCTTGGATGGCGGCGTCGGCTGAAAACAAAGAGGCCGCGCTCGTTTTCGCGACGCGATTGATTGATGCGGAATATCAGTTTGGCGGCTTCACGACAAAGGCGACGCAAGCGTTGTCATGGCCGCGTCAACGATGTCCTGATCCTGATGCAGAGCGCGGTGAGGATGGCTTTCTTCCGAGCGATGAAGTTCCGAATGAAGTTGTGCAAGCGACCTGCGAGATGGCGCGGGAACTTTTGATTTTGGATCGGACCGCTGCGCCTCCGGGTGAAGGTTTGAAATATCAAAACGTCGGCGCGGACCAGACTGGTTACAGCAAAACAGATGTGCGTCCGATTATTTCGCACGTTGCGCAAGCGATGCTCGCGAAGTTTGGCGTGTTGATCAAAAGCAAAAGCGGTTCGGTTCCGCTTGTAAGAACATGAACACGGAAAAATTTATGAACGTAGTTGATCACGCGGCGGCGATGAATGATCGCTGGTTGTTTCTCGCGGCGTTCTGCCTGCTGCTGTTGGTGTGTGGCGCGGTTATTTACTGGCTGGTGAAGCAACTGCAAGGACTCATCGCCGACCACAAAAGTTTGCAAAGCATCCATCACGAATCGCTGGCGCAAATCATCGACAAACAAAATGAGATGGCGCTGAAACTCGCTGTCTGCATCGACCGCAACACGGAAGCGCTCCAGGAATGCGCATTTGAGTTAAGACGGTTCCAAGAAAGGAAAACATGAAACGTTACGCATCTATTCACGTTGGAACACGACTGGCCGCAACACACGGCTGGGGCGTGATGTTGGAACAGGAAGGAGGGCGCGAACTGGTGTGCATGGGTTACACGCGCGATGAAGCGGAACGGCTGGCGGGAAAACTAAATTCAGCGAAGGAGAAGAAAATTATGAAACGAGTGTTACCCATTTTGGCTCTGGCAATTTTTGTGTTGAGCGGTTGCGCGATGACGAAGCCGTTGAAAGGCGGCAAAGCGACGACGAAAGCTGCTGGCATCGAGCAAAATATTTTGCAGAGCGATAATCCGTCGCAAGCCTCGCGACAAGAGCAAGAGACGGTGAAAACGCGGAGCTACACATTGCCGACTGGTTCGCGGATTGAAGAAACGCGCGTTCGTGAAAACGAGAAAGGTTTTCCGGTGACGAATATCCAAACCGTGGTCGTCAGCGCGGCAACTCCAGTCGTTGAGCGTGAAGAGACGCGGGCAAAAACGGAATTGGGCGCGGCGCAAAAAGACACGGCGCGCGAACTCGGTGCAAAGCTGGCGAGCTTGAAGGGAGTTGTGTGGGTCGGTGTCGCGATGTTTCTGTTTGGCCTCGCGTCATTATTTTATCCGCCATTGCGAGCCATCATTGGCAGCGTGACGACGAGCGCGGCCATTCTCGCCGGCGGCGTCGCGCTGATGATCTTGCCGACGGTGGTCGTCGGCAATGAGCTTTTAATCATGGGCGGCGTCGCGCTGTTGGTGGGTGGTTGGTTCTTCGCACATCGTCACGGGAAACTGCAGGGCTTCGTCGACGCCAACAAAAATGGAATTGATGATCGGCTCGAACAACCAGCGAAAGGAAGCGGACTGTGAGAACGGAACCAAGAAATTTTAACATTTCCACAATGCCAGCCTGTGTCGGCGTGGAAGAGGCCGCTAAATTTTTCGGTTGGCCCGCGTATTTTTTACCGTTGCTGATGCGAGTCGGCCATTTAAAGCCTTTGGGGAAACCATCGCAAAATTCGCGCAAATGGTTTGCCACCGTCGATCTGGAAAACCTCAGCCGCGATTCTGCCTGGCTGGATAAAGCCATTCGCATCGTGGAAAAACACGTTCACGAATCGAACAAGAAACAGCGGAGCAAGGGAGTTTCTCCTTTCTCCCCTACTCCGCCGGTGACATTGACTCAAGAAGCCGCCTGAATTATTTCCGTCTGTTCGACCGCTTGCGGAAGCGGAATGACTTTCAATTCGTATTCTTCCAATGAAGGAACGATCACCTTCGCCTTTTTTGAATACACTCGCGCCAAAGCTTTCGAGCTGTGACCGAGAGCCTGTTGCGCAAACCGTTCCGGCATTCCCACACACTTCGCGCGTTCCGCCCAGGCATATCGGTAACTGTGTAATGAGATGCCGGTAATGCTCACCGTGGCCAAACGTTTCGCAAAAAGTTTCGCACGATGTTTTTCATGCAGCCGCGCCAATCGTGGAAACAGTGGACCGGACTTGGGCAGCGACGCGAGAATTCCGGTCGCCTGGATGCCAAAGGTAATGACAACCGGAACGCCGGTTTTGCGACGATTGAAGGCAATGGTGCAATCGTTCCAATCAACATCCTCCGCCGTGAGAACAGCAACGTCCGTTTGCGAGCCGCCGATGTGCCAGAGCAATTGCAGGTACGCGTTCATTTCAGGATTCTTCTCCCGCGCGATAATCTTCTGATGTTCCTCACTCGTGATGGCTCGTTTGTCTTTGTATTCGATGACAGGCCATTGCAAACGAGGCAGCACCGGCCAAGGTAGCCAATGCATTCCAATCGCGAAATTGTGAAAACGCCGCAGATAAACATTCGTGGAAACCGTTCCTGCTTTCAGCACTGAGAGGAAATGTTCCGAACTGGTCTCCAATAATTTCCGGTATCGAATTCCATCGAGCGCCGAATCTTTGATCGCCATTTCGTAGCGCTCTTTAGTTGGCCCCACTTTCATGGATGAAACCGTCTGCATGACGTGGCCCCAAGTGCGCGAGGCGAGCGCGGAATCGGCGTGTTGCAAATAGACCTGGGCAATTTGCAAATTCATCGCGGGCTGGCGAACCGCTTCGTTTTTTGTCTGCATCAGGCATTCGGCTTCCTGACGGTTTTTGGTTTTCAGGCTATCCCGTTTTCCCGTGGTGGAATCGTAGCAATAGAAAGTGCCTCCGCGATTGCCGAGGCAGACGAGTGAATATCGCTTTTTCATAACAATTTAGTATGTAAAAAGCGCGACCCAACGCGTTAGAGGATTGTGACGGGATACAAAACGGATGATGGCGAAATCTCGGAAGAATCGTCGTCGTTGTGTTCGTTTTTGTGTCCGTCACAACTCTCAACCTCGTAAACTCTTGATGTTACGACATCAAGGAATGGAGCCAGTTGTCGGGATCGAACCGACGACCGACGGTTTACAAAACCGTTGCTCTACCACTGAGCTAAACTGGCGTCCGCGCAACATTCTATGCGAAAGCATCCCGCCTTTGGCAAGCCTTCGTCACTGTCAGCCGAAATTTTTTGGTTCAAATTTTCAATGCAACATCGGTAACGGATTGGGTTTACGAATCAGTTCCGCATCCAGATCCAAATAAAAATCCAGCCTGCGATCCGCTTCCGCCTCATCAATTTCCCGCGCCATCAAAAGATAAGTCGCGTAATGATTTCCTTCGGACTCAACGAGGCTTCCATAAAATTTCGCCAACTCCGCATCAATCGTCGGCAACGCCTGCGCGAGAATTTGAAATTTTTCGCAGCTCCGTCCTTCGACCAGCGCAAAAACCACAAGGTGATCAATCGCTTGCACGCGTTGCCCCTTGCGAATCGAACGCATCATCGCCGTGATCCACGGACTTGGATGCGGTTGGCCGAACGGAATCCCGCGACGCTTCAACAAATCGAGCACGAGTTGGAAATGTTGCAATTCCTCGATGGCAATCGCGTTGAGTTTTTCGACGCGATGATAAAGGTCGCGATACTTTTCGAGGTTCAACGCGCTCGTGGCGGCTTTGCGTTCGAGATGCGCGTGATCCACCAGCACCGCTGGCAAATTCCCCAAAACTTTTGGCAACCAATCGGCTGGAATTTTTTCACGCAGCATCAACATATTTTCTTAACCACGAATAACACGAAGGGACACGAATTAGAAAGCGCAAGTCGGGAGCGGGTGCGGGTGAGATTGGAAAACCTTTGGAGTGCGACGGTACGACGTCGCTTTTCCTGCACGGTGGAAACCGCAAAATTGTTTTGAACTAAATGACGCTCAGGCTCTTTATCACCGTGCAGCCAAAGCGGGGACATGTCCCCGCAGTCCAAATGGCCAAGCCTCACCCACTTTTAATCACACCCTGCGGTTCCAACTGGCGAGCAACCGGACTGTCTTCCTCGTAGCCGCGCTCGCCAGAGCGTGGCGTGAACCTTTCGTTCAACGAACACCACGCTCTGGCGAGCACGGCTACGAGGAGGGTCTGACCGCCCGTCGGTTTCATTCGGAGTTATTGGTGTTCATTTCGTGGTTGCTATTTTTCCAGCCTTGCAAATTTGCTCTGAGCGTTTTGGAATTAGCGCATGTTCCAATATGTTTCCCTCGCCCAAGACAAATCGTGGCAACCCGGTCCGTATGAAGGAGTCGAACTTCTCATCCTGCACAAACACGAAACCACCGGCGGCGTCACTGTGTTGCGCAAATTCAAAGCTGGCACGACCGTTCCCGCTCACATCCATCCGCAAGCCAACGAATCCGCCTACATTCTTTCCGGCGAATGGGAGGAATCGGGCGTCATTTACACGGCCGGAACTTTTTTTTTCGCGCCCAGCGGCGAACAACATGGCCCGCATTTCGCCAAAACTGAAGTCATCAGTCTGACCATTTTTGATGGGCCGCTCACGGTCGTTTGATTTGTGAAAAGCAAACACTCAATCGTCATCGTTTTCGTCACTGCGCCGAACTTGAGAGTCGCGCGCAAACTTGCCAAAACCATTTTAGAAACGCGCTTGGCAGCCTGCGCCAATCTCCTTCCAAAAATCGAGTCGCACTATCGATGGCAGGGTAAAGTCGAAACCGCTTCTGAAGTCCTGATGATTTTAAAAACGACGCATGCTCAGGTTTCCAAACTGGAGAAATGCGTTCTGGAAAATCATCCTTACGACACGCCGGAATTCGTCGTTCTCTCCGCCGTTTCCGGGAATAAACGCTATTTCAAATGGATCAACGATTCCGTTAAATAAATTTATGCCAAACGTCTGGTTGCAAAATTACGACCCGCTCAACAACCCCGTCATTTCCACGTTGGTCGCTGCGCTGCCCGTCGTTGTGCTACTGGCGTCGATTGCATTTTTAAAAATCAGAATTCATTTGGCCGCCGTGATCGGTCTCTTGTTCGCGATCGGAATTGCGCTGGCCGTTTATGGAATGCCGCTGAAAGCCACACTGGCGACATCTTTTTATGGCGCGGCGTTCGGCTTATTTCCCATCGGCTGGATCATTCTCAATCTCATTTTCATTTATCAGCTCACCGTCAAAAAAGGGTTGTTCGACATTCTGCGCGGGAACCTCGCCTCGCTCGCGCCTGATCCACGCATCCAGGTCATTCTCATCGCATTTTCGTTCGGCGCATTTTTCGAGGGAGCGGCTGGATTCGGAACGCCGGTCGCAGTTACGGCGGCGATTCTGATTCAGCTACGTTTCAAACCCTTGGCCGCTTGTGGACTGTCGCTCATCGCCAACACCGCGCCGGTCGCGTTCGGTTCGCTCGGCACACCGATCATCGCGCTCAGCAAAGTCACCGGTTACGATGAAGTGCTCCTCTCCCAAATGGTCGGACGACAACTGCCGTTCTTTTCCGTGATCGTTCCATTTTGGGTGGTTTGGGCCATGTGCGGTTTTCGCGGAATGTTGGGAGTGTGGCCGGCGGCATTAACCGCCGGAGTGGCCTTCGCCGTTCCACAATTTCTCGTGTCAAATTATCACGGACCTTGGCTGGTCGATGTTGTTGCCTCGATCATTTCCATCATCGCGGTCGTCGTGTTGTTGAAATTCTGGAAGCCCAAAACCATTTGGAAGCTGGATGCCAACGAAGACATGCCGGTCAAAACGATGCCGGTTTACTCGAAGAAAGAAGTTTTCCTGGCGTGGTCGCCGTGGATTGCGCTCAGCGTGTTGCTTTTTGCGTGGGGAATTCCTGCGTTCAAAAAGGCAGCTGACAAAATTTCCGCGCCAACCTTTGCCGTTCCCAACCTGCACAACGTGGTTGTCCGCACTCCACCCGTCGTGGCCACGCCCAGCGCCGAGAAACCAACGAAACCGGAAGAAGCGGTGTTCAGACTCAACTGGCTTTCCGCGACCGGAACTTCCATTTTGATCGCAGCTTTGCTCGTAGGCTTGGCGATGAAATTTTCCTTTGCAGAACTCGGGAAGACTTATCTGCAAACGATTTTCTCACTTCGGTTTTCACTGATTACCATCGCAGCGATGCTCGCGCTCGGTTACGTCACCAAATATTCCGGCACGGACGCAACGCTCGGTTTGGCGCTCGCGAAAACAGGTTTTCTTTATCCATTTTTCGGAACGCTGCTCGGTTGGCTTGGCGTCGCGCTCACCGGTTCGGACACGGCATCGAATGTTTTATTCGGCAGCCTGCAAAAAATTACAGCGGAACAAACCGGCGTGAGTCCCGTGCTCATGGCGGCAGCGAACAGTTCTGGCGGCGTGATGGGAAAAATGGTGGACGCGCAAAGCATCGTCGTCGCCAGCACCGCGACGAATTGGTATGGACACGAAGGAAGTATTTTGCGCTACGTTTTCTTTCACAGCATCGCGCTGGCGACGCTCGTGGGGATTCTGGTTTTCCTGCAAGCCAAAGTTTATCCTTTTACCGAAATGGTTCCGAAATAATTTAACTTCTATGAACGAAGCCATCGCGCGCCACCAGAAACTGCTGGAACAATATCCAGAAAATGAACTCGCCCGATTCAGCCTTGGCAAAGCGCTCTACGACGACGGCCAAATTCAGGAAGCGATGGAGCAATTCAACCTGGCGATTGCGAAAAAGCCGGACTGGATGGTGGTCCAGATTTTAATCGGGAAATGCGAATTGGCTTTGGGAAACAAAGACGCCGCGAAAATTTCTTTCGAGCGCGCGAAGCAACTGGCCATCGAACAAAATCACGAAGGGCCGCTCGCGGAGATGGAACAGATGCTGGCGGAACTCGGGTAGCACCTGCCTCCGGCGGGTGCGAAGGAGTTTTAATTTCGATGTTTCCAAAGAATTAAAATCCAAAATCGAATCAGGAAACTCACCCGCCGAGATACGCGCTTTTCACTTTCGGATCAATGCGCAGCGCTTTGGATTCGTCCTGCAAAATAATCTTCCCTGTTTCGAGAACGTAGCCAAACGAAGAAATCTCCAGAGCCAGATTCGCGTTCTGTTCCACGAGCAAAATCGTGATGCCACGTTCGCGATTGATCTCCACGATCTTTTCAAAAATCGTTTTCACCAGAATCGGCGCGATGCCGAGAGAGGGTTCATCCAACATCAGAAATTTCGGTTTGCCCATGAGCGCACGGCCAATCGCCAACATCTGTTGCTCGCCACCGGAAAGCGTCCCTGAAATCTGTTTCTCGCGTTCCTTGAGGCGCGGGAAAATGCTGAAGACATAATCCATTTCTTTTGCGATGACGCCTTTGTCTTTTTGCAAATATGCGCCCATCTTCAGATTTTCCAACACGGTGAGATTCGCGAAAACCATTCGACCTTCCGGCACATGCGACAATCCCGCCGCCACAATTTTATGCGCGGGAAGTTTGGTGATGTCTTGCCCGTTGTAAATCACCTCGCCGCTCTTCGGTTTGATCAATCCAGAAATCGTGCGAAGCGTGGTGGTCTTCCCTGCCCCATTGCCGCCGATCAGCGTGACGATATCGCCTTGCTTCACTTCCAAAGAAATTCCGTGCAGCGCGGAAATCGCGCCGTAGTTCACCACTAAATTTTTAACTTCTAACATTGATTCAATTAAAAATTACAAATGCAAAATTAAAAAAGCTGACGCTCGTCTTGGAATTCTATTTCTCATCCATGCCTCGTTTCGTGTTAATTCAGCTCTCGCTTCCCAAATACGCTTCGATGACTCTCGGATTCTTTTGAATCTCTTCAGGACTGCCCTCGGCGATTTTAATTCCGTAATCCAACACGGCAATGCGCTGGCAAATTCCCATCACCACTTTCATGTCGTGTTCGACGAGCAAAATGCTGATCTGAAATTTTTCCTGGATGAATTGAATCAAACGCATCAGTTCCACTTTCTCCGTGGGGTTCATGCCAGCGGCAGGTTCGTCGAGGCAAAGGAGTTTCGGTTTTGTGGCGAGCGCGCGGACAACTTCCAATCGACGCTGGTCGCCGTAGGGAAGGCAGGTTGCTTCTTCATCGCGCAAACGGCCGAGACTGAAAATCTCCAGCAGCTCCATGACTTCTGTCTCAACGGCTTTTTCACTTTCACGAAAATGTTTCCCACGCCACAACGCATTTCGCATTCCATGATCGCGATGCAATTGCAGCGCAGCACGAACGTTGTCAAAGACGCTCAAGCTGCGAAAGAGACGAATATTCTGGAACGTCCGAGTGATCCCGCGTCGCGCCAGTTCGTAAGGTTTTACGCAGCGCGTGGGTTGGCCTCGAAAATGGATCGCCCCTTCCGTTGGTTGATAAACTCCGGTAATCAGGTTGAAAAGTGTGGTCTTGCCTGCGCCGTTGGGACCGATAATCCCAACCAACTCGTGTTCATCCAATTTCAAGTCCAGTTGGGAAACGGCTGTCAGTCCGCCGAAACGAATCGTGACATTTTCAAGTTGAAGCAACGGCTGGCTCATACTTTCACGGCGCGTTTTTTGCCGAACGTGAACAACCCTTGCGGACGCAAAATCATCAGGCCGATGATGAGCAATGAATAAATTATCATCCGATATTCCGCAAAGCTACGCAGTGCCTCGGGCAAAATTGTGAGAATAATTGCCGCTGCAATCACGCCCGGCGTTCGACCCATTCCGCCAAGAATCACCATGACGACGATGTCGATGCTCTTCATGAAATCAAAACTGGTCGGCGACAAAAATCGTTTGTGATGCGCGAAAAGCCCGCCCGCAATGCCCGCGAAGAATGCGCCCACGACGAACGCCGTGACTTTGTAACGAATCGGATTGATGCCCATGGCGCTGGCCGCAATTTCGTCGTCATGCACCGCGATGAAGCCGCGCCCGTAGGTGGAATTGACGAGGCACGTCACGACAAAAACGGTGACGGCGGCAAGTCCCCAGGCCCACGCAAACGTGGTCCAGTGCGAGATGCCGGGAAGCCCGGTTGCAGCACCGAAAAATTCTGTGGTTTGAAAAATGACGCGAATGATTTCGCCGAAGCCGAGCGTGACAATTGCCAGATAATCTCCGCGCAATCGCAACGACGGAATACCGACAGCGAGGCCGACAATCGCAGCCGCAATTCCTCCCAGCAAAAGTGCTGCGGCGAATAAAACCGGTTGTGCCGCTACGGGTACCGAGGATTGCAGGATCAATGTGAATTTCGCCGCGCTGTATCCGCCGACGGCCATGAATCCCGCGTGGCCAAGACTGAATTGGCCGGTGTGGCCGTTGATGAGATTCAAGCTGACGGCGAGAATAATATTGATCGCGATGTCGATGAGGATGCCGAGATAGTAGCCGTTGAAAAACTGTCCGGAGTGCGTTTTAACAATCCAGTCGAGCAGCGGCGTGAGAGCAATCGCCATGAAAATGGCGAAAATCAGCGAACGTTTTGCGCCGGAATGCATCATGCGCGGGTAGCACCTGCCTCCGGCGGGTGCGAATTCATTGCTTTGGATGTTCGGTGTTCGATGTTCAGTGTTCGATGGTTCCCAATCTTGAATTCAACACCGAACATTGAACATCCAACATCCAACATCGAATTTCGGACGAACCCGCCGGAGGCAGGTGCTACCCAGTCGCGGATGAAAATTTCGACGCTCATACTTTTTCGATGGTTGCCTTGCCCAACAATCCGGCGGGACGGAAAATTAGAATTCCGATGAGCATCGCGAATGCAATGCCGTCGCGATAGTTCGACAAGCCGGGGATTCCGCCGGCAAAGGTTTCGACGAGGCCCAGAACAATTCCGCCGAGCGCAGCACCGGGAAGATTTCCAATTCCGCCGAGCACCGCAGCAATGAACGCGTGGAGGCCGGGTTGAATTCCCATCAAGGGATCAATGCTGGGAGAGCGCATTGAGTAAAGAATTCCGGCGACGGCAGCGAGCGCGGAACCTAAACCAAACGTAAAGGAAACGATCCGGTTCACGTTGATGCCCATGAGTGCGGCGGCTTGCATATTATAAGAAACAGCGCGCATTGCTGTACCGGTTTTTGTGCGGTGCACAATGAACCACATCGCCGCGAGCAGAAAAATTGTGGTGCCGAGAACGACGAGGTCATTGCTATTCACGACGAGCGGGCCGAAATGAAAATCTGTCGTGGGAAGCAGGTCAGGAAATCGCCGGCGCGCGCTGCTGAAAACGCTTTTGTGCTGTCCGGTAAATTCAATGAAAAGCGAGACGCCGATTGCCGTGATGAGAACCGCGAGTTTGGGACGGTTGCGAAGCGGTCGATAAGCCAGTATCTCAATCAGGATTCCAATGAACGCACAAATTGCCGCAGCCAAAATAGTGATGACGAGCGCGCTGGCAACTGACTGCGGGGCTAGAACTTTCGCCATTGGCGGTGCGAGAAAAAAAGCGGCATACGCCCCAAGCATCAATACGTCGCTGTGCGCAAAATTGATGAAACGAAGAACGCCGTAAACCATCGTGTAGCCAAGGGCGATGAGCGCGTAAATCGCGCCGAGCGCGAGCGCGTTGATCAGTTGCTGAAAAAACCACTCCACGTAATTAAGGATTAACCGTCGTCAGGTATTTATATTTCCCGTCCTTAATTTGCAGGATCACTGCGGACTTCGTGGCGTCACGTTTTTCGTTGATCGTGATCGTGCCTGTTACCGCTTCGAGGTCTTTGGTGGCAGCGAGGGCGTCGCGAATTTTTTGACCTTCGGTGCTGCCAGCGCGTTTGATGGCAGCGCCGAGAACCAACGCAGAATCGTAACCGCAAGCCGCGAGCGCATCGGGCGTTTTTCCGTTGTAACGTTTTTTATAATTTTCGACGAAGGCTTTGCTCTTTTCTGTGCCGACTTCAGGAGAATAATGCGTTGAAAAATAATTCCCTTCAACAGCGCCCCGACCGATCTCCACCAGCTTTTCTGATTCCCATCCGTCACCGCCAAAGAAGGGAACGTTCAAACCGAGTTGTTTCGCCTGAATGCAGATCAACGCCACATCCGTGTAATAACCGGGAACAAAAACGCCGTCAGGACTTTGTGATTTGATCGCGGTGAGCTGCGCTTTAAAATCTTTGTCGCCACCGTTGTAATCCAGTTCACCATCAATTTGTCCTCCATTGGCCGCGAAGCGTTCTTTAAAAAATTTTGCCAGGCCCTTCGCGTAATCGCTTTTCACGTCCGTGAAGACTGCGACTTTTTTCATGTTCAAGGTTTTGGAAGCAAAGTTCGCCATGACCGTTCCTTGAAATGGATCAATAAAACAGACACGGAAAATAAAGTCACCGCTCTCAGTCACCTTGGGGTTTGTGGAAGACGGAGAAATCATCGGGATCTTATTATCCTGACAAACTTTCGCAGCTTCGAGCGAACGGCTGGAGGCGACTTCGCCAAGGACGGCCACCACGTTATCGCGCAAAATCAGTTTATTTACCACGGTCGCGGGTTCGCCTGATTTGGATTGAGTGTCATCCGTGATCAATTCGAGTTTCCGACCGAGGACGCCACCGGCTGCATTGATCTCCTCGACCGCGAGCAATGTTCCTTCATGGGACGACTGACCGAACGTGGCTTCGCTTCCCGTGAGTGAAGCGAACTCTCCCACCTTGATCGGTGGACCGGTGAATTTTCCGTCGTCAGCCGCAGAATCGCCCGACGGTTTGCATCCAACGAGCGCGCCGCTCAACAGGAGAAATGACAATAATTTTTTCATAAATGAATCCAACGTTTGGTCTGGTTCAGGGCGTCGAAGCTAAAAAATAACCACCGATGTTTCAACCACTAATAAAGAATGTTACTGACAAATGTCCTCATTTTCCCAATCCGCACGTCGTTAAAAGAAAGTTTTGACGCGCGAGTGACTGCACCAATACCGTTCCGTGCTTTGACGGGGGTAAATGATTGTTGAAGTGCAAAGCGCCACGAGCAAAGCGACTCGGGTTAACTCTTTGTCGGAATAAAACCATTCAGTCCGGATATCCATGAAAAGAAAAATTCTGTTCGCAATTATTATAGTGGTGTTGGCGGTGGGAACGTTGGCGGGAATTAAAGTTCTGCAAATCCGCAAGCTGATGGCGATGGGCGCGGCGTTTGTGCCGCCTCCTGAAACAGTATCCTCAGCGGTGGCGAGTCAGGAAAAATGGCAGGACACTTTTTCGGCGGTTGGCTCCATCACCGCCGCGCAAGGCGTTGAAGTCTCGACCGAAGTCGGCGGAATCATCCGTGAAATTGCCTTCGATTCAGGCGCGATGGTCACGAACGGCGCGGTGCTCGTCCGGCTCGATACTTCTTCTGAGGAAGCGCAACTCCGCGCGATCGAATCACAGGTCGATCTGGCACGCGTCAACGCCGAACGCTCTCGCCAGCTCCGCAAGGAAAACACCATTTCACCCGCGGAACTTGACGACACCGAGGCGACGTTGAAACAAGCGCAAGCCAACGCGGATAGCATTCGAGCGACGATTGCCAAGAGGACGATTCGCGCTCCATTCGCGGGGCGTGTGGGAATTCGTCTCGTTAATCTCGGCCAATTTCTCGATATGGGAAAACCAGTGGTTTCATTGCAATCCCTTGAGCCAATGCACGGCGATTTTTCATTGCCGCAACCTGCCTTTGCCCAACTTAAGGAAGGCATGACGGTTCACCTTTTCACCGATGCCTATCCCGATAAAAAATTTGAAGGCAAGCTCACGGCGATCAATCCGGAGTTTGACGAAGTTACGCGCAGCGTCCGTTTGCGGGCGACCTTTGATAATAAGGAGAGGCTCTTGCGCGCCGGAATGTTTGCCCGCATGGAAGTCCTTTTGCCAAGCAATCAAGACGTTGTAGTGGTCCCGGCAACGTCGATTCTCAGCGCGCCGTTTGGCGATTCCGTTTACATCATTGAATCCAAACCTGCGGATACCAACGGCCCCGCCGGCCTCGTCGCGCGTCAACAATTTATTAAGACGGGACGTTCACGCGGTGACTTCGTCAGTGTGCAAACGGGATTGAAACCTGGCGAGAAAGTGGCCAGCTCCGGCTTGTTCAAATTGCGGAATGGTATTTCCGTGGTGGAAAATAATGAACTGGTGCCAGAACCTAAACTCGCTCCGAAACCTTCGGATAGTTGATTCACTTGAATTCCTGAAATGAGAACATCGAACACTGAACATCCAACATCGAACACCGAAGTTTCCCCAATTCGATGTTCAGCGTTCAATGTTGGATGTTCGATGTTCCCCCATTCTTAAATGAAATCTTTCACCGACCTTTTTATCCGCCGCCCCGTCCTCGCGATTGTGGTCAATCTGGTTATTTTGATCGCCGGTATTCAGGCGATTCGCACGCTGAATTTCCGCCAATATCCTCGCAGCGAAAACGCTTCCATCACCGTGACGACCGCTTACGTCGGAGCCAGCGCGAATCTCGTGCGCGGCTTTATTACGACGCCACTCGAACGCGCCATCGCCGCCGCAGACGGAATTGATTACCTCGAATCCACGAGCAAACTCGGCCTCTCCACGATCACGGCGCGTCTGAAATTAAATTACGACGCCACCAAAGCGCTGGCTGAAATCAATTCGCGTGTCAACCAGGTGCGTAACGAATTGCCGCCCGAAGCCGAAGTTCCCGCCATCAATATTGAATCGGCAGATTCGCGATTCGCTTCGGCGTATTTGAGTTTCAATTCCAAAATTCTCGAGGCGAACCAGATCACCGATTATCTCGTGCGCAATGTTCAGCCGCGTCTCACGGCGATCGCCGGTGTGCAGAAAGCGGATCTGCTTGGCGGACGAACTTTTGCGATGCGCGTCTGGCTTAAGTCGGATCGCCTCGCGGCCTTCAACATCAGTCCCGATGAAATCCGGCAGGCGTTGACCGCAAATAATTTCCTTTCCGCCATTGGCCGCACGAAAGGTTCGCTCGTGGCCGTCAATCTTTCTGCCAACACCGATCTCCGGTCCGTCGATGACTTTCGCAATCTCGTCATTCGCCAATCCGGCGACAAGCTGGTGCGTTTGAGCGAAGTAGCCGACGTGGTTCTTGGTGCGGTGGACTACGATTCGGAAGTTCGTTTCAGCGGTGAACGCGCGGTCTTCATGGGCGTCTGGGTTTTGCCGAACGCGAACAGTCTGGATGTCATCAACGCCGTCAGCAAAGAAATGGAGGCGATTCAAAAAGAATTGCCGACCGGTCTGGAAGGACGCGTTGCTTATGACGCCACAAGATACATTGACGACGCGATTGGCGAGGTGATCAAAACTTTGGTCGAGACGCTCGTCATCGTGGCGATTGTCATTTTCCTGTTCCTCGGTTCCTTGCGTTCCGTGCTTGTGCCACTCGTGGCGATTCCCGTTTCGCTGATCGGCGCGGTGTTCCTGATGCAAATTTTTGGATTCACGCTGAATCTGCTCACGCTACTCGCGATCGTTTTGTCCGTCGGGTTGGTGGTCGATGACGCCATTGTCATCGTGGAAAATGTGGAACGTCACATTCGCGAAGGACAAACACCGCTGAATGCCGCCTTCCTCGGCGCGCGGGAATTGATTGGCCCCGTTATCGCGATGACCATCACGCTCGCGGCGGTTTACGCGCCGATCGCGTTTCAAGGCGGTTTGACCGGCGCGCTGTTTCGAGAATTCGCGCTGACCCTCGCCGGCGCAGTTTTCATTTCCGGGATTGTGGCGCTGACCCTCTCACCCTTGATGTCGGCGAAACTCCTTCACCCCAATCGCGAGGAACGCGGCTTTGCTCTCAAGGTCAGTCAATTCTTTGATCGCGTAAAAAGAGTATATGCTCGCGTGCTCGACGTCACTTTGTCCGCGCGCCCTGCAGTTTATATCGTGTGGCTCGTGCTGACGCTCATCACGGTTTTCGGAATGTTCCCGATGGTCTGGCAAGCGAAGGAACTCGCTCCGGTCGAGGACCAGGGTTTTGTTCTCGGTTTCGTGGAAAGCTCCGCCGATGCGACGATTGAACAAACCACTTTTTACACCGAGGAATTAAATCGAATGATGATGGCGGTTCCTGAGGCGCGACAGACCTTTCAAATTACGTTTCCTGACAGCGGCTTCGGCGGTCTCGTGCTTACCCCGTGGGGCGAACGCACGCGCCCCGTCTTCGACATCGTTCCCGAGTTGCAAGCGGAATTTAATAAAGTCCCCGGCATCCGAACCTTTGCGATCACGCCCCCTGCCCTGCCCGGCGGCGGTGATTATCCCGTGGAGTTTGTCATCTCATCGGTGGACGAACCGCAGCGCGTTTTGGATTACGCCACGCAAATCCAACAGAAAGCCGCCGCGAGCGGAATGTTTGCGTTCCCGCCCACGCTCGACACCAAGGTCGATCAACCCGAAGTCGAGTTCGTTCTGGACCGCGACAAAGTCGCGGCCATGGGATTAGACATGCGCAGCGTCGGCGCAGATCTGTCCGCATTGGTCGGCGGGAATTTCGTGAACCGATTTAATTTTGAAGGTCTGAGCTATAAAGTGATTCCGCAGGTCAAACGCATTGAGCGCCTTGATCCCAGCCAGCTTCAGGAACATTATGTGCGCGGCCCGACCAACCAACTCGTTCCCATCGGCACGTTCGCCACGCTCGAACGCAAAACTGAACCGCGTTCGCTCAACCGCTTTCAACAACTCAACGCCGTGCGAATTTCAGGAGTCGCAATTCGTCCGCTCGACCAGGCGCTCACGTTCCTTGAAACCGAAGCGAAGAAAATTCTTCCGCCGGGTTACCAGATTGATTATCGCGGCGAATCGCGGCAATTACGCGTGGAAGGAAATAAATTTCTCCCAGCCTTCAGTCTCGCGCTCGTCTTGATTTTCCTCGTGCTCGCCGCGCAGTTCAACAGCTTCCGCGATCCGTGGATTATTCTTCTCGGCTCCGTGCCGCTCGCTCTGTTCGGCGCGCTGATTTTCTCGTTCTTGAAAATGCCCGGACAAGGAATTCCATTCTGGACGGACGGCTGGACCACCACACTGAACATCTATTCGCAAGTCGGACTGGTGACGTTGGTCGGTCTCGTTTCCAAAAACGGAATTCTTATCGTGGAATTCGCCAACCAACTTCAACGCAGCGGACTGAGCAAAACGGCGGCCGCGCGGGAAGCGTCGCTCGTCCGTTTGCGTCCAGTGTTGATGACGAGCGTCGCCACTGTTTGCGGCCATTTCCCACTCACACTGGTCACGGGCGCTGGTGCTGCCGCGCGCAATTCCATCGGCATCATCGTGGTTGCGGGAATGGCGATTGGTACCATCTTCACACTGTTGGTAATACCGGCCATTTACGTTTTAATCGCCAAGGAACATGGTGGCGAAGAACCCGGCGCGCTCGGCGAAAGTTGGAAAGCGGAGCACAACAAACACGCGGACAAGGCGGAGGTGTGAGAAACGTTAAATGGTTATACGCTCGCCCTCACCCCAAGGAGAGGGAGAATTATTTCCAGGCGTTTGGAAAACACGGCGCTGGATCTGTTCAGGGGTCCGAAAAAACAAGAAAGGCCTATTTGATCCCCCTCTCCTCGGGGAGAGGGTTGGGGTGAGGGCAAGCAACGATCATTTAAACATTCTAAAATGAACCAACTCAAAACTGGAACCATTCTGCTGGCGTTGGCCGGATTGATTTTTACCGGATGCGGAAAAAAGAAAACGGACAGCGCGCCACCAAGAATGCCCGTGCAGGTCGTCGCAGCGGAAGCCAAACAGCAGCCCGTTTCTGAAATCATTTCGCTCGTTGGAAATCTTTTGGCTAACGAATCAGTCGAAATCAAAAGTGAAATCGCCGGAACGATCGCGGAAATAAATTTTCAAGAAGGCCAGCGCGTCGAGAAAGGTCACCTTTTGATTCGCATTGATGAAAGCAAATTGGCGGCATCTGCGGCAGAATCCGAAGCGACTTTCAAGTTGAGCGAGTTAAATTTTGAGCGCAGCCAGCAGCTTTTAAAGGAGACGCTCATCTCACAACAGGAATTCGATCAGGCCTCGTCGCAATTCCAAATCAACAAAGCCAATCTGGATTTGAAACGGCAGCAGTTAAAAGATGCGCGCATCCTGGCACCGTTTTCTGGAATCGTGGGTGGACGAACCATCAGCCCCGGTCAGGTAATCGCCAGCAGTATGACGTTGACGTGGTTGACCGACATCGACCCGGTGAAGGTAGAAATCAATGTGCCGGAACGTTTCATCGGCCAATTAAAAATTGGGCAGAAAATTCAAATCAACGTCGCAGCGTATCCGGGCAGAAAATTTGATGGCGAAGTGTATTTCATCGCTGAACAAGTTGATCCCGCCACGCGCACGGCTTTCGTCAAAGCAAAGATTCCCAATCCTGATCTCGTCCTCAAACCTGGGATGTTCGCCAACCTCGGCTTGACGCTGAACGTGCGGGAGAACGCGATCGTTATTCCAGAAACCGGGCTCAGCCGTGTCCTGGACAATAATCGCGCAATGGTTTTTGTGGTCGATGAAAAGAACACCGCGCAGATGAGGCCAGTCAAATTAGGTGTTCGTTTGTCCGGCCATGTAGAAATTCTCGAAGGGTTGAAGGCTGGCGAGACCGTCATTGTGGAAGGGCTTCAGAAGATCGGTCCGGGTGCGGCGGTGAAGGTTGCAACACCAGCCAAAACAGCCGACCAATAATTCTTAATCTTACTCTTAATCCTATTCTTAATCTCTCTTCACCCATGAAACCTCAATTTGACCACGAGAAACTCAACGTCTATCAAACCTCGCTCGAATTCATTGTCTGGGCGCAATTCATTTTCGACAAGATTCCCAAAAGTTTATCGGCATGGAGTCAGCTTGATCGCGCTTCAACTTCAATCCCCATCAATATCGCCGAAGGAAACGGGAAATACACTTCGCCGGATCGTTGTCGATTCTTCGACATTTCTCGCGGTTCCACATTGGAATCCGCCGCTGTTTTGGATGTGCTGGTCGCTAAAGGAGAATTGACTGAGGTAGAAATTCAACCGGGAAAAGATTTGCTCGTTCAAATTGTTTCGATGTTGGTGGGCTTGATTAAAAGCAATTCGTCGGATCGGTTGTATGAGGAAGCGGCTCCTTATGTGATTCGGAGAGAAGATTAAGAATAAGATTAGGATTAGGATTAAGAATTTTAAAAAATGTTCCTCCCTCGCATCAGCATCAAGAGACCGGTTCTCACCACCATGATGAACCTCGCGCTGATTTTATTCGGCGTCATTGGCCTGAGCCGTTTGCCCGTTCGCGAACTGCCGGACATTGATCCGCCCATCGTTTCCGTCACGACCGTTTATCCCGGCGCAAATGCGGCCGTTGTTGAAACCGAAATCACCGAGCGCCTCGAAGAAGCGGTCAACAATATCGAAGGCATCAAAACGCTCACGAGCCAAAGCCGCGAGCAAGTCAGCAGCATCACCATCGAATTCGATTTGTCGCGCGACATCGATCTCGCGGCGCAGGACGTGCGCGACCGCGTCTCGCGGGTGCGCGGCGTTTTGCCGGATGAAATTGACGAACCGGTCGTCGCCAAACAG
>JBBQAX010000025.1:0-22988 GCA_038316905.1 Verrucomicrobiota bacterium | reverse complement strand
TTGCGATGATGCACTTTTTGAATGAAATGACGGAGCATCGCTTCGGTGATTTCGAAATCGGCGATCACGCCGTCTTTCATCGGTCGAATGGCGACGATATTTCCTGGAGTGCGTCCGAGCATCAACTTAGCTTCGTTGCCTACCGCAAGAACATTGGTCGTCCCCGCTTCAATGGCAACGACGGAGGGTTCGCGGAGAACGATTCCTTGATCCCGGACGTAAACCAACGAATTGGCGGTCCCGAGATCTATCCCGATGTCATTGGAAAACAGGCTTTTAAGTTGCGCGAACATGAATTTTGCCTAACGGGCGTAAATAGAACGGAGTAAACATAGCTGGGTCAAGTTCTATTAGGGGAAACGACGAGCAAAAGAAATAATTCAATAGATTTTTTCTGGTGTGATAAACAGAAGTGTTATCACCCTCTCAAAATGAATTCCTCGTTGTTTATGCGACTTTTCCTCTTTGTGGCTTTCTTTTATTTGCCGCTATTCGGGGCCGAAGGTGAAAAGAATCAGAATTTTAAGCCAGGTCGCTTTTCCTCAATGTTCAGCAGTCGACCGGCCACGAGACCACTTTTAATTAACCGTTCGGAGCAAAGCCGAATCTCCAGGGATGGAAAGAAGTTCCTTGTCGGTTCGTCCGGTAAAGCGTTCGTTCCTTTGGGTTTCAATTATGATCGTGATTACAAGATGCGTCTGCTGGAGGACTACTGGGACGCGGAATGGGAAACCGTCGTTTCAGACTTTCGCGAGATGAAAGAGCTCGGGGCCAATGTGGTGCGCATTCATCTGCAGTTTTCAAGGTTTATGAAAACCGCGGAAAAGCCGGACAAAGAGTCCCTCGCGCAATTGAAGCGGCTTCTTCGACTGGCTGAGGAAACTGGACTATATCTCGACGTGACCGGCCTGGCTTGTTATCGCAAGGCGGATGTCCCTGCTTGGTTTGACAGGCTTTCCGAAAAAGAGCGTTGGGCTGCGCAAGCCAAATTCTGGGAGGCGATTGCAAAAACATGCGCCAAAAGCCCTGCGATCTTTTGTTACGATCTGATGAACGAACCCGTATTTCCAAGCGGCAAACTCAAAAACTGGCTCGTCGGTGAACTCGGAGGGTTTTACTACGTACAAGCCGTTTCGCTTGATGCTGCAAATCGCGAGCGGCATGAAATTGCACACGAATGGATATCAACTCTCACTCGAGCCATTCGTAAACACGACAGGAATCGCCTGATCACGCTTGGCCTGTTGCCAACTGAATCCTCAAACTTTGTTCATGAGATTTCTAAAGACCTGGACTTCATATCAGTTCACATCTATCCGCGTTCCGGCGAGTTGCCGAAGGACTTGAAAACTCTGTCCAACTTTGCGGTGGGCAAACCCCTTGTTGTCGAAGAAATGTTTCCGATGAACTGCAATGCAGATGAGTTGCGGCAATTTGTTGAGGGGTCACGATCTATCGCTTCGGGTTGGATGGGCTTTTATTGGGGTCAAACAATGGAGGAGCTGGATCCGAAGACCAAGATCGCGGATGCGTTTACGCGGGAATGGTTAAAAACGTTCCGGCAAATTAGATCAAGTCTTAAGGAGGATGAAATGGTGAACGATTAAAGAATTAATCATTCGTTTCACCGCACGAAACCATATCCCGAACCGTTGACGCGATAATGGCGTCCCTGGGCATCGTTGAGGGCGCGTTCATCGGGTTCATTTAGCACCGAGCTTTCAAAGTTTCTCGGTGGTTGATAGGCGGTTCCATAAACGATGCTGTTTTTGAAGTTCGTAGTCGAATTTTCTGCGCCAGCAGGTTCATAGATAAGCGGCAATTCTGACGCTTGTGTACCCGCGTGGCCTTTTCTCGGTCCACTTTCGGTGCAACCGCACGTCATTAAACAGCATAAAATAACGAGATATTTCATAGTTGAATCTCCTTCGAGGCATCGACGCCAACAACCTGAATTTTCCTGGGCAAATCGCTGAGGCGCGCAGCACCTATGGCGACGGCATAAACGAAAAACCGTTCGTGTAGCGCAAGCGATAGACGAACGGCTTTCTGAATTCCTTCCAAGAGGAACGTGAGATGTAATCAACGACGACTAGCACCGGCGGCTTCTTCGACAACCACGCCGTTGGACGGGAGATCGATCAGCGCTATGCTTTGGGCGTTATCATCCAATCCGCTGCGGGTCGCAGGATATGTATTTGCATGACGATCGAGCAAATTCACCGGCCGCGAAGAAATTGTGGTAGGACGATCTGACGCGCATCCCACCCACAACAATGAGCTAAACGTACCGATGACTGCCAATCGCACTAAGTTCGTTTTTGTATTCATGACTTGATCCTAGGTTACCTCAAATTTTGCAACAATAGGGTCAAACCCGTAATAGAAAGCCTTAAAACCGCTGATATCCACCTCGTCATTTCTCTTTGTGGCAATAGAGAATATCCGGGAGAGGAAGTGAATGGTGCCAGCGGACGGAATCGAACCGTCGACCTCGGGCTTATGAGTCCCACGCTCTAACCAACTGAGCTACGCTGGCAACAAAGCGCATATATTTCTCGGACAAACGACGCCCTGTCAAATCGAATGATGCAAAAGTCGTTACGGAGGCGGGCGTTGGCTCGCTTTGGCCAGCATGTTTTCCAAATCTTTTTTTGCTTCGTTAAACGCGTCGGTAATGATTTTGGGGTCGGTGTCTTGGCGGTAATTGTTAATTAAGGTCAGCCGATTCTTGATCAATTGCACGTCGCGCTCAGAAAAGTTTTTTAAATTATCAAATCCGTCCTGGTTTAAATCTTCGATCAGTTCACGGCGCGAATCCGGTGTAAGACTAGGATCTTTGATTGCTATTTTATACAGCGCATCCGCTTGCGCGTCCGCTCCGGCGAAATTTAACGCCAGTCGCGCCAGCGGTTCCTTTTGTTGTCCGTCGGCGATACGAGCGTCGCCATAAAGTTGTGCAATGGCAGGAATCGATTGTTGCCCCAGTGTTTCTTTTAAATATTGGAGCGCGCCCTGGTCAATTTTTCCGTCCGCCTGCACGAGTTGTCCTTGCGCCTGTTGCGCCAGAGAGCCGTCTTTGTAAAACGCGAGCACTCCGAAAAGATAATTGCGTTCATATTTATCCAACGCGCTTTCTGTCCCGGTGGAGATCGGGTTGTTTAACAATTCTTTGGCAGAAGAAATGGCAAGTTCCCGATAGGTAAATGGAGACACGTTCTGCAACACGCGCGTCAAATAGGCGAGTTCCGCGCCGCGACCGGTAACCTGCAACATGTCAGCGAGAAGTTTTTCTGCCTTGAGACCGCCAATTTTTCGAGTGGCATCGAATAATCCAAAGCGCAGCGAAGGTGGAAAAACAAAATCTGTGGGGACACGGCCATCTTTGGAAATTTTCCACGAACCAAAAATAGACGGGTCATATTCAATGTCTGTTTGTGTGGCGAGGAACGCTTGTATTTCCGGCAGTGCGCCTTCTCCTAGTTCGATCAAATTCTCCAATTGTTGGATCGCTTGCCGGATGTTTTTCGAATCCTTGGAACTGATGCGGAGCGTTTTGAGCAGGGCGATGATTTCCTGCGGAGTCTGTTTTTTCGTAACCTCAACCAGTTCCGTTCGAGTAGAAACGTTTTTGCCACTGGAAGCCAACTGCGCTTGCACAGCGCTTAATTGAGCCGCCAACGCATCTTTTTCGGTGATCCAATTTCTTTCCTTTTGTCGCAGCACGTCCGCCCAATTCGCCGACTGATGCTTGGAAACCACGGCCCACGCCAATCCAAACCCGGCAATCGCTGCCAGGCTGATAGCAAAGATTTGTTTCATGTTTTTGAATCTAGCAAAGCAAGCGGACAATGCCAGCGGGGTTTTCACCACAAGAATTCATCGGGTTGTGCGACCAGACATTTCGGCTAGGTTGGTTTCGCAAAGACAAGAAATTTAAAATACGTATGGTTACACAAGACGTTTATCCACGACCCGAATACCCCCGCCCTGATTTTCAACGCGGCACAATCGAAGGTAAAGACTGGCTTAATCTCAATGGTCCCTGGCAATTCCGTTTTGATGGTGAAAAAACGGGCGAGGAAAACGGTTGGCATTTGCCGACTGGACCAGATTGGCGCGAACAAATCATCGTTCCGTTTTGCTGGGAATCGCTCGCGGCGTGGGGCGAAGCGGAAACGGCGGGCAACGAAAATTATTATTCCACGCGCGTTTTCCGAAATCCTCTTGAAGTCAATCGGGCCAACCACAGCTATGTCGCGCGTTACGAAGTTGGATGGTATCGCCGGCATATTCAGATTCCGGACACCGATATTTGGAAAGGCAAACGGATTATCCTTAAAATCGGGGCCGCTGATTTTTTTACGGATTGTTGGTGCAACGGGAAACATGTCGGCCGTTTTGAAGGTGGCTATACGCCGTTTGAATTTGATTTGACCGACGCATTACGACCCGGGATCGATGGCGGCATGGATGCAATTGTGATTTTGCGCGTGGAAGATCCAGCGGACAATCGCGAACAACCGGTTGGCAAGCAGTGGCATTGGTACACACCCACTAGCGGCATTTGGCAGACGGTTTACCTCGAGCCTCGGGATCGCAGTTTCATCGACACGTTTCGGGTTTATCCAGACATTGATCGTAAGACAGCGCGATTCGAAGTGGAATGCGCCCATGCAGACAATGATTCGGTTGTGCAGATTTATGTGATTCCACCCGCCGGTGAAGTGGAAATTCTTAAAGCTCCAGTTCACAATAATTTTGCTTCGGCGACATTGGAGATTTCGCATCCCTACATCTGGAATCCAAATCAGCCGCACCTTTACAAGCTGGCTTTCAAGCTTAAGCGCGGGAACAAAACCGTCGATTATATCCAGAGCTATTTCGGGATGAGAAAAATCGATTCGGGAAAAGCTGAGGATCCAAAAGCGCCTGCCGTTTTGCGACTGAACAATGTTCCCCGTTACCTGCGTGGCGCACTTTACCAATCTTATCATCCAGATGGCGTTTATACGGCGGGCAATGTCGAAACATTAAAACAGGATATTCTGTTGGCAAAAAAGTTCGGGTTCAATTTCCTGAGAATCCACATCAAGATTGATGATCCGCTATTGTTGTACTACGCGGATTCGCTCGGCATCATGCTCATGGCGGACATGCCGAATTTCGGTGAAGGCGGTAACACACCTCTTGGACAGCGGCGGTTTGTGGAAATGATGCGCGCTGCGATCAAGCGTGATTTCAATCATCCCTCCATCATCGCCTGGTGTGTATTCAATGAGACATGGGGCTTTGGCGGACAGGAGGAATTTGTGAAATTGTTCCCTGACTTGAAAAAGAAAATTTTCAAGTTTAACACGCCCGTTTCGCCAGGTGCCCTCTCTGCCAGTGACCCTTCGACAACCGACCAGACCAACTCCAACGCCGATGCTGCTATTGCCCAAACCCCGGAGAAGAAACGCTCACCGAATCTTGACGCACACAGTTGGGTGCAGAGCACGTGGGAACTTTGCAAGAAACTTGATCCGACGCGTTTAGTCGAAGACATGAGCGTGGTCCACTGGGAACATCTGGAGTACTATGCGCACGGTGATACCGATATCAATTCGTGGCATTTCTATATTGACGATTATTTCCGCGCGAAGGAACACATCCAAAAGGTGGTCGATGCTTCCTACACAGGTTCGACATTTAATTTCGTTCCAGGCTACGCCGATAAAGGCCAACCGCTTATCAACAGTGAATACGGCGGAATCGGCGCGCTTGATGGGAATCGCGACTGTAGTTGGACCTTCAAGTTTTTGACGAACGAACTTCGGAGGCACGGGCAAATCTCCGCTTACATTTACACCGAACTCCACGATGTCGAATGGGAATACAATGGGTTCCTGTGTTACGATCGCACGCCCAAAGAGTTCGGATACGATCCACGCGTCATCAACGAGAGCGACACGTTGCCAATTAATTTTCCGCCGATTAGTAAACATCTTCCGGGAAGTGTTGTGAAAGTGGAAGTCGCGTCGTCGCATTATTCCACCGTTGCCAAAGACAAAATGTCGCTGAGCTGGCGATTGGGAGGAATGGATAGTTGGGGGAGGATTCATCAGGATATTGCCAAAGGTTTGGTGCCAATTGCGTTTCCACATCAGCGAGTCGAAAACGCGTACACCATTGAATTACAAATGCCGGACAGGACGATGCTTTGCACGTTGCTGGTCGAGGCGCTGGATTCCAACGGCAAAACGATTGCCAGCAATTTTGTTCAATTCTTTGTCCACGACGACATTCTTTTGTTGCGTGAGGAATCCGAGCGCAGCCTCTTGTTGCGCGCTGCTCCGAACGATTGGACGGCGGCGGAATGGAGCGGGGGACTGAACAGCCGCGAAGAGGTTTTGGCCGCGCATTTTACTTACGGCACCGGCCACGGATTCTTCGAATGGAATTTACCGTTGGAAAATGCTGATTTGAAAAATGCGCGCCGACTTCGGTTTCTTTGCGAAGCCTCGTCGCGGCGCGCCGATACGCCGCAAACGACCAAATCCCGTTATCCCACCACCCTGCACGTCGAGTTGAATGGAATCCCTGTCTGCAAACAAATTGTGGTGGATCATCCACACGACACGCGCGGTGCGTTGAGTTATTTGAACGGCGGAAAGCAGGGCCGCGGTGCGTATGGTTATTTAATTTCCGTGGCCATTGATGGCGAGTTGCTCCGGCAAGTGGCCGAAGCCGTGGTGGATAATAATTTGCGAATACGCTGCACTGTTCCTGCCGGTGAATTGGCGGAGGGCGGTTTGACCCTCTACGGGGCGGAAGCGGGCCGCTATCCAATCTCACCGCTTGTAATTGTGGAATGGTAATGGGCGGCGGTCGTCTTCAAGAGAAAATATTCATGAACTCGCGATTGCCCGCTGGAAACCCGTGGTCAGAGGTCATTTAATTCGCCCAAATAAACCAATCCATTCTCATTTTTCTCAACGAAAAATCCGCCGCCGACATTTTGCTTTTGTAGAAGAACGCCTTTTATTTGGCTGGTTTTTCCAGAGGTCGGATTCAGGAAACGCCCCCTTAAAAGCCCGGTGGCCGGACTGACCGTCAAGGTCAGTCGATTTGCATTCGGTGCGACGACCACGAATTTATTTTTTGTATTCAAGGCGATGCTGTTGCTCGACGGGGTCGGCAAGTTTCCTCCTTCGAGAAGCGCCGTGGCATTGGTAAAGTTCAATACAGGCACGCCCCGAGGCGGCGCGGCAAAGCGCGACCCGAGAATCTCCGTCAAATTGGTGAAGCCTGCAGGATAATTTTTTACATCTGCCGCAGAAGTCTTGACCCACTGCAATGCCCCATGCACGTCACCTGAAGGTAAATTCGTGAAAGTCAGCCAACCGAAAATCGAACCATTGCCTCTATACAGCGAAACATAGAACGGCGATTCGCCATTCCCCGCGACAAAAGTTTTTTGGCTGAACGCGGTGCCGTCCGACAACACTCCTCTCACGCTCACGGCACCATTGGCATTCACGACAAGTGCCGCGAAACCGTGACCACTGGGCGAGGGGGAAACATTGCCCGGCAACAGGAACGTGAATTTACCGGTGAAATCCGTTGCCCGATTCGACGTGTCGAAAGTGGCGCGTTGACCGAGAAGTTCGCTCGTAAATGAGCCGTCACTAACGGTGCCGACGACGCCATCGCTCCCTAGCTGTAGATTAATTTCGAGAGCAGTTTTCCCGCGACGCGCCACGGTGAATTGCGCTCCTTGCTCCCCGTCGATTTGGCCGCGCAAGGGATAAGTTATTCCGGCGCTGATTAATTTGCCGGAGAATCTCCCTGTTTTTGTCGTCTTCAGCAAAAAATAACCGGAGCTTTCGTGCGATGGTTGGTTCGTTTCGAAAAACAATCCGCTGTAGGTGCCTTGGGCTGCTCCTGAATTTAAAACAAAATTCGCCTGCAAGGTAAGGTTGGATTCCATGACAAAAGTGATGGTCGGATTTGTGGAAGTGCTGAAACCGCTCCATCGCATGAACGAGGAATTTACCCTGGGTGTAGCTGTAATCGTGTAACTCTGGCCGAATTCCAAGGGCTGGCTGGAAAAATCGGGAGCAATGGTGCCGCTGCCTTTCACCACGATGGTGGGCAACCCTTCTACCGGAGGTGGTGGTGGGGCCGGACTTTCAGGAGTCGTCAATCGCGCGACTCCACTACGAGGGATGCCATTGATCTTTCTAAATGCGCCGGCAACAAAAATTCGGCCATCGGGTTGCAGGGTCGCCGTCCACACCCAATTGTCCGCCTCAGCATTGAACGTGGGATCAAGACTGCCGTCGGAATTCAGCCGGGCAACTCCTTTTCGGCGCACGCCGTTATACAGGCCAAAATATCCCGCAATCACAATTTTTCCGTCTGGCTGGACAACGAGACTTTGCACTTTGTCATCCGCACCATCTCCTCCCGCATTGAAGCTCGAGTCGTATGTACCGTCCGTGTTTAAGCGAGCCACTTCTTGATGGAAGGCAGTGGTGTTACTGACCGAATGCCCACCCACCACAAGTTTTCCATCACTTTGCAGGCCCATTGTGTAAACGGCGGTTTTGTCTCCGAAGAAGGCATTAAAACCTCTATCCGCCGATCCATCCTGGTTTAAGCGCACGATCCGATTGAAGGGTCGGCTGTTATAATTCTGGAACCAGCCGGACAAGAGGATCTGACTGTCAGGCAAAATCAAAATTGAGCGAACCCAACTATCGACTCCTGTCCCAACTGCAAAACTTGTATCCAAGGAACCATCGGAGTTCAGACGGGCAACACCCCTGCGATTGATCCCATTGTAGTTCGTGAAATTTCCCCCAATAATGATTTTTCCATCGGCCTGGACGCCGAGCGCAAACAGGAATGAATCCGTTGGGTCAGCCGGAACAATCCGACCCAGGCAACCAGTTCCAGGATCAAAGGTGGCGTCTAACGTTCCATCTGGATTCAACCGGGCAATTCGATTTCTGGAAATTCCGGAAACCGACGTGAAGAAACCTCCGATGACAATTTTCCCGGAAGGCTCCAACGCCATGGTGCGAACCCAGTAATTCGGAGCGCCGTTGAAATTCGTATCGAGACTGCCGTCCGCGTTGAGTCGCGCGATGTATGGCCTCGGCGCTCCTTGCATCTCGGTGAAAGAACCGCACACCAAAACTTTCCCGTCGGGTTGCACGACGACAGATTCAGCGAATCCGTTGACGCCCGAAGCAGGATCAAACGTCGTGTCCAGCGAGTCTGCTGCCGACAACGCAACGGCCGAACATAGAAGCAAAACAGCGACGGCATAATTTTTGAGTTTAGAGTTCATGGTAATTTATTCTGAATCGTCTTCGACAACCCGATAAAATCTTTTAAGCACCGATGGGTTGGAATCACTCAGTATTTTGACGGTGCCATCGCCAGCTGTTTCAGGCAGAGATATCCAGTTGGTTTCCGTCAGCAGATTTTTATATTGCAACAAGTAATCTTTCCCGTTTTGCGTCATGACCGAGACGCTAAAGGCATCTCCGAATAATCTGGGGTTGAACACCAACGGCCCCGGTCCGGACAATAGCCGCGCGATGCCACTTCGCGGGGATCCATCCACCTTGCTGAATCCACCGCAGATCAGCGCTTTCCCGTCTCGTTGGAGAACGACTGTCCAAATCCAGTTATCGACCACCGCTCTGAATGTGTTGTCGAGGGAACCGTCAGCATTCAAGCGGGCGACACTTTTCACACCAACTCCGTTGTAAACGTTGAAATTGCCGCCCATCATTATTTTTCCGTCCGGCTGCAAAACGACGCTTTGCACTTTTTCATTCGCGCCTGTGCCGCCCGCATTGAAGACGGAATCGTAAGTTCCATTTGTATTCAGCCGAACGATTTCCTGCCGGAATACGGAGTTCGAATTGACCGTGTGGCCTCCAACTATGAACTGTCCGTTGGGCAAGGAAGCCATTGTGTAGGCGGCGGTTTGATCGCCGAAGTAGGCGTTGAAGTTGGTGTCCGCAGATCCGTTGTCATTGAGCCGAACCATCCGATTGAAAGACTGGTTGTTGTAACTGGTGAACCAGCCCGACACCATGATTTGGCTGTTGGTTAAGATGAGCAACGAACGCACCCAACTATTCACCCCAGAGCCAACCGCGAAGCTTGTGTCCACGATTCCATTGGTTTCCAGGCGCGCAATCCCGCGCCGGTTGGCCCCGTTGTAGGTCGCGAAATTTCCACCGATAATAATTTTTCCATCAGGCTGTATGGCAGTGGCGAAAACAAATGGATTCGCATTGCCGTCAATCCCCGCTCCCAGAATCCCCGTCCCACCAGTGCCGGGGTTGAATGCAGCATCCAAGGTCCCGTTTGAGTTCAGCCGCGCGACGAGATTCCTCGATTGCCCTCCGACCGAGGTAAAGAATCCGCCGATGACGATTTTGCCGTCGTTCTGTAACGCCATGTGCCGAACCCAATAGCTGACATTTGCGGTAAAATTTGTGTCAACCGCTCCGGTCGCATGCAGCCTGGCAATATAGCTTTGTGCCTGGCCGTTGAACGATTGGAAGTTTCCACAGATTAAAATTTTTCCGTCTGGCTGAATCACCATTGACTCGACAAACCCGCCCTGAGCGCCCGTTCCTGGATTGAACGTCGTATCGAGCAGCGTCGCTTGTGCCACCAACACACTCTGGAAAATACAGAAGAGGAGTATCCCAAGAGCTGCATAGAATTGTTTTCGCCTCATCGTTGAACACATTTTGCCCGGAATAATTCAAAGCAACTATCCGGCAGAACGCGGAAAGGTGGTTCCATGTTGGTTCCGATCTTCATCAGCTTTTGTCCTGATGGGAATCTCTGCGGATTCACGCGAACGACCCGTCACGAAAGTTTTGAGCATTACGACCTGGTGACGGGAAGAAGCTTTACCGCGTCGTCATCGCTCAATTCATCGAGATCCGCTAAAATGTTTTCGACGTCAGATTCGTTTTCTTTGAGCAGTGATTTGAACACCACTTCTGCGAGACCACTTACGGTGGGCGCGTTGAAAATGCTGGGCAGTGGGATATCCACATCAAATTTATGGCGAACGCGTGCGGTGATTTGGATCGCTAATAATGAGTGGCCGCCCAGCTCTATAAAGTTGTCGTCTCGCCCAACTTTGTTGATCTTCAAAACCTCACTCCAAATTTCAGCAATCTCTTCTTCCAGCGGTGTGCATGGCGCGACGTACTCCCTGGCAAACTCAGGCCGGATGTGATCGGGAGCGGGGAGCGCTTTTCGATCTATTTTTCCGCTGGGAGTTAATGGAAAATTTTCTTGAAAAAGGAAAGCGCTTGGAACCATGTAATCGGGTAATTTTGTTTTCAGGAAATCGCGAAGATCGGAAATGGAAGGCGTCGCTCCATTCCGTAAAGTGATGTAGGCAACAAGCCGTTTGTCTCCCGGAATGTCTTCTCGCGCCAGCACCAACGCTTCTTGAATCTGCGCGTTTTGTCGCAACGCGGTCTCGATGTCTCCCAGCTCAATTCGGAAACCGCGAAGCTTCACCTGGTGGTCGAGACGCCCAAGGCATTCAATGGTTCCGTCCGGCAGGTAGCGGGCGAGGTCGCCGGTTTTGTAGAGCCGCATCCGGGCATTCCACGGGCAGCGAATAAATTTTTCTTCGGTCAATTCCGGCCGGTTGAAATAACCGCGCGCCAAACCACTACCACCGATGTGCAATTCTCCCGGGACACCAATCGGCAATGGCTGCAGATTCAAATCAAGAATGTAAAACTGCGTATTGGCGAGAGGTTGGCCGATTAAAACTGGAGTTTGGGGAACGACTTTCCATGCTGCCGACCAAATGGTGGTTTCAGTTGGGCCGTATAAATTCCACACTGCGACAGCTCGCTGCAAAAGTTCGTCAGCAAGGTTTCGCGTGAGGGCCTCACCGCCGCAGAAAATTGTCAGGTTCGGATTTCCCTGCCATCCCGCTTCAATGAGCAGTCGCCACGTTGCAGGAGTTGCCTGCATGAAAGTCAGACTGGAAGAATCGAGTATTTTTGAGAGCTGAATTCCATCCGCCGCTTTTTCCCGAGACACAATCGTCAACCTGGCTCCTGTAATTAGCGGCATAAAAATCTCCAACGCCGCGATGTCGAAGGAGTACGTCGTGACTGCCAACAAATTGTCCTCCTCGCTGAAGTCCATTTTCTTCGCAACGGCGCAAAGCAAATTGGTCACGGCACGATGGGGAATTTGAACGCCTTTTGGTTTTCCAGTGGAACCGGAGGTGTAAATAACGTAAGCCAAATCTTCGGACGTAGCCTGGGACTCAACATTTTCAAACATCATCGGAGCCACCTGTTCGTTTTCGAGAAGCAAAACTTTGGCGGCGGAGGGCGGCAAACTTTGCAAAAGATTTTTTTGCGTCAGAATTACGGGCATTTGCGCATCCGAAATCATGTGGGCCAGGCGTTCGGGCGGATACGCGGGATCGAGTGGAACGTAGGCTCCGCCAGCTTTTAGAATTCCCAGGAGGCCAATCACCATCTCGACGGAGCGCTCAACATAGATACCAACGAGAACATCTGGACCTACTCCTGATTGCCGTAATTCATGCGCCACCCGATTCGCGCTCGCGTTTACCTGCGCATAAGTCAGTTGCTGTTGTTCGAAGGCGACCGCGATGGCTTCCGGGTTTTTTTCCACCTGAGCTTCGAACAAATGATGAATGCATTTTGTATCCGGGTAGATTTCTTCCGTCGCATTCCATTTCAGAAGCATCTGTTCCTTCTCGTCCATTGAAAGCGGCGAAAACTGGTCATAGCGCTGAGTTGGATCTGTTGCCATCGCTTGCAACGTGTTTACGTAATGCCCGCACATGGTCTTGATTTGCTCCGGGCAAAGAAGGTTGGGGTCGTAATCGAAATGCATCTGGAGTTGTGTCGATGTGACATCCAGCATGAACGTGGTCAGCAGCGTGAGATTGTTCGCTTCAAAATAGTGGCCTTCCATGAAGCCCATTCCTTCGTAACCGAGCAAATTTTTGTAAACATGAAAATGCACAAAATCGAAGGCGGCTTCAAAGACCGGCTGGCCTCCATTCATTTTCTGAATTTCAGCGAGAGGAAAACGGCGATGCGGAATGATGGCCTGCTCGGCTACAAACGTCTGTTTGACCAGCTCCGTCCACGTGCCGCCGTCAAGCTGTTGGCGCACTGGCAGGGTGTTGAGAAATAGTCCGATAATTTTTTCGCCATCAATTTCCTCAGGACGACCATTGCAAACCAGCCCGCTCATCACATCCGTTTGGCCGTAAAGCAGACTCATCACTCGTTGATGGGCGGTGAGCAAAACTGTTTTCAGTGGAACGCCTGCCGTTTGGGCCAGACGCTTCAAGCCCTCCAGAATGTTTGTTTCGAAGACGATTTCCGGTCCCCGCACTTGCTCCTCTCCGCCCGTGCACATGGATTTCGGCCAGCGGGGTAGCATTTGCACATGGGCATCCTGAAGTTTCCCGGCCCAAAATTCCCGAGTGTCTTGCGCCGCACTGGCCTGCTTTTCCAGAGCGACGAATTCACGATAAGCAATTTTTGGCGCGGCGATCGTTTTGCCAGTCCCCTCCATCAACGAGGCATAATCCTCAAAGATTTCGGTCATGAGCGCCGCCAGGCTCCAGCCATCCAGATAGACATGATGAAAACTGACGATGAAGTTAAACGATTTATCGCTCTGGCGTTGGGTGTGAAAACGAATGAGGGGCGCGACGGCTCGGTCAAACGGGTTTCGTTTCTCGACATTGATCCAGTCAATTAATTTTTCTTCCTGCTCGGCTGCGCTCAAGTGCCGCAGATCTTCAACGCTAAACGGCACCGTCACTTTTTCATGAACGACCTGCATCGGTTCCTCAAAGCCCGCGATGTGAAACGAGGTGCGCAGAACAGGATGACGTTCAACGAGTTGATTGACGGCTTTTTCCAATTTTTCGTGATCGAACAGAGTTTGGATTCCAAAGCTGAAAACATCGTGGTAAACCGCAGAAATTGGATTCAGTTCATTGTAATAGAACATGCCCGTCTGCAACTGAATCATCGGGTAGGCGTCCACTGCATCCGCAGGCAATTTCGCCCGGTCGGCCGGTGAAATAAGACTGAACGATTCGCTTTGTTTAAAGATTGGTTTTTGCACCGCATCAGCAGAAGCGGCAATGAGCTTTTCGATCGTGGGATTTTTAAAAAGCTGCAAAAGAGAGAAGTTGATGCCCTGCTGTTGCGCTCTCGAGAGGACGGCGATGCTGCGAATCGAATCACCGCCGAGTTCAAAAAAATTATCGTGAACGCCGACTTCCTCGATCTCCAGAACGTCGCTCCAAATTTTTGCGAGGATTGTTTCATTGGAATTTTGTGGAGCAACAAACTCATTTCCAATGGTGGGACGAGTGTGATCGGGTGATGGAAGCGCGGTTCGATCCACTTTCCCGTTGGGCGTCAGTGGAAATGATTCAAGAAACATGAAAACGGCGGGAATCATGTATTCAGGAATGGTTTTGCTCAGATACTCGCGCAGTTCGCTGATGGAGGGCGCGGTGCTGTCAGCCACCAGATAGGCGATCAATCGTTTATCACCGTCGGCTCCGGGTCGGGCAATGACGATGCTTTCGCGAATGGCAGCATGTTTATTGAGCGCCGCTTCGATCTCTCCCAATTCAATTCTGAATCCGCGAATTTTTACCTGATCGTCAATCCGGCCAAGATAGACCAACTCGCCATCGGGTAGAAATTGGGCGAGGTCGCCACTGCGATATAATTTCGCTCCCGGATCTTTCGAGAATGGGTCCGCGATGAATCGCTCGTTGGTAAGTTCAGGACGATTTAAGTAGCCTCGGGCAACTCCCGCGCCGCCAATGAACATTTCTCCAGATACGCACGGGGGAACTGGTTTTAAATTTTCATCCAAAACATAAAGCTGCAAATCTGGAATCGGAACGCCAATCACACTGGCCAGGCCCTTGGATAAATCGACTGACTTGATGGGGCGGTAGGTGACGTGGACGGTGGTTTCGGTGATTCCATACATATTGACCAGGAGTGGTTTCTCATCGCCATGCTGGTCGAACCAGGGTTTCAAACTTTGAAGTTCCAATGCTTCGCCACCGAAAATGACGTAGCGGAGATTTAGCTTTTGTTTGGTTTCATTGGCTACCTCAGCCCAGATCAGTTGCCGAAACGCAGAAGGAGTTTGATTTAAAACCGTGACTTGTTCCGCAACGAGCAGCTCATAAAAGGCGCTGGGTGATCGGCTGACAAGATATGGAACCACCACCAATTTTCCGCCGTAAAGGAGCGCGCCCCAGATTTCCCATACGGAAAAATCGAAAGCGTAAGAATGAAAAAGCGTCCAAACGTCGGCCGCATTGAAGCCATACCAGTGTTCGGTTTGCGTGAATAACCGAATGACGTTGCGATGGGTGACCAGACATCCTTTCGGTTTGCCGGTCGAACCGGACGTGTAAATGATGTAGGCAATATTCTCTCCCGATATTTCACCGGTCAAATTCTCAGCGCTTTCGTCTGAAATGGTTTCCCAATCCGAATCCAGACAGAAAACCTTTGCGGTATGAGGTGGGAGAGCCGCGCGCAAGCTGTCCTGGGTCAGAAGAACTGGCGCTTTGCAATCGTCGAGCATGAATTTCAAACGCTCTTTCGGATAGGCCAGGTCAATGGGAACGTAAGCTCCTCCGGCTTTCAGAACTCCCAAAATCCCAATGATCATTTCCAATGATCTTTCCAGGCAAAGAGCGACCGGAATTTCCGGACCGACGCCAAGTGTTCTCAGATGTCGGGCCAATTTATTCGCTCTTTGATTAAGCTCATCGTAGGTGAAGGATTCATTTCCACATTTCAGGGCTATAGCGTCGGGACTATTATGCACCTGAGCTTCAAAGCGGCGATGGAGGCCTGAATGGCCATTTCTATTTTGTAAAAAATCTCCTGAATAAATCGTTTCTGTGTTCATACCTAAACTAGATTTCAATTTTGCTTTTGAGCGGGCGTGGCGATGGTCGGTAATGGTGGGTCGGATTCCCGCCAGGGAATCGCAAAAGAATCAGTTTGCGCGGGCTTCGATTCGTTACGTTAAGCTTTAGTTGGTTGCAGTTCATTCTCATCGCGAACTTCGGTCTCCAATTACAATCTTATGAAAAGGCAAAATGAGGTTGCAACCGGACTAAGCCTCTTTTGAAATTCAAGAATTCCCTGATAAATCTTTCGCGGTCTTAACCGGAACGATGCAGTTGAAATGGGGACCGCGCCCGCCCCGGGCGCTGTGAGTCGCGCCCTCGCAACCCAATTTTCGCGTCTAAAATCTCCAAACCTTTTGGTGTGTCGGGCGCGTTCGGATTTGGCGCGAGGGCGCGCCGAATAACAGCCGGGGCGGCTGTGCTCCCCATTCATTCCAACTGCATCGTTCCGGTTTAATGATGCACCACTGACGCACCGTGATTGTCGAGTAAACGAATCTACGCCTTCGGAGATTTCAAACTGCGAGCATCGTGTTTTTAAAACCAGCAACCACAGACGCGGGGGCGCTCCATGAAATGGGGTTTGATTAAAAGTGGGAGAGATTGGAAAACCTTTGGAGTGCGACGGCAGGACGTCGCTTTTCCTGCACACTGGCAACACCAAAGTCATTTTGAACCAAGAGCCGCTCTGCGCTTTATCATCGTGCAGCCAAAGCGGAGACCGGTCTCCGCAGTCCAAATGGCCAAACCTCACCCACTTTTAATCACACCCCATGGAATGGATAGAACTTGGCTCAGCGCAGGAACGCAGAGATCAGGTTTGTTCTATTGAGTTGGGAGTTCTGAGCAGCATCTTCCTCATCCGCAAAACAGCTTGCGCCCGATTGTCCGTCGTTCGCTGGTTTTCATAATCGCCAGATGGATAAATGGGACGGCTCAAAAACTAGATTCAGCTTCAACACAACTAGGGAAATCACATTTCGATTCCTTTTTGCGGCCGTATTTGCGTCGTTCTTTTTCGGACATCGAATTGAGGCTGCGGACGTAAACCTGAAAATTGTTGCGACACAGCCGGGCGTTTCTGGATCGGTAGCCGTGAGGGCGATCATTCGCAAGGCAGATGGCTCCTACGTCCCCGGCGAATGGGATAATTCTTCCTACCCTGTCACGATGCGCGGGAAAGCAATCGGTCCAAACACGATCGTAAAAGTGCCGCAAGGTCGGACTGAAATCACAGTCGGGAAAGGACCCGATTATCTGCCGCAAACAATTGTCAGAAACTTCGACGTGCCGGGGCAGACCTACGTTGTCAACGTGACGTTGCAGCCGGTGTTCGATTTGTATCGCAAGGGTTGGCGCGGTGGCGATGGGCATGTCCATTTCAATCACGGTGAAAACCAGATCCAACGTTCGCCTGACGAAGCCTTCACATTTCTGGCCGCTGGCGGGATGAATTTCGCGTCGCTCGCGGAAGAACATTTTGGCGCGGTCACGATGACGCGGCAGCAAATGTTCGATGCGTTCAAGAAGTTTGATAATTCAGAATGCGAACTCTGGCTCGGCGTTGAAGAACCGAAGAATGCGTGGGGCCATCACATCGCGATCGTTGAAGATCCGTGGTCGATTCGCAGCGCGCTGCCGTATCATTGGGGAATTAAATCGGTGCATGATCAAGGCGGAGTTTCTTACCCGGTTCATCCACAGCGCATCTTTCCCGACCGCTTTTATGACAATCCCAAATCCGGTCAGCGCGAGTGGGTTTTATATCCGCACAACAATTATTTGAAATCGTATCCGCTCGACGCATTGCTGGGGTATCTCGACGGCTGGAGCGGGCTTTCCGATAAAGGCAACTCAGCGTCAATGTTGGAACCGTACTTCAAACTGCTTTCGCTCGGGTATCGAATTCCATTTCTGGCGGATTCTGATGTGACGATGGATCGATTGGACAATGGGATTAAATCGCCGGGTTGTTGGATGACGTATTATCAGGTCGGCAGCGGCGCATTGACGCAAACTTCCATCGCGAATGCGATGCGACAAGGCCGCGTGATGAGCACGACTGGCCCGCTTGTTTTCTTCACGATCGATGGCAAAGAATCCGGCGATACACTCGCGCCAAATGGTTCCGCGCGGACGGTTCGCATTCAAGCCAGCCACACCTTCAACCCATGGACGTTTCAAAACTCCAATTTTAAAGGGAGTGATATTTGCAAGATCAGCCAGATCGATTTGTTTCGAAATGGGCAGGTCGTGCAAACGTGGACTCCGAACACACCGACGGTTGATCTCGAATACACGATTAATGAATCATCTCCCGGGAGCCACTACATGGTTCGCGTTCTCGGAAACGAAAATCAATGGATGGCGGCATACGCGAGTCCAATCTATTTCGATAGCACGCCGCGCGCTCGGCAACCGGAAGTATTCAAATCTCTGATCAATGGCCGACTTTACGACGCGGGCACTGGCTCGCCGAAAAGCGGGTCCGTTTCTTGTGTTCGTTACGGGCAAACGGAGTGGACGATCCAGACTGATGCGCAGGGATTATTTCGCGCTTACGTTCCGCTCGATGCCGAGTTGGTGGCGCGAGATTCCGCCGGTCGCGAATTCCGCCAGGACATCATGAGGCACGAACCTGCTTACGCTTTTTGCCATTATCTGAGCGATAATTTCATCGGGCGAATGGGCGAATCCGTAGATGCCTACAAAGAAATTGTGCGCGAAATGAATTGGGAATTTCCACTCGGCCATCAACCCGCCGCGTCCTATGTGAAAACAAATTTGTCTGGCAACGGCGTGATGAGCAATTTTGCAATCAACTCCGCTCCATCGCCTGCCGCCGGAAAGCGAACCACCGAGATCGTCATGCTGATCATCGATAAAACACAGGTCAGCAAAGGCGACACCGTTAACTTCGCCGTCATTTATCGTCAGCCGCAGGGACAAACTCCGAGCGAAGAATTATCCGTGGAATGGAAAGGTTGGGATCCGAATCATCCGCGGATGTACACGCGCTACGGAACTGTGTTCCAATACAATAATTCTCCTGCTGGGCTGACGAGTCTCGGCGGAGGCTTTTATGTGCGGCAAGGTTCGGTCGTGGTTCCATCATGGGTTGCCAACGCGACCGAAACAACGGCGGCGATAAAACTTTTCGCTTCATCACGCGGATCTTCCGGCAGCGAAGAAGCCATTTTGCTGTTGCCTCTTGGTCCGACGAAACGCGAATTGCTCGTGAGCACAACCTGGGACGGCTTTCCTGCATCGTGGGGCGAGAATGGAATTGGCCCGTGCAATTTTCATCGCGAACTTTCTGCGGCGGTGCGTTACGCGGATTACAGAACCATGTCGGTCAGTCTGAATCTGAATGGGAATCGAATCACTGTTCGGCCCACGATCGATACGGCGCATGTCGCTGACGCTGACAACGCGGCGTTTTACGAAAATTTTTATTACGATTATCAAAATCAGCCGCAGTTTCGGAATGTGGCGTTTCGCGATTCAGTTCGTGGCCAGCCTGCGGAACCCGATTTCAGCTCCGTTCCAATTCAAGCTCCCGATGGAAGCGGCGGAGGTGGAGGAGGCCACGAAACGGAACCGCTTACGGTCGAAATCAATGGCGAGGGAACCGTCACGCCCGACTTGAATGGAAAAAATCTCACGATTGGACGCCAATACAAAGTCACCGCCAAACCGCAGGCTGGACAAGTTTTCTCAAACTGGAGCGGGAGCATTTCTTCGAGCGACGCCGCGTTGGAATTCATGATGCAACCCGACATGGTTTTGCAGGCGAATTTCGCGACCAATCCGTTCGCCCCTGCAAAAGGAATTTACGCCGGACTGTTTTTTGAAACCGTTGCGCCACGACATGAAAGCTCCGGATTCTTCACCTTGAATTTGACGCCGAAAGGTTCTTTCACTGCGCGATTCACCATCGCTGGAAAGACAGCATCCGCTCGTGGAAAATTTATTGCGGATGGAACAGCGCCGCTGAATATTCGCCTCGGGAAAACGAACTTGAGCGGCACGTTGCGTCTGGATGGCGACCAATTGACCGGTGATTTAACCGACGGAATTTGGACATCGCAATTGAGAGGAAACAAGGCCGAATCGAAGCTGCCCAACACTTACACGCTGTTGATTCCTGGACAGGTGGACGAGCCGAGTCCTGCGGGTGACGGTTTCGGCTCCGTGACAATCCAGCGGACGGGAAAAATTCGTTTCGGAGGCGCTTTGGCCGATGGCAGTGCGATTAGTCAGTCCGTTCCAATTTCTGGGAATGGCGAATGGCCGTTGTATGCAAAGCTTTATCGCGGAAAAGGCACGCTGTTCGGCTGGATCAACCTGGGAACAAACATGAATGGAACCGTCCATTGGATTCGCCCGGCGTTATCCAAGGAAAAGCTTTATCGCGATGGATTTACCAATGTGATTGCCATCGCCGGTTCGCCTTACAACGGGAAGGGAGGTCCAGTGCTTGGTTTCCAAAATGGAGCCGTGACGTTTTCCGGCGGAAACCTCGAAAGTCTGGAAAGCCCCGTTCAATTGGGGAGCGGTAATCGTTTTTCCTTTGGCTCTGGCGACACGAACAAAACATCGCTGAAACTAAAAATGTCGTCTGGAATTTTCGACGGCCGTTTTGTTCATCCGCAAACCCGCAAAATGACCAAGTTTCGGGGAGCGATTCTACAAAATCAAAATTCGGGACACGGCTTCTTTATAGGGCCAACTCTGGGTGGAGGAGTTCATTTGCAGGAAGCGACATCGCCCTAGTCATCGCGACTTGATCAGCAGACGGACCGCGGCTGTGTTCGCGGAGAACCGGCCGCAGCGCGCCGCCAAAGAAGCCCGCTTGAAAACATTTCGCCGCTCTTTCACTGCGAACCGCCTGCATTGGTCGGGCACGAAGTAGCTGCGGTTTTATTACACCCGTTCCGTAGTCTCCCGTAGATTCATCTTGCGAGTTCCACAGCGAGTTTGCTAGTGATAGCCCCACTTTATGGCAGCTATTGGCCGATTTCAAAAAGGCGACGACATTTTTTACGGGAAAGTTGTGGACGGGGAGCTTTTCAAATTGCAGGGCGACGTTTTCGGTTCACCTTCGTTCGACAAAAAACCCACGCCGTTCAAAGGGATCAAAACTCTGACTCCCGTTGCGCCGTCTAAAATCATCGCAATTGGACTGAATTACGCAGACCACGCGCGGGAATCCGGCAAACCGTTGCCAAAGGAACCGCTGTTCTGGTTGAAGGCGACGACCTCGCTGATTCCGGATGGCGCCAAGATAGAGGTTCCATTTGCCAATCATCGCACTGATTACGAAGCAGAGTTGGCGATCGTGATTGGCCGACGCGTTCGCAACGTGACGCCCGCTGCCGCAGCGCGTTATATTTTCGGCTACACTGCCGCGCAGGACATCAGCGATCGAACGATTCAAAATTCAGAATCGCAGTGGGCGCGCGCAAAGTCTTTCGACACGTTTACGCCGCTTGGTCCCTACGTGGAAACAAAGATCGACCCGCATGATTTGACCATTCAACTTTTCCAAAATGGGCAACTTCGCCAGAACTCGAACACGAGCCAGATGATCTTCAATTGTTTCCAGATCGTGAGTTTCGTTTCGACGAACATGACGCTTTTGCCGGGAGACGTAATCGTAACGGGAACGCCGGCTGGTGTTGGGCCGATTCAATCAGGAGATCGCCTGGAAGTCCGGATTCAAGGCCTTACGCCGTTGGTAAATACGGTGAAATAATTTCAAACTCAAATGACGCTGAGGCGCGAAACTCGTCTCAGCGTTTTTCTTTTCTGCTACAATTCAACAATATGAGATGGACCCAGGCCCTGATTCCGACTTTGAAAGAAACGCCCGCTGATGCGGAAATCCTTTCACACAAACTTTTATTGCGCGCCGGTTTGATCCGCAAACTTGCAGGCGGACTCTACACATTCCTGCCACTTGGGCTTCTCGTCCTCCGCAAAATTGAGCAGATTGTTCGCGAAGAAATGAACAGGGCAGGGGCGCTGGAAGTTCTGATGCCTGCGTTGCAACCACCGGAAATTTGGCAACAAAGTGGACGTTACGAAACTGCGCAGGATGTCTTTTTTAAAGTCCGCGACCGGGCAAAAAAAGAATGGATTCTCGGCCCGACGCACGAAGAAGTCATCACGACATTGGTTTCGGCGGAGCTGAGTTCATATCGTCAATTGCCGAAGTCGTTCTATCAAATTCAGACGAAATTCCGTGACGAGATTCGCCCGCGCTTTGGTTTGATGCGCGCCAAAGAGTTCATCATGAAAGACGCTTACAGTTTCGACGTGAGTGATGACGCGTCGCAGGTGAGTTATCAAAAGATGTATGACGCTTACACGCGGATTTTTCAGCGTTGCGGTTTGAAGGCGTTTCCCGTCGAGGCAGATACCGGCGTGATGGGTGGGAAATTTTCACATGAGTTCATGGTCCCCGCCGAGACGGGCGAAAACGAAGTGGTTTACTGCGATGGCTGCGGTTACGCGGCGAACATTGAAAAGGCAGTCAGCAAATCAACATCGAACGCTGAACATCAAACATCGAACGTTGAAGTGGAAAAATTCGCCACGCCGAATCTCAAGAGCATTGATTCATTAGCCAAAGCGATGGGCATTCCGGCACAACAACAAATCAAGACGTTGGTTTACATCGTGGATGACAAACCGATTTTGATTTTGTTGCGCGGTGACCATCAGTTGAACGAAGCGAAATTGGTGGGCGTGGTGGGCACAGCCACTTTTCGCGCGGCCACTGCGGATGAAGTTTTCTCAGCGTTAAAAGCGTATCCCGGAAGTTTGGGTGGAGTAGGGGTGAAAGATATTCCGATCTACGCCGATGAAATTTTACGCGGTGCAACTTCAATGACCACCGGTGCGAATGAAAATGGTTTTCATCTGAAAAATGTTTCGATGGAACGAGATATTTCAGCGAAACAATTTGCGG
>JBBQAX010000024.1:0-23148 GCA_038316905.1 Verrucomicrobiota bacterium | reverse complement strand
ACGCCGGGGACGGCGGTTGCTGCTGCTCCACCAAATCCGATCCCTGGCGCGAGAGTCGTCGCGCCGCAGCCCATTGCTCCCACTTCCTATGCGAGTGCTGCGCCTTCGTCTTCATATGGCGGCGGCAGTTCCGTCACTGTCTCGGGGGGTGCTCCGTCACCGAGTCAGTTTGGGCAAACTGCGGAGAATGGATTGCGCAGTATACCAACACGACAACTTCGTGTAGCGCCACAGGCCACAGAAACAGTGGATCCACAGAAGCAGCGGCAAATGATGGAAATTCAAAAAGCCGTCTATGAAGCCGCTAACGTCCCGCTTCCTCCACTTCCGCCGACCGCCACGATCAACGGCGGTGGGGGCGGACTCAACAACGGTGGAGGGCAACCCGCGCCTCCTGCATTTCCCCCCATCCCTGGGAGGTAATCAAATTCTCAGAAACTGTTCTGCAGCCCAGTCTGCGTAGCGTAATCCTTTGGGTGTAAGTTGAAACTTAGTATCGTCCAACCGCGCATAACCGAGATGGATCATTTGCGCGATCTCACTTTTCCATTCACGTGGAAGTTCGTATCCAGTGCGGCTTTGGAATTCGGCGAGTGGCCAACCGGCATTCATTCGCAAACCAAATGCGGCAATCTCTCCGGCGCGGGACAATGGTTTAAGCTCTTCGCGCGATTCGATCGCCCGCTGTCCACGTTCCAATTGCTCGCAATACATGGTGGTGTTAGACCAATTTTTGGTGCGCACGCCTCCAACATAACCCGCTGCGCTTGGCCCGAGGCCGTAAAACGAACCACCGCGCCAATAATTTACATTATGCAGGCAGGCATGGTCGGGAATGCCGCTGGATGTTGCTGAAGTGTGACGCGCAAAATTCGCAATCTCGTATTGGTGAAAACCGTTGGCGCTCGTCGCGTTCAAAAGCTCTTCATACATCGCGCAGGCAAGATCTTCATTCACGTCAAACTCGCGTGCTTGCAACTTTTGATAGAGCGGCGTGTCTTCCTCGTAGATAACTTCATAGGACGAAAGATGTTCGCTGCCCATCGCGATTGCTTCGACCAACGTCTTCTGCCAGATCTCCATCGTTTGGCTGGGAATGGCGAACATCAGATCAATATTGACGTTGTCGAACCCTGCGGCACGTAACGTATCGAAGGATTTAAAAACCATCTCACGACTGTGAACGCGTCCGAGCCGATCCAGCAAATTTTCATCCAGCGATTGCACGCCCATCGAAATCCGGTTCACACCGCCATCACGCATCAATTTGGCTTTTTCCAAAGAGACCGTCGCGGGATTGCATTCCACCGTCCATTCCTTGGCACCAGATAAATTCAGCCGTTGCATGGCGTTCAAAACGATTTCCCATTGGCGAAGATTCAGCAATGAAGGAGTGCCACCCCCAAAGAAAATTGTTTCCGGTTTCAAATCGTTTGCGACCAATTCCATTTCACGAACCAACGCGGCAACGTAACGGTTCACTGTTTCACCCTTAGCCGCCTCAGAAAAAAAAGCGCAGTATTCGCACTTTTGCGCACAAAACGGAACGTGAACGTAGAGACTGGAAATCGGAGATTGAGATAAACTTTCAGACATTGCAGGTGAAATATAGAGCGTTGAGGCAGATCAGCGAAGGAATATTCGTGTTTTGAAATTCTCCGTTGCGCCCCAACATGACGTGGTTAAGCTCTGCGTATCGTGACAACCGAATCAACAACTCCCTCTAAAATAATCTTTGCGCGAACCGATGGCCGCCGCGCGGATGAACTGCGCAACATTCGTTTTCAAAATCACATTGCGCCTTATGCCACCGGCTCGACGCTGATTGAATGGGGCCTGACACGTGTCATTTGCGGTGTGACCGTGGAAGACTCCGTCCCGCGCTGGATGAAAGACCAAGGTGTCACCGGCGGCTGGATTACTGCGGAATATTCGATGCTCCCCTACTCCACTTTGACTCGCAAATCTCGTGACATCACCAAGGGAAAAATTGACGGACGCTCCCAGGAAATCCAGCGGCTCATTGGCCGTGCGATGCGTGCCACTATTGATTTGGATAAATTGGGTTCACGCACGGTCTGGGTGGATTGCGATGTGTTGCAGGCCGATGGCGGAACGCGCACTGCAGCCATCACTGGTTCCTACGTCGCGTTGCAACTCGCGATTCGGAAGTTATTGGCAAGTGGAAAATTAAAAGAAGATCCAACCTTGCATCCCGTCGCCGCCGTCAGCGTCGGCATTGTTAACCAGGAAGCGCTCGCAGATCTTTGCTACGTTGAAGATGTCGCGGCGCAGGTGGATATGAATCTGGTTATGAATGGCGCAGGTGAATTTATCGAACTGCAAGGCACCGGAGAGGAAAGCACTTTCAGCGAAACGCAACTCGCCTCGATGATGTCCCTCGGCAAAAAAGCGATTAAACAATTGCTCGACCTGCAAAAGGAAGTCATCGCTTCCGCATAATTACCTCCCATCAAAATGGCTCCCACACAGCTTTACCTTTTGCGTCACGGCGAAGTCGAATCGCGCTATCAGCGAGTCTTCGGCGGACGTATCGACATGGATCTTTCCCCGCAAGGTCACGAGCAAGCAACGGCACTGGCAAAGTATTTGGAAGGAACAAAATTCGACGCGATTTATTGCAGCCCGATGAAACGCGCCCAGCAAACCGTTGCGCCGCTGCTCGCGAATTACAAGATGGCTGCCACCACCATTCCCGATTTTCACGAGGTTCATTTTGGCGATTGGACCGGACTAGGATGGCAGGAAGTTCATGATAAATATCAGGTCAGCGCATTTCAATGGCTCGAGATGATGGAGAAAGCGGCCGTGCCGAATGGGGAATGCAGCCAGACATTTCGCGCGAGGATTCAACCTGATCTGAAGCAAATCCTGGAAAAACATTCAGGGCAAAAGGTCGCGGTTGTTTGTCATGGCGGCGTTATCCGAATGATTCTTTCCATTTTATTGGAACTTCCCTTACCCAAGCTGGCGCATTTTGAAATTGAGTATGCCAGTTTGACGGCTGTGCATTTGCATCCGCATAAAGCCGAAGTGCAATTGCTCAACTTCACACCATGGCGGGATCTCGCATGAAAGGCGCCTTGTTCCAAATTTCGGTTTCCATTTCAGAAGAAGCGGAAGAACCCGTTATCGCACTTTTTGAAACCATCTTTGGCGTGACGCCTTCGGTTTACACGAATGCCGACACACGAAAAACAACGGCATCCATTTTCCTGAACAAAACATCGCAATGGAATCATTCGGTCAAAAAACAACTGGCCGACGGACTTCGATCTATCGGCGAATTAGGGATAAACATCGGACCGGGCACAATTCATTACAAAAAACTCCGACCCCAGGACTGGGCCGAGTCATGGAAGAAACATTTCAAACCGATCCAAATCGGCAACGCACTTTTGATCAAGCCGAGTTGGAGCAAATTGGGACCGAGGAAACATCAAGCCTGCGTCGTCCTTGATCCCGGCCTCAGCTTCGGCACTGGCCAACACGCCACCACGTCCTTTTGTCTCGAGCAAATTGTGCGATGCCGCCAAGCAAATCAGCCCCAATCTTTTTTAGACATTGGAACTGGCTCTGGAATTCTGGCGATTTCTGCGGCAAAACTTGGTTATTCTCCAGTTCGCGCTTTTGATTTTGATTCTGATTCTGTGAGGATTAGCAGGCGCAACGCTGAGCAAAATGACGTTGGCGACAAGATACGCCCCATGTGTCAGGATTTGACGAAGTTGCCATCGCAAACCAAAACAAAGTTCGATCTGATTTGCGCAAACCTGATTTACGATCTGTTGCTGAGTGAGCGCAACCGCATCGTCAACCGGCTCGCGCCAGACGGTTCGCTGGTGTTGGCGGGAATTCTTAAAACACAGTTTTTACAAATGCAGACGGCTTACGAAAAGATGGGACTGAAACTGCAACGAAGTAGATCGCTCAAGGAATGGAAATCTGGCCATTTCACATTCCGAGACTGAGTGCACACGAGATCAGCACGGGAGTAATATTGAACAAGTTTCATTTTACAAAGTCAGAGGAGTAGTTCATCGGCAAATTGCCGGGAAAGGATTAAGTATGACCAAAACGTTAGACTCGATCACCGAAACCATCCGCGACCCCAAACACCCCTTCCATCAGGTTGACAGCCGACCTCACAAATCTCAGAAACATCGTTACGAAAGAAGAAAAGCCCGGGAAATCATCCGTCTCGGAGATTGGATGTCAGACGCACAAGGTTAGGAAATCCCTTGCGGCCGGTCCGCTGGATTGAATCAGAGAGCGCTGGTCAAGATGGCGATGCCTGCCCCAATGGCAATCGCTACCATTTTGAGACGGTTGAACCGATGTTCGTCGCTGCTCTCGAATAAAATCGTTGTTGAGATATGGAGAAAAATTCCTACCACAACGGCCATTAATTCATGGCTGTATTGGGACAGATTCCCGGCAAAATCGCTGACGCCCGCTCCAAGCGGTGACATCAAGGCAAAGATCAACATAAGGATTAATGCTTTGGTTCGGCCTACCCCATTATGCAATAACATGCTGAAAAGAACTATAGAAACGGGAATATTGTGAATGATAATTCCGACCAACAACATCTCCTGAGAATGCTCGTGATTGAGATGTCCGCCCAAGGGCATTCCTTCGATGAACGCGTGGATGCACAAACCAAACATCATTCCGATCGGGATCTTTCCAGAATGATTATGGTCGTGGTGCGCATGGCCGTGTTCAATCCCTTGAGAGAAGAATTCCAATAAAAGTTGGACAAAAAAGCCGGCCAGGACGAGAAGACCAATCGAAAAACCTGAGTTATGAGCGCCGGATTGAGGCGAAGCCACTGCCGTCCCACTATAAGCCTCTGGTAAAAGATGGAGAACGGTAATTGTAAAAATATATGCGCCAGCGAAGGAAATCAGCACCTTGATCTTCCGCTTGTCCTCCGGCTTAAAAAAAAGCACTGCCGCGACACCCGCAGCCACAGACAAAAACAAAAGAAGGTACGTCATTTGAAACGGCGGAAGATTGCTCCAACTGAGACGGATTTAAAATGGTTTTTTTACCACAAGAGAAAAATCCGCGAAGCTTCCGAAGAAATAAAAACTCCGCCTTCGCTTTGGCAAAGGCGGAGTAGATATTATTTCATCAACAACATCTGTCGAGCGCGCTTAATGGAGCGGTTCAACTGACGTTGATAATGAGAGGGTAATCCGGTGTATTTGCGTGGGAGAATACGACCTTGATCAGTGACAAATTGCTTAAGCAGGTTGACGTTCTTAAAATCAAGCGCGTCAAAGGTGAAATCAATTTTGGGTTTCGGACGAGGAGTGCGTCGTTCAGTGGAGCCGCCTTTGCCCGTAGGTTTATCTTTATGAGTTTTGCGTGGCATAAAAGTTATTTAATTTCGCGGTGAAGCGTGTGCCGGCGCAGAAACGGGTTGAATTTCTTAATCTCCAGCTTCTCAGTCTGAAGTTTCTTGTTTCGCGTGGTGGTGTAGCGCGAAGGAGTTTTTCCTTCTTTGCGTGCTTCTGAACATTCAATTGTGATGATTTCTCTCGCCATAAATTATTCTTTTTCTTTGACCGGTTTATCTTCCGCCTCGTCGTCCTCTTCCACCTCAACTCCCGCCGCGCTGTCCACAGATCCCAAAGCTCCCAAGCGCCGTTGGCGCATAGCACCGTCGCGTTCAAGCTGAGCTTGTGCCTCGACAGTAAACCGTGTCCAAGGGATCGCATCAAGCCGGACTTTTGGAATAGGTTTTCCCGTCAATTCACAAACTCCGTAAGTATCCTTCTCAATTCGCTTTAACGCTTCCTCGATCTCGTAAATCGCGTCCTGATCTGAAGAAAGCAAACTGAGCGCAAAATCACGGTCAAAATTGTCGGTGCCGGAATCAGCCATATGCAAACTGTAACTCGACATTTCCTCGGCAGATTCTTTCGCCAGGCCACTCATTTGCAAAAGCAACCGTTCGCGCAACTCTAAGAGATTCTCGTAATACTTTGTCCACTCAGATTTCACTTTAGGGTGGCCGTTTTTCATCCCTTTTGCCGAACCCAGGCCAAGAATAGAAGCAGCTGTCGCAGGCGCAGTTGGTTGGCTTTTACGCACCGCCGGCAGAGGCTTTTTTATCGCTTCAACTTTTTTTGATTTCTTCGTTGTCACAGCAAATTTATTTTCAGTTAACCCGTTTTCCAAGAGCAACCCCCTCTTTCCCGAAATCGAGAGTGGGCGACTGTAGCAAAGGAAAACTTTTTTGCTACAAATAAATTAAAATAGTTCCATTCAAACAGGCATGTTCCTCCCCCAAGAACTTCCCCGTTCATTCGAATAGTCGGACAAAATACAGGCGAAAGATTGTTTTGCAAAAAATTTCTCCCCGGATTCCGGGTGTGATTAAAAGTGGGTGAGGATCGCGGCTGTGTCGTCGGCGACCAGCCGCAGCGCTTGGCAATGAGAGAGCGGTGAAGTGTTTTCAAGTGTGCTTCTTCGGCAACGCGCTGCGGCTGGTTCTCCGCGAACACAGCCGCGGTCCGTAGGATTGAATTCCAAAATTCTCACCCACTTTTAATCGCACCCCCGGATTCCGGGTGCGATTAAAAGTGGGTGAGATTTCGATAAAATATTCGCGGGTTCAGTCTGAAGCAGGGGATTTGAGAAAAACGCAGATTGCGCAAAGGTTTTCGCAAAGGACGCCAAGGTTTATTCACTCTGCGCTCCTCTGCGAAAACCTTTGCGCCCTCTGCGTTAAAAACCGGCTTCAGAAAAAAACTCACCCACTTTTAATTACACCCCCGGATTCCACCCTGCGGAGATGGCCTTTGACTTCCCTGTTTTGGACGATTATCAAACGGCATGAATTCGCTTCATTTTTTGCGTTCGATCATCCTGTGTTTGCTTGTTTTCGGCGGATCGAATCTCACGACTTTCGCAGAGATAATCCGTCTCGCATCTTACAACGTAGAAAACTATCTCGACGTTTCTGTAGGTACACGTCCTAAAAAATCATCGGAGGCAAAAGCGAAAGTCCGAGAAAGCATTCTCGCGGTCAGACCTGACGTTATTGCCTTTCAAGAAATGGGTGGCACCAACGCCTTACTTGAGTTGCGCGAATCCTTGAAAGCAGCTGGTCTCGATCTTCCACATTGGGAGCACATCACGGGATATGACACGAATATTCACGTGGCTATCCTTAGCCGGTTTCCGTTTGTCGCGCGCCGACCACACACCAACGATGGATTTTTACTTAGCGGTCGTCGGTTTCGCGTCGCCCGTGGATTCGCCGAAGTGGATATTAAGGTGAATGCAAATTATTCCTTCACGCTAATGACTGCCCATTTGAAATCGCGCCGCCCGGTCCCCGAAGCAGATGAAGCGGAATTACGTGAACAGGAAGCTATCAAGTTGCGCGAAAAAATCGACGCTCGATTCTCAGCGAATCCGGACGTGAATCTTGTTGTGCTTGGCGATTTCAATGACGTGAAAGATTCCCGTTCGACGAAGGCCTTGTTGGGTCGCGGCAAAACGGGCCTTTTTGACACCCGCCCGTTTGAACGAAACGGGGACAATCGGACGAATCCCAATCCGCGTTTTGAACCTAAAAATATCACCTGGACGCACTATTACGGGAAAGAAGACAGCTATAGCAGGATTGATTACATCCTCCTATCCAACGGAATGAAAAAAGAATGGCTACCCAACGAAACCTACATTGTCACCTTGGCTAACTGGGGAATCGCATCAGACCATCGACCGATCGTTGCAAGTTTTGTGGCGGAAGAAAAATAGTTAATCAAGTTGCTGGAGCCGATAGAAACGAGACTGCAACCCGCTGCTGTCGGTTATGGAAAGCGTGCTTCCATCAGCCACGACAGGATCTCCAAAATCAGTCCAATTGTTTTCTTCGAGACTGTTTTTGAACTGCATTTGGTAAGTTTTCCCGGAGAAAGTTTGCCAGACCAACGTCATTGAACCGTCTTCAGAAGATCCCATTGAACCGATCTGCGGGGCTGGGATCACCACCAACTCAAATTGGTTGGTGCTGCTCAGGGCTGGAACTCCATTGTCTGTTACAACAATACTGATTGTGTTCGTCACCAAAGTTTCGGTGTTTTCAGCGACCCAAGTGAAAGTTCCTGAATTCGAGTCCAGCGCTGCTTCGGGAAAAATGTCTGAACCTAAGCTGAAACTTAAGCTGTCAGCCGGAAAATCAGAGTCGCTCGCGAAATTCGTAAAGGTCAGCGTCCCACCAGCATTCACAAACATATTAGAAATCGTGTTCATCACAGGCGCGCGATTGGCTTCGCTCACCATGACCGTAAAACTTTCGCTGTCGCTCAATGCTGGAGTCCCGTTGTCAAGCACGCGAACACTGATTTCATAACTCGCACCGCCTTGAATTTCACTGGGCGTCCATTGAAAAACACCCTCGGAATTCATGGTCGCTCCATTAGGCGCCCCAGCCTCGAGTTGAAATGTCAGGCCGTTCGTGTCCGTTGCACTAGCAACAAATGTGAGTAATGAGTTTTCCGCAATCGTGCGATTGGCAATCGTGGCGAGAACCGGCGCTGCGTTAACGCTTAAGACGGCATCAGCGCTGGCCGTGGCAGAAGTGGCGTTACTGACGATGACAGAATAAGTCCCTGCGTTTGTGAGCTGCGCATTGAAAATTGTGAAGGCAGAATTTGTCGCGTTCGCAATGATGTTTCCATTGAATCTCCAACGGTATTTGAGGTTGCTGTTGTTTGCCGCCGTAACACTCATCACGACATTGCTTCCGACTGCCACGGCCCTTCCTTGCGGTTGGGAGGTAATCACCGGGGGCGAGAGCAGACTGGTGTTGAAATCGTTCCCGGTCGCATCGGGTCCAACGCTCACGGGATTCTGAAACGACGTAATCGGAAACGTGTAACCATCCAACTGCGCGTTGATCGTGTAGGATCCTGCTGGTAAACCAACGAGATTATATTGACCGTCGCTATCCGTGTAAGTCACTCGCGATGAAGAGGCGAAAACCCGCACACCTTGAATAGGTGAATCATTCGTCCTGACGGTTCCGCTGACTCGAAAAGTTGAAGGCGATCCCACGCGGACAATTGCGGAGTCACTAGCCGTGCCGCCTTTCATGTCCGTGACAGTGCAGCGAACAACATACTCGCCGCTGCTGCTCCAACTTTTACTCGCGGTTGAGCCGTTGGTGCCAAAGTTCGCGTCGCCAAAATCCCAGTAGTATGCCAGCACATCACCATTGGCATCAGAGGTCATTGCCGAGAAATTTGCGGTCGCCCCGATTGAAAGATTAGTCACATTGGCAAGAATCGAAATCGTTGGCGGAACGTTTGCTGGAAAAGTGCCGCGATGAACAACGACATCCAGCGACTCAGGCGTGGTTCCTCCTTTGCCAATGGGCGTGATGTGAACGCCCGCTGCTTTGTCAGAAAAGGTGCGGCCAATCACCAGAGCCGCGTCTGTCTTTCCGTCAGGTGAACCGGGCGTGGTGTCTAATAAGAGACTTTTCTGATTACCACTTTGCGCCCAGCGCAACCCTGCCCCGCTCATGAGCCATCGGTTGCTGGTAAATTTTTGCCGAAACTCAATCCAATAATTTGTCGCGGAATTCTTGGCAACGCTCAACCCACGAAGGCCGGTCGAGTTCGTATTATCATGGCAGAAAATTCGATAAGTTCCGCTGCTTGTGACAGCGACGACCTCATTGGTGGTGAGCCAATTCAAGTGGCGTTTATAACGTGCATTGAAGTGATTGTTTCCGGCGTTCGCCGCACCCATCGTGTCAAGATTGTCGCCGTAATCCACGTGCGTTCCGTTTGTTCCGATAATGCTGAGGCCATCCGTGTCCCAAAAGCCCGCGTGATTCAATCCGAAATTATGCCCAAGTTCGTGCGCTGAAACGCCCGTCCCAAAACTGTTGCGAATCCACGCTCCCGGCGCACCGACATAACCCAGTCCCGACCAGTTGAAACCGGGAACTGATCCAATGCAGATCAGGTCGAAATCATAGTTCGCCAGATTATATCCTGCTGCGGTGGCAGCCGCCCGTGCGTCCGACCTCAACTTGAGATAGAAATCATTCGTTCCGTAATAAGAGGCATTCGTTCCGAGACGAAAAGTCGGTGTGTACTCGGTCCCCTGCCCAACCAACGCAAAACTGGCGCGATTATAAGATGATTCTTTGTAGAAGCTGTTCAGCCCATTGACGAGGTTCGTTCCAACGTTATCGGCCAACGGTGCGCCCTGAAGATCCGGAAAATCGACACGGATCAAAATCAGTTTCTTTTGACCTTCGGTGTAAGGAGGGGCAGCGACACCAGCCTGGCTCGAAGTTTTGCCCTCGGCTGCAATCATCTTATCATTCAGAATCTCCGCGTGAATAGGTTGGCAAAGGAAAACAATGTCGCCACCCACATCGACGGGGGTTTCTTCCTCTTGCACGCTCGTCGCATCGCCGGAAACCGTACAAATCTCTTCACCATTGTTACTCATCTCGGCTGCTTCAATCGGCTCTAAAATTCGAACGGGATTTTCATTCACCGCAAATAAATTTCCGATGGCAATTCCATTGAGCGGAATATCCTGGCGCGTGGGTTCGCCCAAACGCCGTCCGTAGGCAAAGGCTTTGAATTCTTTTTCATCGATCGAAGCCGTGCGAAAAGTGGGAACAACTTCCGCTTCTTTTCCCGGTTCGGGCAAAGCGCCCATCACCGCAAGTTGCCCACGACCGCTGATTCGTTGTTCGAGAAGAGCGTTGATCGATGCTGGAAACTGGCGGCGCACAGCTATCGGCACAGCCAATTCCAACGCACGTTCAGGATTTGTTTGAATCAGCTCAGAAAGAAATTTCTGCCGTTCAACTGCCAGTTTCACGCCTTCTTTTTCCAGGATGTTTTTTTCGTGTAAAGAAGCCGTCTGATAGTTTTGGCTCCAATTGAAAAAAACTTGGGCTGCGGGCTCTTGAACTCGTGCGTTCCAATCACTGCCAATCTTTTGCAAGGGACTTTGCCCCAGGCTTTGCGCTGGCGTTGAAACGATTGACGGTCGGGAAGATTGATCGTTGGTCGTAATCTTCATCGCTGGAACCTCCCGCAGAGAATACGTTTTTACCGACCGCAGCTCGGTTCGCGTGTCAGGTAAAAAAAGGAATGCCACGGAAAAGCACACGGCAATGACGATGAGAAGGCGTTTACGTTTCATTCAATCCTTTAGAACCAAATCTCTCTGCACAATTCGTGCCGAGATAATCACAGAATCTAAACTTGAAAACCGCGTGGGTGTCGGCCTGCGGAAAAGACCTGAGGAACCGCAGAATCACTGTCCTTTTCGTAGCCCGAGCTGAACCGTTTTACGACGATGTAACGTCACCGTTATTTTGGAATCTGATTGAGCGTGTAGTAAAAGGTATCGTTCCGAAGTGAATCGCCCTCGGCATTTTGCAGATCAAGACAACGCACTGTCGTGACAAACCCCGAGCGCCAACCCTCCAGCACGAGCTTCACTTTTTTGCCGTCGGGAGAAACCACCGCCGCTTTTAAGTTAATCGTGGTTGAACTATTTTCATTCCCGTCGTGATCCATTTCCGGCGAGCCGTAGCGATTGTGATATAGGTAGGTAAATTGCGAAACATCGTAGTTATCAGAATTGCCAGCGAGGTTCGAATCAACGACCTGCGTGAACTCCAGCTCAAATCCGTTGGTCAGTGCATGGACTTCCCTGATCTCGAAAGGATTTTTTCCGGTGAAGGAAACTCTATCCAGCGAATACGGCTGGGGAACAGTGGAAGACCAGGCCCGTTGACAACCACCAACGTAAAGTTTTCCATCCGGTCCGAATGAGAGACGATTCACGCCCGAGAAAAATCCTTTGGAAAAAGGCCAGACTGCGCCCTGCCATTCGCCGTTTACCTTTTCGAGCATGACACGCATCAGCAACGCGTTTTGAAAATCGCCCACCATCATTTGTCCGACGAACGGCCCAAACCGCGCGTCAGTGATTTCAGCCATGTCCGTCGTGGATGGAGAATATTTTCGCGGAAACCAAATCGCCGGAGGATGAAAGGTCTTTGGTGATGGATCGTTGGCTGCGGGAAATGAGGAAGGAAAACCATAGAATTTTCCCGCTTGAAGATGATTCAACTTGCAGGCTCCGATCCAGTGACCCTGATTATCAGACGTAAAAATATCGCGGTCAGGCCCAAAGGCCGCGATTCCATTGGGCGCTCGTAATCCGTGGGCAAAGCCATCTAGTTTTCTTCCATCGGGACTCACTTTGATCGCCCAACCGGGATACGGCACATCCCATCGGCCCATATTACCCTCAAAGGCGATCACGAAATTTCCGTCCTTGTCCAAGGCGGGACCGAACGCAAAGGAATCGTAGTTACCCGAATAACCCCATCCCGCATTCACCGTTTCAAACAAATCCGCTTCGCCATTGTTATCAGTATCGAGGACGCGCGTAAGCTCCGCCTTTTGAGCAACGTAAATTTTTCCATCCACTACCTTCAAACCCATTGGCTCATTCAAACCACGGGCGAACCTTCGAAAACGGGCTTTCTCGACTGGCCCTTGCGCATTTTCGACGAAGTAAATTTCGCCGGGCCATGTGCAGACCGCGAGATTTCCGTCCGGCAACCAATCCATTCCTGTGACCAACAAATCGATCTCTTTCGGCAAGGGGAAATGTTCGATGCGATACAAGCTGTCGCCGCCAACAGGTCTGCGCGCAGAAGGATCGGCAGCAAACGTTTTCGGCGAGATTTGAAGGCGAGGAGCTTTGATCGTTTCTGAGAGGAACACGGGTGATTTTTCTTTTGCAACGACGCTGCCAATCTCGAAAACAATATTTTCATTGTGAGGAGGAATCTCGAGATAAGCGCGGCTTTGACGACCCTTGATTCTATCGCGCGGATTTCCCTTAACGGTTCCCACTTCGGTGATTCGTTCAACCTCGTAATCAACTTCCTCTTCCACCAGATGCCACTTTAAGTTTGGAGCACCTCGAACGGCGAAAGACAAAACATCATTCGTGCGCTGAATTGCCGACGAGTCTTTCGATTTATCGGCAACACTTCCCATCTCCGCGTGAACCAGAAACCAAAGCGTTTGGTCTGATGGCGCTAGTTCGAAACGGCGAACCATGGCGGATTCTGCGACTCCGTTGAGCACAGGTGTTTCACGAATACGGACAGGTTTACCGGCATTGCCAGCAACATCGTAGGTCAAGGTTGTATTTCCGTTGTCGGTGCTGATTCCGCGAAACACCGAGCCAAAAAGATTCGTGGAGCTGGAGAAAGATTTTCCGAACGACCATGGAAACAACGGCGGCGTTGTCCACAAAGTTTTGCCCTCGAACGTGCAGATAAAAGGAGTTTTTTTTCCCGCGTAAGGTGGCCCGAGCAGGTTGAGACCTGGTCCATTCCAGACGGTATGAGTGCGCAAGAGTTCCGCATCGAACGCAACGTGCAAATTAGTGGTGAGTGGAATGACAATACTGCGACTGGCGGAGGCCATCGGTGCGCGGCGAAAAAGCTGGCCCGCTGGATCACGTTTGGCGGGTTCCGCATTTCCAGTCGCACCGAACGTGATTCCGATGAGGGAAGTCGCGATCAAAACCGCGCAAGCGCGAGGCAGGAAAAATCTGAATTTCAATTCGTGGAAGGCGAAGACGCCAGGTGATGTTGAACAAGATTCCATAAGTCTTCCGGTTGAAACGGCTTTTGTAAAAAGCTGAAACCCTCAGGCAATCCATACATTTGTTCAGCGACATCGAGTGCATAACCGCTGGAGTAGATCACTTTTAAATTCGCTTTGCGTCCTTGCAATTCAGCCGCCAGCGCAACACCGCTGATCCCGTCCGGCAGGGTCAGATCAGTCAGCAAAAGATCAATGTTGTTGGCATTTAGCTCCCAGAGCTGAAGGGCATCCCGTCCCGAACCAGCATTTAAAACGGTGTATCCTTGCAGTTGCAACAGTTCGCGGAGGAGGTCGAGAAGGTCAGGGTCGTCTTCGACTACCAAAATGGTTTTATTTAGCATTCGCGTGAGGAGAAGGGTTTTTTGTGCGGGGTTTCATTATTCAAACAAGCGCGGACGACTTCTGCCAGACGGCTCGGCGGATATGGTTTTGGCAAAAAATTAAACCCGGTCAGGAGTGCAGTGTCTTTTCCAGCCATGCCCGGGCTGTAACCACTGGTGTAAATCACTTTTAAAGTCGGTTGTTCTTTTAGTAATCGCTCGGCCAATTCGCGACCGGAGATTCCATCTGGCATCACCATGTCGGTGAGAAGCAGATCAATTTTTTCTTTATGTTCTTTCCAGACATCGAGCGCGAGCAAGCCTGACGCGGCATCAAAAACCCGGTAGCCATACAGTTTTAAAATCTCGACCACCAGGAGACGTAGCGCGGGTTCGTCTTCGACCACCAGGATTGTTTCCGCGCCGCCTTGTGCGGAATGTTGGGAGGACAAGGCGAGCTTCGGACTTAATTTGCTGGCAGTCGCCGGGAGAAAGATGGTGAACGTGGTTCCCTGCCCTACTTGGCTTTCAACTTCGACCCAGCCCTGGTGTTGCTGCACGATTCCGTAAACTGTCGCAAGCCCTAAGCCAGTCCCTTTTCCAACTTCTTTGGTGGTAAAGAACGGCTCAAAAACACGATTCAACGTTTTATCATCCATCCCACAGCCGCTGTCGATCACGCTTAAGCAAACGAATTCTCCTTCGCGAGCCTGGGCATTCAGTGATTTCGCACTGTTTTCAAACTTCTTAAGGCTGGTGCGGACGATGAGTCGTCCGCCTTTCGGCATGGCGTCGCGAGCGTTAACGGCGAGATTCATCAGAGCTTGTTCGATCATTCCGGTGTCTCCGTAGATCGCCGGCAACCTCGCAGCGGGATGGATTTCCAACGCGATGTGTTCCCCTAATAAACGTTGCAGCATCTGCAGCAAATTGCTGATCACTTCGTTCAAATCCAGAAAGCGATGTTGCATCACTTGTTTGCGGCTGAACATCAGGAGCTGGCGGATCAGATTTCCCGCCCGCTCGGAAGCCAGACAAATTTGCTTCAGCGGATTTTCACTCTGAGGGTCCGAATTAACCTTGTGCAACAGCAGATCAGCGTGGCCCTGAATGACAGTCAGGATGTTGTTGAAATCATGCGCCACACCAGCAGCGAGTTGGCCCACCGCTTCCATCTTCACAGAGTGTCGTAATTGCGCTTCGAGATTCAATCGATCCGTGATTTCCGTCGCGTAACAATGGACCACTTTGCTTGCGAGAATAGGAATGAAAGACCACGCAAAAGTCCGGTCGCTCAACGACGTTTGGAGATTCGATTTCACGCTGCCGGTCGCCAGACAGTCGGCGACAATTCTTTCTACTTTCGGAGGAAGAATTTCTTGCAGAGAAGATTTTTTCAGCGAGTCCGCCAGCGCCTGCGCAGCGTCATTGCTATAGCTCAATTGCCCGTCACGAGAAAATTCGAGAACCGGATTCGGATTCCAACGCGGGAACGCTGCCAGCTTTTGGATCTCTTTTTCAGAACGTTTGCGCTCAATCGCGTAACGCACCGCGCGTTCAAGTGCTTTAGGGTTCAACTCCGTTTTGACGAGAAAATCTTCCGCGCCAGCATGCATCGCCTCAACGTCGATTTCGTGTTCGCTTTGCCCGGTCAGCAAAATAACCGGGACACTACTGCCGTCCGCCTGGGCTTGCTTTAGAAGTTCAAGTCCGGTGCGACTACCCAAACGATAATCAAAGAGGTAAACGTCGTGTTCACTCTGTGCGATTACTTCCAGCGCTCCATCATAGCTGGACGCCCATTGCAGATCGTATTTCTGTCCTTTGACTTCGGAGAAAAAATCCCGTGTGAGAATGAAATCGTCTTCATCGTCATCGACCAATAAAACTCGGATCACATTTCTGCTCATTTATTGGATGGCGGTAGCTCGACTATTTCAAACCAATATTTACCAAGCACTTTGATAGTTTCGACCAACGTTTGGAAGGTCACCGGTTTTGTCACGTAGGAATTAACACCTAAATCGTAGGTGCGCAAAATGTCTTCTTCGGCTTTGGACGTGGTCAGCACAACGATTGGGATGCGACGCAAGTCGGGATTCGCTTTGATTTCTTTCAACGCTTCCCGGCCATCTTTGCGCGGCATGTTCAAGTCCAACAGAATCAGCCCGGGTAAAGAATCGCCCGCCATCGCGGCGTAGGAACCTCGACGCAAAAGGTAATCCATCAATTGTTCGCCATCCTCGACGAAATGAACCTGGTTCGCCAAGTGGCATTCCGCGAACGCTTCCTTCGTTAATTCCCGGTCATCGGGATCATCATCCGCCAAAAGAATTGTGATCAATTTTCCGCTTTTTGTCATCTCGATATCTTTCGTTGTTTGAGAGGCAATGTGACTAGAAACGTCGCGCCTTCTCCCGGTTTGCTCTTTGCGAAAATTTCGCCGCTATGATGCTCCGTGATCTTTCTTGTAATCGCCAACCCCATTCCCGTCCCTTCATAAACGTCACGCCCGTGCAGACGCTGGAACACTTGAAAGATTTTGTCGTTATATTTCTCATCGAAGCCGATTCCATTGTCGCTCACTGCGATGCGCAACATTGATCGCGATGCTTGATCCGTTTGCTCCCGACGAATCTTGTCCTGTAGAATTGTTCCTTCGATTCGCACGATCGGCTTCACGTCTGGCCGATGGAACTTCAAAGCATTGCCAATCAAGTTTTGGAAAAGTTGCCGCATCTGCAAAGGTTCCGCTTCGATGATTGGAAGTGATCCCACCTCAATTTTACCACCCACCTGCTCAATTCGCGTTTCGAGGTCAGCTAAAACATCGTGGACGATTTTACTGAGATCCACCGGGACGAACGGTTGCGATTTGGTCGTCACGCGTGAGAACGAAAGCAATTCAGTAATCAACGTCTGCATGCGTTTCGTCGCCTTTTGCATGCGCTCCAGATAATCAATGCCTTCGCCCTCCAGCGCTGTTCCGAATTTTGTTTTGAGGCGATCGGCAAACACCGCAACTTTCCGAAGAGGCTCCTGCAAATCATGAGACGCGACGTACGCAAAATCTTCCAACTCTCGATTGCTTCGTTCGAGACGCGCTGAAAATTCCAGGACTTTTTCCTCCGCAACTTTTCGTTCTGTGACGTCGCGGAAAATACTGAGCAGATGAGTCGGTTGGCCGGTGACTTCCAAAAAACTGTTGGAGAGTTCAAACCACACTTTTCCGCCGTGCCACAACGACAACTCCCGCTCGAAAATGGCTTGCACACCCCGCACTGCAAAACGTTCTTTATGCCGGGTGAGCATCTGCTCTTGCTGCTCAATTTCGTAGATGACGGAAAATGGCTTGCCGATCAATTCGCTGGCCGGTTTCCCCACCATCCGGGCATAGGCGTCATTGACCTGAAGAGTGATTCCATGTTCATCGGTCAGGCGCATTCCATCCAATGAACCTTCCCAGACCTTGCGAAATTCCTGCTCCGATCGGCGCAGTTCTTCCGAGGCGCGATTTGACTCTGCACTTTCTTGAAAAATTCCGAGCAGGCCAATCACTTTGCCGTTTTCATCTGTGACTGGAACCTTATCGACTTTGATTCCCATCAGAGCAGGCTCGCTTCCCTCTTCCGTTTGGCCAAGCAACACGTTGCGGTCATGCGCCTGATATTGCTCGGCCAACTCGGGAGGGAAAAAATCAAAATCCGTTTTGCCGGTAAAATCCGCCGGAGTCAGGCTGAATTCCGCCGCAAAAGCTGGATTGACAGAAACGAAAACGGATTGGCAATCCTTGAAGAATACTGGGCGGGAAATATTTTCTAAAAGAGTCGCGAACAATTGCGCCCCGACCGCGTTTAGCGCGCCAGGCAATTGAGTTCTGGCGGTCATTGAAGTTCTTTTCTGAGCTTTAGGGGCAACCATGTTTGCGAACGGATGTTGAAGGAATGAGGCGGCGTTGACAATCCTTGTTCGCCCGCGCCATCTCTTTTAGGTGTGTTTAAAAGAGGGTGGGATTGGAAAACCTTTGGAGTGCGACGGCAAGACGTCGCTTTTTCTGCACGCTGGCAACCGCAAAATCGTTTTGAACTAAAAGATGCTCTACGCTTTTTCACCGTGCAGCCAAAGCGGTGACATGTCTCCGCAGTCCAAATTGCCAAGCCTCACCCACTTTTAATCACACCCGTCTCTTTTGATTGAGGTAATTTCGCCTTTTTTGCGGCGTGGTGAATTGACGTTCGGCTGGCACATCGCTAGTTTTTCCAAACCAATTGCGCAGTCTTGCCATCAGCAGGACATCGAATAATCAAATGAGCGTCCTGAATGTAAAAAATCTAAAAGTTCATTTCCCGGTTAAACACGGGATGTTCAGCAGCGTCAAAGCGCATGTTAAAGCGGTGGACGATGTGAGTTTCTCGATCGAACCAGGCGAGACGCTTGGGCTGGTCGGTGAAAGCGGCTGTGGCAAAACCACGCTCGGACGCGCTATCGTCAAACTGGTCGAACCCACTTCCGGCAGCATTCTTTTTGAAGGAAATGACATCGCGCAAATGAGCGGCACGGAGTTGCGCGCGATTCGTCGAGGCTTGCAAATGATTTTCCAGGATCCTGTGGGTTCCCTCAACCCACGCATGACCGTCGAGGAAATAGTCGGCGAAGCGTTGGACATTCATAAATTGGCGGCGGATTCCGTCGCGCGACGAAAGCGGATTCGCGAACTACTGAAATCTGTCGGACTGAACGAAACGCATTCGCAACGCTATCCTCACGAATTTAGTGGCGGACAGCGCCAGCGTATTGGAATTGCGCGCGCCCTCGCCGTGGAACCACGACTGATTGTTTGTGACGAACCGGTCAGCGCGCTCGACGTTTCCGTCCAGGCGCAAATCATCAATCTCCTCCAGGATCTACAATCCCAACACGGAATCGCCTACCTGTTCATTGCCCACGATTTAGCGGTCGTAAAACACATCAGCCGTCGTGTGATGGTCATGTATCTTGGAAAAATCGTGGAAATTGGTCCATCCAAAGAGGTCGTGGAGGATCCGAAACATCCTTACACGCTGGCTTTAATTTCCGCGATTCCAGTGGTGGATCCCGATTCCAAACGTCAGCGGATTGTTCTGCCCGGTGATGTCCCCTCGCCGATCAATCCTCCGAGCGGATGCCCGTTTCATCCTCGCTGCCCGATGGCCCGCGAACGCTGCGCAACGGAAGTCCCGCCTCTCCGCGAAATCACTCCAGGTCATTGGTCTGCCTGTCATTATGCCGAAGAAGTGAATTCTTTTGCAACGAGCACGTCGAACTCCAGCGAGGGAAAAAAGTAACCCGCGCAAAAACTAAAACGTCTCAGGGAAAATGAAACCGCGCACACACGCCTTCACGTTGATCGAACTTCTCGTCGTCATAGCCATCATCGCCATTCTCGCGGGAATGTTGCTGCCAGCCCTTTCCCGAGCCAAGGAAACGGCGCGCCGAATCTCTTGCATCAACAATTTGAAACAACTCGGTCTTTCGACCCATATGTATGTGGATGACAACCGGGATTACTTTCCATCGCGCGGCACGAATCGCTGGACGACCTTGCTAGTGTCAAATTACCGCGACATCAAACTTCTGAAATGTCCCAGCGAAACCACCATCCCCGATACATTTGGTAACTCCGACTCCACCGCCGAAGCTGTCCCGGCAGATTTCGCTCCTCGCAGCTATATCATCAATGGTTGGAATGATTTCTTCGGCGGACCAGTGAACAATCCCGGCATGAAACAGGGTGCGATCAAGGAGCCGACAGAAACGGTTCTGTTTGGAGAAAAGGAAGAGACTTCAAAGCACTTTTACATGGATTACTACGCTTACGATGACGAGAAACAATTAGACGAACAGAAACACAGTTCGGCAAATCGTCCCAACTCCGGTGGTTCGAACTTCGCATTTGTGGACGGCAGCGCCCGTTTTCTAAAGTGGGGAAAGTCGTTCAGCCCGATCAATCTTTGGGCGGTGACAGCGTGGCGAACCAACGGTGCAGCGGCAGCAAACTAAGCTGAACAGCTCAACGCATCTGAAAGATTGTCTGGCCTTTCATATCTCCTGCTTCTAAAAGCAAAACGTAAGGGACATTCGCCTTCAATGCTTCCGGCTTTATTTTAGGCACCTTTGATTTCATTCCATCCACGGACATCCCATAAACAATCGTCTTCGTTGGAACCGAGTTGCTCGCCGAAACCAAATGCCAGATCGCATGAGGATATTTGTTGGTTTTGAAATCACTTTCTTCAACCACCCGGATTGAGGTCAATGCATACTTATTATTCAACGAAAATGAAATGGTGTTGGCGGGTGCAACGGGTGGGCTTCCAGGTTTGCTGCGACGCGAAAATACGGGGCGAACTTTCGAGGTAATCTGTATCTCCTGCTTTTCGAAAAAGCTGGTGAAATTAAAAATATAAATTGCGCCAAGCGTCACCAGCAACAGCAGTAATCCAATATTTTTTTTCGACATATCGAGAAGATTGACGCGGGCGGCCCGAGCGTCGTTACAGGCTACCTGGCTTTAGTTTGAAACACCTTTTCCCCTTTGGCTTTCCCTGCTTCGACAAGAAGTCGATACTGGATCGCGTCTTGCAAAGGTTCCGCTGCCAGGCCAGCAATTTTTGATTTCATTCCTGTCGGAATTGCGCCGTAGGAAAAATCCGTTATCAGCACCGAATTGCTTTCGGATACGACGTGCCAAAGCGCGTGCGGATATTTATTGGTTGCGGATTCTTCCACCGCGACGACCTTCAGGGACGTGAGATTGTATCCTTTATCGAGGAAGAAAATAATCGGGCCTCCAGCATTTGCAGCGTCACCCGTCAGACCGCGAAATTTGATTTGAATTTTTTTTTGCTCAAACCAGTCGGTGAACTTGTACGCGTAAACCGCACCAAGAATTACAGCTGAAAAAACCAGAAATAGGGTTCGATTTTTCATTCGTGCAAGGTAGAGTGACCACCTCGACCCAAACAATATTCGATTTAGTTTCGCCGCGATTGGGAAACTACGTTTTCTAACCACCAATTGGAGAGACCTTCATGAAAAAAACTAAAAACATGTGCAGAATTGGATCGCCGAAAACATCCGGTAGAGAGGCATTTACTTTGATCGAGCTGCTGGTGGTCATTGCGATTATCGCGATCCTCGCCGGGATGTTGTTGCCTGGGTTGTCCCGCGCGAAAGAGGCGAGCAAACGAATATCCTGCCTTAACAATCTGAAACAACTCGGGCTGTCGCTGAGTCTTTACATGGATGACAACCGCGGTCTCTTTCCGCCTCGTAGTATTGGCGAAACCAACAACGCCCGTTGGCCGGGACGGCTTCGCGAAACGTACCGTGATCTGAAGGTGCTTCGCTGCCCAAGCGACGGCCCAAATACTCCGCCGACCCTTACTACCAGTCCCGATCTGGCCGATGCTGCGCCACGCACCTACATCATCAATGGTGGCAACGATTACTTCAAAGAATCCATGGGAGCTGCTTTCAACATGGAAGCAATAAATGGAACGTCCATTCCTGAACACGCGATCAAACGTCCTTCCGAAACCATCATTTTTGGAGAGAAGAAAAATCTGGATGAGGGTTTTTCAACCCATTACTACATGGACTTGGAGGAACGGGAACAAGGCTCCGGGAACGAATACGCGCAATTGAATCAGGCGCGGCATTCCACTGGCGCCGGCGCCAACTACGCTTATGGAGACTACAGCGTGCGCTTTGTTAAAGTCTGGTTTTCAGTGGGACCCACCATCAATTCGTGGGCACTGACTGACGCGGGGCGTACCAATGCTATTTACGTTTATCAATAATCGTTATTTTGGCGGCGGCATTTTATTTGCGTCAGGCGTAACTTTGTCGATATTCGGTTTAACGTTTGCATCCACGTTCCGCACCGCCCAATTGATTCCACCTACCAGAACTTCTTGAAAAACGGGGTTCGTCCAGACGTCTTCGCGGTGGCCCATGGAAGTGTAAAAAACTCTTCCCTTACCGTGCATCCTCGCCCAAGTCGCTGGATACGGAGGGCGTTGATACATATTATTTTTCATCGTGCTGGTGTCTTGAATTAGTAAAACGTGCAGGTCCGGCGCGAAATTTTTCAGCGAATACCATTCCTCCAACGGCGCAAAGTCCGATTCCACCGCGCTGATCCCCGGAAATTTTTCGTCCGCCACAATCATTCGCGAAGTCTGTTGCTCCCCGTGCTTGATAAATTCTGCGCCAATCATTTTCACGAAAGGATCAGCGTTATCGCCGTCTGATTTGTAACGCGCCTCGCCATGCCCTTCGTTACCCGGTGAATGAAAAGTGTCCGTTGCGCTGTGCGTTCCGATGAACCCCTTTCCTTTCCGAATCGCTTCGAGAAACGCCTCTTTCCCTGCTTTAGACATGGGCGGGTTTTTGTCTTTTCCTGCCTCGGTCAAGTCCCCCGTCGTGTAGAAAAAGAATGCATCATAGGTGGCGAGGTTTTCCGGCGTGAACACGCGTCCATCTTTCGTGAACGTAAATTCAAAATTATGTTTGGCACCAAGATCCTTGAGAACTTTCTCCGCATGGCTCAATTCCTCGCCATTCCTTTTGATCACCGAATGTTCAAACACAGATGACTTGGAGAAAAACAAAATGCGCTTGGGCTTCTCCGCTGCGAACGAGGAAAGCGAAACTAAAACTGTGAGCGTCAGGCTGGAAACGGATTTGAATATTCGGAAATTCATGTGGAAAGATTTAGTAACTCAATGGCTTTGTCCAAATGAAAACTGCGATTCGGGCCGCTTGCCCCTGTAGCGTTCTGCCGCACGCAACACGCGAGGCGGGGGAAGGACGCCCTCTTTTTCATCGCCGCGCGTTCGAACGGACCGCGGCTGTGTCGTTTGACGACCAGCCGCAGCGCGTTGGATTGCGAGGACGTCTGGATGTTTTTAAACGTTAATAATTCGCGAAGCGCTGCCAAAGAACCAAAACGGGAAGTGCTTGGTGTACAGATAGTTTTGTAAAACATGAAAAATTGCTGAAAAGCGAATTACTGAACTGGTTCCTTGGCAACAAAAACGAAAATCTTCGTTTCGTTGGAGTCT
>JBBQAX010000023.1:0-23524 GCA_038316905.1 Verrucomicrobiota bacterium | reverse complement strand
GAGCTAGAGTTGCGCGCGAACGTGGGGCGATTCTTCCTGACGTCAAGATTCGATTCGCGCGCGGTATTCGTCGGTGACTGCGATGATTGAACCGGATCATCTGTTTTCGTTAGAAAGCTTAAAAAGAGGATCAAGCCACACCCGAACAACAACAAGAGCGTGACAAGTTTCCAGGAATTGCCTGGCGTGGAATTCTCAGGAGAAGGGTTCGGCTTCATATTTATTTAATTACCTATACCCAATAGACACCACCAATGTTCGAGTTTGTATATCGCCTTCTATTTTAAAATCCCTGGTTGGACCCACTGGTCAGATGATCACTCGGCCACTTTGCCGTCAGCACTCATCTCGCGAATGAGTTCAGGTTTCGTGATGGCAATCTCATCAGTTATGAGTGGACGATTCGTAACTGAGCGAATGCATCAACCGATTGTTACTTCTGCAGAAATGAAATAATGATCGCTCGGATAATGACCGTTGCGACCTTCACGAATGATGGCGGAGGCCAGCGGCTTCACCGGCCCGCGACAAAAGATCCAATCGATTTTATATTTACTGTCCGTTTTAGGGCCTCGGAATCCGTGAGCGGTGGGACCGGTTTCTTTCGTTCCATTTACAGCGACATAGGTGTCGAGCCAGCCGCCGTCTTGCAAGTTCTTGATCGCAGGATTGTTTGGAGCGGCGTTCATGTCGCCTGACAAAATTTGCGGAAGGGTCTGCGGAAACGCAGCGCTCGCTTGAACAATCATCGCCGCGCCGTGTTCACGAGCCTGCTGGCCTCGGTGATCAAGATGGGTGTTCCAATACCGGAATAGTTTTCCAGAACTGCGCTCCTTCAAATCGACCCAATTGGCGAGGCGTGGATTCGTGGTATCCCATCCCTTGGAACCGGCGACGTGCGGGGTTTGCGAAAGCCAGAATCCGCCGCAGGAAATCAGCTCATAGCGCTCGCGCAGAAACAGAATCGCATTGATGGGATGAAAATAATCTGCCGCGTGAGAGAGCGCGTAGCTGTCGTATTCCGGCATCCGCTTTTTCAAATAATCCAGGTGCGCAATCTGTCCTTCCTGCAGTCCGATGAGGTCGGCTTTTTGCGCTTTGATGATGTCCGCGCACATTTCCTTTCGGTCGGCCCAGCTATCGCCGGTCTTGGCATCTGCTGGCACATCGACGCGGACGTTGCAGGAAAGAATTTTGTGCGAGCCGTTTGTTTTCGCGGGCGCATCAGCAGCGCTGGCCAGCGTGGTGTGTCCGATCAAAGGCAGAGAGGCCGCCACTCCGAGTTGCTTCAGAAAATTTCTTCGTTTCATCGAGGAATGGTCAGTTGAAGACGAGTTGTGCCGCAATGAAATAATGGTCGCTTGGATAACGGCCGTCGCGTGAATCGCGGATGATCTTCCACGAGCGTGTCGAAATCGGTCCGCGGGTGAGAATGAAATCAATCGGGCCACGTTTGTGTGCGGCTTCAGTTTTGGCAGCTTTGTCACCGAGAAAACCGTGAGTGGTATTTCCATCATCCCGTGGTCCCAGTGCGGCGAAATGGCTGTCCGTCCAACCAGCGTCGAGCGCGAGTTTGTAAACGTTGCTGGCTGCGCTGGCGTTCAAATCGCCCGCGAGGATTTGCGGGATTTCCGGCGCGTAAGTTGCCGCTTCAGCAAGAATCATTTTGATCTGTTCCTCGCGAGCACGCTGGCTGACGTGATCCAGATGCGTGCTGAGAACGCGAAATTGTTTCTCTGATTTGCGGTCGCGCAAACGAACCCAATTCACATGACGAGCGCGCGCGGAATCCCACGAAAGCGAGCCGGGAATATGCGGCGTTTCGGAAAGCCAGAATCCGCCTGACGTAACGAGAGCGTAGCGTTCACGCGAATACATAATCGGGTTCTTTGCGATGCCGTGATAACCAACCATGCGCGCATCCATTTCCGGCCCGTCGAAACCGAAGCTCTCAAATTTCGGAAACGCTTTCTCCAGATCAAGGATCTGCTCGCGCAAACTTCTTGCAGGCAAATGACATCGGGTTGTTGTGCGCGAATCACGTCAACGCACAATTCGCGACGTGCGCTCCAGCCGTTGCCAGTCGCTTCGTCTTCGGGCAGTGCGACTCGAATATTGCAGGATAAAATGTTGTGTGAAGTCGCGTTTGTTTTCACTGGCGATTCGGCAGCAACGGCAACGTCCGTGCGCGCCAGCAATGGCAACGAAGCGACGACGCCAAGTTGTTTGAGAAAATTTCTTCGTTTCATAAATGCGAGGAAGGAAGGCGAGTTATTGCGAGATTTTCTCCGCCAATTCCTCCGCGGGGTAAGTCCAGATTTCCGCGAGGGTCGGATGATAATGCGGCATCGTGGCGAGTTCGTGGACGGTCATTCTTTTGTGCATCGCGGCGATGATTTCGTGAATCAGTTCCCCGCCCATTGGGCCAACGCAACTGCCGCCGAGGATCTCTCCTGTATTCGGATGCGCGAGCAGTTTCACAAAACCATCCTTCGCTTCCATGATGAGTGACTTGCCGTGATCGGCGAACGGATAGCTCGCGACGAGATAAGGAATGCTTTTCGCGCACGCTTCCCGCTCGGTCAGACCGACGCTCGCGATTTGCGGATCGGTGAAAACCACGCTCGTGAGCAAGCGATAATCAACGGATTTTTTCTGGTGCGGATGCGCGATGTTGTGCGCGGCAATTTCGCCCTGTTGAATCGCGATGTGAACAATTTCGTACGGCCCCGTGCAATCGCCTGCCGTGTAAATGTGCGGCGCGGTGGTTTGCATTTGTGGGTTGGCCACGATGCGTCCGTAGTCCGTCGTGACGTTTGCTTTTTCCAGATTGAGGCTCGCGGTGTTGGGGCAACGGCCCAGCGCAAATAATATTTCCTCGGCGCTGACGCGTTTAATTTTTCCTTCGTGCTCGAACGAAACGCATTTCAATTTTCCTTTCGTCGAGGCGTCGATGAGGCGGGTGCAACTGTAAACCTTCATTCCTTCGCGGCGAAAAACGTTGCACAAAGCGTCGGCGGCATCGGTGTCGAAATCGCGCACCAGATGTTCGCTGCGTTGGACAAGCGTGACCTTCACATCGAAGCGTTGAAAAAATTGCGCGAACTCCACCGCCACCGCGCCGCCGCCGAGAACAATCAGCGACTTCGGTAATTTTTTCAGCGAAAGCGCATCGTCGCTGGTGAGGCAACCGACTTGTTTTAGATGGGGCAGGGGCGATGGCGCAATCGTCGAGCCAGTGCTGAGAACAAAGTTTTTCGCGGTGACGGATTTTCCATTGGTCAGCGCGAGCGTGTGCGCATCGGTGAATTTCGCTTTGGCGCGGATGAAATGAAATTTTCCGCCCTTGAGTTGATTGTGGCGATAGTCGGCGAACTCTTTGATCAACGAATCTTTTCGCGCCATCACTTTCGCAAAATCAAAACTCGCCTTCGAAATTTTCAGCCCCCAGGTTTTTCCAATGCGCGCGAGGTGCAAAACATCGGACGCGTAGAGCAATGCTTTCGTCGGCATGCACCCGCGCAAAATGCAGAGACCTCCGACTTCCTTGCCGCCTTCGATGACCACCGTTTTCAATCCTGCGCCCACCGCCGTTCGCGCCGCCGCATAACCACCGCTCCCGCCGCCAACCACCGCCACGTCAAAATCAAATTGTTTCACTTCAGAAAGATGGAAGGCGTGAGAAAAGTTTCAATCACGATGTTTCATGAAGAGTTAGTCGTCCGTATCTGAGCGCGTGCTTCTGAGCTTCTAAACGCGCCGACGAAGAATTTGATCCCTGCTATCATCGCCATACTTTGAGGATAGGAATGAACCCTATTGGTTTCCGGGGGGCGGGATTGCTTCTGCGGAAAAACGACGATCTTCGAGCTGTTGAAACTGGCATTCCCGCCAAGAACGGCGGAATGGAAGCAGGGGTGGTTTGGTGCTTGTTCTGATTGGATGGCTCGATCATTTCTTCCTCAACACCAAAACAGGGCAGGTCGAATGGCGAACCACTTCTTCGGCGGTGCTTCCAAAGCGGTCCTTTTGCCCTCGGCTTTGATTTTCATTAGGTAGAGTCCTTCGCCGTCAATGTTGCGCGGAGGCGTCCACCATTTTTTTGCGTGTTGCCTGCAAACGTTCCACCAGCACTTGCGAAATCCGGCGCATCAAATCAAACCCAAACTTGGGATTTTCTTCGGCAGTAACGAGCAAATGGCCCCCGTCGAGGACAAGGCATTTGGTTGGCTCCTTTGCTTGCGCGGAGAAATGCCAGGCAAACGGCGGGAACAACCATGACCACCCGAGCACTTCGCCCGGACCAACGGTCTGGACTGTTTTTCCGTTCTCATGACTCGTTTCAATTCTGATTCTTCCGCTTTCAATCAGAAAAAACTGATTGGCTGGATCACCCTCTTTCAAGATGAGTTGCCCCTCAGCAAACTCGGCGTGCTGCGCATTCTTCAATACGATACTCAGGTGTTCTGGCGAAAGGCTGCGTAAGAACGGATGTTGAGATGCTTCAGACATGACTTCTGTTTTCATAAGTTGTTTTCCCAGGCGAAATTGGTCCCAGATTTTTTTGTTTCAACAGAGCGTAGCGCAAAGTTTCCCCCAACGCTCAACTATTTTCCCGCGTAATCGCCGTTAAAGGAGCACGTTCAAAATTCCTCCGCTTTCAATCCGTGGTTGCACGCACCGTCCGGGCGATTTGCGAAAGCGGGTTTCATGGTAAATGGCCACACTCCGAATGAGGCGTGAGTCGCGTCGCTGAAAAAATTCGTGCCAGAGAAATCTGCGCGCCTGCATCTTCAGGATTGCACGACGGCTTTTCCAACACCTCGCGGGGAATCGAATGGATGAGCGAAGTGTTTCAATTCATTGGGCAAGGACTCAGCAACAAGACCGTGGACGTGCATCGGATAAAACCAAGTCGCAGTTGAAACTGCGGCTGATTTGTGACCCGGTGCGATGGTTGGAATCCAAAGCGGTTTATCAACGAATTTCAACGGAGTCTATTTTGCAGCCAATGCAGCTTCGATTGCTTCAATCACTTCGGGATCGTCAGGCGTGGTTTTGGGTTCAAATCGCTTGATGATTTTGCCGTCGCGACCAATCAGGAATTTTCCGAAATTCCATTTGATGTCGCCGGGAAAGGGCGACTCTTTTCCCGCCAACGCCGTATAAAGCGGATGACGTTTCGCGCCGTTCACATCGAGTTTGTCGAAGAGTGGGAACGTCACGTTGTATTTGCTGGAACAAAATTCTTTGATTTCCTCATTCGTGCCGGGTTCCTGTCCGCCGAATTGATTGCAAGGAAATCCAAGCACCGAGAAGTTTTTACCCTTGTACTTTTGATGTGTTGACTCGAGCGCGCTGTATTGCCTGGTGAGTCCACATTTGGACGCCACATTGACCACGAGCAAGACCTGACCTTTGTAAGCTCCCAAGGACAACTCTTTGCCGTTGATGTCGTTAACCTTGATTGGATGAATCGAGTCGGCGGAAGCCGCGATGGTTTGCATGAAGGCCAGTGCGATTAAGAGAGCAAACGTTTTCATGGGAGCAGCATTGGCCGCAATCCGGCGGTTGTCAATTCGCGCAAAGCGAACCGGGCATTGGTTCATTGTGAACGTTCCACGTCACTTAAAGTCTGTTGTGGGTGCTTGTTATGATACTCGGAGATTCACTGAGGGTTTACCTCGGTAGAATACTGATTTCTGGGTGTTAAATTTAAAATGTGGCAACAAGCAACATCAAGACAAGATTCGGGACGCTGGTTAAGGCTCGACGTGTGCGGCTGGGTATCTCGCAAGAGGAACTGGCCGGGCGCGCCGGTTTACATCGGACTTATGTTTGCGACGTTGAAAGTGGCCGACGCAATATTTCGTTGGAAAGTATTGAAAAGTTGGCCCGCGCACTGGAAACGCCGGTTTCTAGATTACTTTCATCCGCAGGAAAGTCTTCTTCGGAAAAAGGCCCGGAAGAGCTGCTTTCCCCGGATGAGTTGGTGGACATTTTGTGCGTGGAAGACCGGGCAGATGATGTGGAACTTGCGATGGAAGCTTTAAAAGCGGCGAAGATTACAAATCGGATTCACGTGGTGCGTGATGGCGCGGAGGCTTTGCAATTTCTTTTCTGCACTGGCCAATATGTCCAGCGTCGCCTCAGCAACCGTCCGCAATTGATCCTGCTCGATTTGGGTTTGCCGAAAATCGGGGGATTGGAAGTTTTGCGCCGGATCAAGGCCGACCCGCGAACGCGCGATATTCCGGTCATCGTGTTGACGGCGTCGAATCGGGATAAAGATATTGTCACGAGCAAACGGCTTGGCGCGGAAGATTACATCGTGAAGCCAGTGGATTTTCAAAATTTAAGCGAGGTCACTCAGAAATTAAGTTTTCAGTGGGCATTGTTAAAGCCGATGCCTGCTCTGGCGTGAGCCTTTTCTAGAGTTTGTGGTAAGGTGCGATAAACGCATCGAGGGTACAGTTTGTGAAGCTTTTCAACCAAATAAAAGCGACGAGCCCTGCTCGTAAGTTTGTTATGGGAAAATCTCGGAAATTGAAGGTCGCACTCGCGGAAGGTGAACTGCGGGCTGCCTTGGATGAACATGCTATCGTCGCCTTCACAGACCCACAGGGAAAGATTACCTCCGTCAATGACAAGTTCTGCACCATTTCCAAATACTCGCGCGAGGAACTGATCGGTCAGGATCATCGCATCATCAATTCAGGTTTCCATTCCAAGGAATTCATCCGTGATTTATGGACGACAATTGCAGGCGGCAAAGTCTGGCACGGCGAAATCAAAAACAGAGCCAAGGACGGGTCATTTTATTGGGTGGACACAACCATCGTTCCGTTTCTCGACGAGGTCGGAAAACCGCGCCAGTATGTTGCCATTCGCGCCGACATTACTGAGCGCAAGCGTGCGGAAGAATCACGGGTTTGGCTTGCCGCCATCGTCAATTCTTCCGATGACGCCATCATCGCCAAGACGCTGGAGGGAATCATCACCAGTTGGAATTCGGGCGCTGCAAAAATTTTCGGCTATTCCGCTGCTGAGGCTATCGGCAAACCAATGGTGATGCTTTTTCCGCCGGATCGCGTGAATGAAGAATCAGAAATCCTCGCGCGGATTGGACGGGGCGAGAGCGTTAAACATTATGAAACCATTCGGGTCCGGAAGGGCGGGCAGCAAGTGGATGTTTCCGTGACGATTTCACCGGTCACTGATGGTAATGGGAAAATCATCGGCGCGTCCAAAATCGCGCGCGACATCACCGAGCGGAAGCAAATGGAAATGGCGATGCGCGATTCAAAAACGCGACTGAAGTCAACGCTTGCCGCAGGGTCCATTGGCACTTGGAGTTGGGATATCGTCAACGACCGGTTAACCGCAGACGAATTCACCGCTCGCATGTTCTCAGTTGCACCGGATGCTGCCGCAGATGGGCTGCCGGCAGAATCCTATCTTCGAGCCGTTATTGAGGAGGACCAAACAAGCGTGGCAGATGCCCTTGCTCGCGCGATCCAGTCGTGCGGCAATTACGATATCGAATATCGGGTCCGGCAAAAAAACGGAGAACTTCGCTGGGTGCAAGCACGTGGACGCGTCGATGGCAATGCTGCTGGCAAAGCGATAAACTTTCATGGTGCGGTGATTGATATCACTGATCGCAAGCGAACTGAAGGACGCTTTCGGCGTCTGGTTGAGTCCAACGCGCAGGGCGTGATCTTTTGGAATAGGAAGGGCGAGATCACCGGAGCGAACGATGCTTTTCTCCGTGTCGTCGGCTATTCCCGCGACGACCTCGCAGCTGGCCGTGTCTGTTGGTCAGCAATGACCCCGCCCGAATACGCTGAGCTTGACCGAATCGCCTTGGAGGAACTTGCGGCCAAGGGAATTTGTAATCCGTTTGAAAAAGAATACATCCGTAAAGATGGCTCGCGTGTGCCGATTTTGATTGGTGCCGCAATTTTTGACGATAGCCCGGACGAAGGAGTATGCTTCCTGCTCGACATCGGTGAACGCAAGCAGACCGAGCAAGCGCTTCGTGAAAGCGAAGCACATTTCCGCTTTTTAAATGAGCTTGCCGAAGCGACGCGCACGCTAACCGATGCGTCGCAAATCATGACCGTGACCGCCCGAATTCTGGGCAAACACCTGCGCGCCTCCCGTTGTGCCTATGCTGATGTGGAGCAAGATGGCGAACGATTTACCATCCTGCACGATTACACCGATGGATGTCTGAGCACCGTGGGCAGTTACCAACTTTCCCTTTTCGGAGCGCGCGCTTTGAAGACGCTTCGGCATGGGCAGACCCTGATCATTCGGAGTGTGGATGGAGAACTTTTACCAGATAACGGAGCGGACATGTTCAACGCCATCGGCATCAAGGCGATTATCGTTTGTCCACTGGTAAAAAACGCGAGTCTTCGGGCCATGATGGCCGTGCATCAGACCACACCTCGAGACTGGAAACCGAGTGAGATCGCCATCGTCCAGGAAGTTGTCGAACGTTGCTGGGCGACGATTGAACGCAGGAATGCCGAGGAAAAAATCTACCATTTAAACACCGAACTGGAACAGCGCGTTACCGCCCGGACCGCTGAGTTGAAACTGGCTAACGAGGAACTCGAATCATTTTCTTATTCAATTTCCCATGACCTTCGTGGACCGCTCCGCGCAATGGGGACTTATGCAAATATTTTGGGCAAAAATTTTGGCGAACAAATGCCTCCCGAAGCCCATGCGGCTCTCGGACGGATTAAAGGAAACACCAAACGAATGGGGCAACTCATTGATGGCCTGCTGGATTTCGCCAACCTTAGCCGCCAATCACTGGCAAAAACGATTGTTGACCCAGCCGCCATCGCGCGGGACGTCGTCGAAGAGCTTCGTTCCGAAATGGCGGGTCGGCGCGTTGAAATTGAAATCCCAGAACTTCCGGCGTGTCAGGCGGACAAAATGTTGTTGCATCAAGTTTATACGAACCTTCTTTCCAATGCTGTCAAATATTCGCGTGGCCAAGATCCAGCGGTAATCAAGGTGGGTTGTCGCACGGAAGAAGGCGAAAACGTTTATTTCGTCCAGGACAACGGTGCGGGATTCGACATGGAATATTCCGCAAAACTTTTCCACGTTTTTCAACGGCTCCACAGCGTTGAAGAATTCGACGGTACCGGTGTCGGCCTTGCCATCGTTCATCGAATCATCACCCGGCATCGTGGACGCATTTGGGCCGAGGGAAAAGTCGATCAAGGCGCAACATTTTACTTCACACTTGGGGAAACTCATCATGTCTGACCAAGCGATAGATATTTTACTGGTCGAAGATGGCGCTGATGACGCGACCTTCGTGATGCATGCAGTGGAACAAGGCAAATTCGGAGCGCGGGTGCAAATTGCCCGTGATGGCGAACAAGCGCTCGCAGCCATTTTCGGCGCTGGAAACTCGGTTGACGCAATCCCGATTGTTCATCCCCGAATTATCATCCTTGACCTGAAGTTGCCGAAGGTGAGCGGGATCGAAGTGATGCGCCGTCTGAAAAGTAATCCGCATTCCCGCTCAATCCCGATTGTTGTTCTGAGTTCATCACAAGCGAAACGCGATCTGGAGGAAATCTATGAACTCGGCGCGAACAGTCTTCTAGTCAAGCCAATGGACTTCGACGAATTCGGTGAAGCAGTGCAAATGCTTTGCCGCTATTGGCTGCGATTTAACAAACCGTCCAAATCATGAGGCAATCGTATGGCTATTCCTCTTAATGTTTTATTTGTGGAAGATTCAGCCGACGACGCCGCCATTCTGCTGGATGAATTGCAATCGGCCGGTTTTGATCCGAAGTGGAAGCGCGTGGAAACAGAGGCGAGCTTTCTGGCCGAGATAAAAAATCTGCCGGACATCATTCTTTCCGATTATTCGATGCCGCAGTTCAGTGGATTGAAAGCGGCAAAGATTTTAGAGGAAAGCGGTTTGAATATTCCGTTCATTCTGATTTCCGGAACCGTGGGCGAGGATGTCGCGGTGGAGGCGATGAAGCACGGCGCGACTGATTATTTGCTCAAAGATCGTATCGGAAGACTCGGTCCAGCCGTGCAACACGCTCTGGAAGTGAAACGGCTGCGCGATGAACATAACCACGCAGAAAATGAACAGCGCAAAAGCGAGGAGCGATTCCGCCAAATGGAAAAGATTCAGGCGAATATCCTGAACGCCTTGCCCGCTCACATTGCATTGGTTAATCCCGATGGCGTGATCATTTCGGTCAACGACGCGTGGCACCGCTTCGCCACCGCCAATGCCCGGCCAGGCCCCGAGCTTGGCATGGGACAAAATTACATCGACATCTGCCTGACAGCCCACGGGGAACATTCGGACGAAGCGCAAGCAGTGGCTTCCGGCCTCCGCCAGGTTTTACGCGGCGAAGCCAAGGAGTTCACCATCGAATATCCCTGCCACTCGCCCATGGAACAACGCTGGTTCCGGCTGATCGCCACACCATTGCGAGAAGGGCAACAGCCGGGCGCGGTGGTGATGCATCTCAACACCACGGAGCAGCGCAAAGCGGAAATGGCATTGCAAAAAGGTGAGCGGGAAATGCGGCAGTTGGCCGGGGAGCTGGAATCCGAGCGAACGCGGTTGATTGTCGCCCAAACCGTCGCGAAAATCGGCAGTTGGGAAACTGACCTGAAGACTTTAGCGGTGAACTGGTCGGACGAGACGCACCACATTTTTGAAACAGACAGTCGCACCTTTTGTCCGACGCACCAAGGGTTCATGGAATTGGTTCATCCGGAAGATCGCGCCGCGGTTGAAGCGGTTTTTAGAGGGTCATTTAATCAGCGGGAGAGTTGTGTGTTCGAGCATCGGCTTTGTCTGGCGCAAGGACAGATTAAATTTGTGGAGGAGCGATGGCAGATATTTTTCGACGACTTCGGCAAACCAGCGCGCGCCATTGGCACCTGTCAGGATATATCGGAACGGAAACGGGCCGACCAAAAACTGCGCGAAAGTGAAGAGCGTTTCCGGCAGCTTGCCGAAAATATTCATGAGGTCTTTTGGATTACGGACCCCTCCAAAAGTCAGATGCTTTACATTAGCCCTGGCTACGAAAAAATTTGGGGCCGCTCCTGCGAAAGCGTTTATCAGTCTCCGCAAACCTGGTTGGAAGCGATTCATCCCGAAGATCTCTCGCGCATTCTGGAGGCGTCAGTGAACAAGCAGACCGGTGGTATTTACGACGAAATTTATCGCATCGTGCGTCCCGACGGTTCGCTGCGCTGGATTCACGACCGCGCTTTTCCGATTCGCGATGCGGTGGGCGAGGTTTATCGCATCGTCGGCACCGCCGAAGACATCACCCGGCAACGTGAATTGGAAGAGCAATTTCGTCAGGCCCAGAAAATGGAATCCATCGGCCAACTCGCTGGCGGCGTGGCGCACGATTTCAACAACCTCCTCACAGTGATCAATTGTTATTCCCAACTGTTGCTCGAATCGCCTGGTCTGCCTCCCGATGCAGGGGAAATGTTGAAAGAAGTTTTCACCGCGGGCGAACGCGCCGCCAAGTTAACGCAACAATTGTTGACCTTCAGCCGCAAGCAAGCGATTCGCACCGAAATCATCGACCTGAACGAGATCGTGACCGACGTGGCCAAAATGTTGCGGCGGCTCATCGGCGAAAATATCGAATTGCAAATGAGCATGTCGGAAGGCTTGCCGCCGATCACCGCCGACGTCGGGATGATGGACCAGGTATTGATGAATCTCGCGGTCAACGCACGCGATGCCATGCCAAAAGGAGGGCGGCTCTCCATCAGCACCAAACTTGAAAATATTGACGAGCAAAGCGCGCGACAAAATTCGGAAGCCCGTCCCGGTCAGTTTGTTTGTTTAAAAATACGCGACACAGGGTGTGGAATGTCCCCCGAAGTGTTAACGCGTATTTTCGAGCCGTTCTTCACCACCAAAGAAATCGGCAAAGGCACCGGGCTTGGGCTGGCGACAGTTTTCGGAATCGTCAAGCAACACAATGGTTGGATTGAAGTCGAAAGCGAACCGGGCTCGGGGGCTGCCTTCAAAGTGTTCTTGCCAGCAGCGGCGCAAACCGCCGCACAACCGGGAGAAGTGACGGCGGCGCAATCTCAGGGTGGGACTGAGACAATTCTGCTTGTGGAAGACGAAGACGCACTGCGCGGCATGGCGCTCATCATCCTGCAAAAATATGGTTACCGCGTTTTGGAAGCGACGAACGGCCCCGATGCGCTGCAAGTCTGGGAACAGCATCATGGAAAAATCGATCTGCTCCTCACCGACATGGTTATGCCGGGAGGAATGACGGGACACGAGTTGGCGGAAAAGTTGAAAGCATTCAATCCCGCGCTCAAGGCGGTTTATACCAGCGGATACAGCGCAGAAATGAGCGGGTTGGCATCCGGGCTGCGCGACAAAACACCGTTTCTGCAAAAGCCTTATCACCCGCAAAAACTGGCCACGACCATTCGCGCCTGCCTTGATGTGAAATAATAAAAAATGGAAACGAAACGCGCTCCCGCTGCTTTCCTTGTCCGGTATCAAAGCTCAATATCTTCCGGGCGCACTTCCAGACATTCGTCCTGATCTTCCCAGACAATGGTCGGATAAATATCCAGGAATTTTGGCGCGAGTTCGCTGCCGATTGTCGCCAACATTTTCTCCGCTTTGAGCGCGGCGTTTTCGCAGGCGCGTTCGTAATCGTTCACGGTTTTACGCTGGCGATCATCCCAATGTGCGACGGCGTGAATCGGCCCGTACTGGTCCGCCCACGTTTTAAGCTCGGATTGCAATGCGGCAGGGATCTCGTCGAATGGAACGGCGGTTTCATTGCAATGCTGGCAAACCAAACCGGATTCCAATACATCGCGGGTCAAGAGCGGAAGCAATGGCGCGCGGCAACACTGCGATTCTGGATAAGCCGCCGGTGCCGTGGCCAATCGCTGCAGCCATATCTGGCGATCGTGCGCGAGTTGCGCGGCAAGGCGATACGCGCCCAGCAACGGATGCGACATCCGCCACGCCGCGCCTTCGAACTGGCCAAGCGTTTGCGCCATCCAACGCGCCAACGTGTGATCGTCAAATTTTTTGAAGACGAGGCTGTATTCAACCCACAAACGGTCCAGTGGAGATTCAGGAGAGTCGGAGGGCATGATTATAAACTCGCGGGAAGTTCAAACGTGAACTCGATTGGCTGTGATTTTCCGTTCGTCACGGTGATCTCCTTCGTCTGTTTGCCGACTTTGCGATGAACGGCTTCGAGAACGTATTTTCCATCAGGAACATCCTTGAGTGAAAAAGTTCCATCCTTGCCCGAAACCGCGAAGAAAGGATGTTCGACCACGGCAACGTAGGCATACATCCACGGATGAACATCGCATTTATAAGTCACGAAGATTTCAGGTTTTTCGAAGGTGTATTCCAGATCCGGCGCTTTCGGCATTTGCGCTTTGTTGGATTCCTTGTTGCCGGAAACTTTTGGGAGCGGATGGACGTTGTGCATCATTGGATCAGAGTTTCGCACCAGCAATTTTTGGCCGGTCTGCAATCCGAGAACGTATGGAACGTACTCGCAACCTTTCTGATCAAGCAAAGCGGGCGAAGCGGGCGGAAATGATTTTCCGGTCAATCCGTCCTTGATGTGGACGAAGACGTCAGCCAGTTCTCCGCTTTCGCCCACGACATAGAGCCGCGTTTTGGGAATCGTCGTATGCAATTTTCCGCACGCCGCATCCATCGACATATTCGAAGCAGGCGGCGGAGTGCCTTTTAAAACGATTTTGCCAGAGACGCCGGAGGACGCAGCGGTGGATTCGGATGCCGACTCCGAATTCTGCTCAGACGCGGGTTCGCTTGGTTTGTTGCAAGCCGAGAGAATTAGGAGTGCCGACAAGGCCGCGCAGAACGCCGCAATAGAAAATGTTTTTCGCTTCATTGGCTGGACAATATTTCGCGACTCACTGTTTTGCAATCGTGCGGATTTCACAGGGTGTGATTTGAAGTGGCGGTTGTAGCCGCGCTCGCCCGAGCGTGGCGTGGGCATTTAATCGACACCACGCTCTGGCGAGCGCGGCTACACGGTTCGCTGACGTCACTTCAAATCACATCTGATTTCCGAACGGAACGAGAAATTGAGATTTCGTTCTGTTTCCGTTTTTCTTTTGCCTTATAAATCCGTCCATGTCGCAAGGTTCCGCTCCGCTTGAAACGCCGGTTGGCGAATTGCGCGGCGTTGGTTCGGAACGCGTGGCGCAGCTTGCTCGTCTTGAGATTCAAACGGTTTCCGATCTGTTGTTACATCGCCCGCGCCGCTACGAAGATCGTCGGCATTTCAAAGCAATCGCGGAACTCCAACTGAACGAAGCCGCCACCACACGGGGAAAGATCGTGGCCGCCGGATTGAAACGCTGGGGCGGGGGATCAAAATCCGTTTTTGAATTTATCCTCGAAGATGGTTCCGCGCGGTTGCATTGCCGTTGGTGGAACCTGCCGTTCATGGAGAAATATTTCAAAGTGGGCGATGACGTTCTGGTTTATGGAAAACTGAATTCCGCCAAACCGCGCACAATTGATCATCCCGAAACGGAAGTCGTGGAAGTGGGTGAAGACGTTTCCATTCACCTGAATCGGGTCGTGCCGGTTTATCCTGCGACGGAAGGTTTGCCGCAACGCTGGCTCCGTTCACTCATCGCTCGAACCGTTGAAGAATTCGAAGCGAAAATTCCCGAGCCGCCGTTTGGGAAAGGACTGAAAGATCTGCCCGGACTCGCTCACGCCATTCGCCTGCTTCATTCCCCCGAAGAAATCGCTGACACGGAAATCGCGCGCCGCCGTCTCGCCTTCGACGAACTGGTCGATTTGCAAATCGCCATTCAAACCCGGCGCAAACGTTTGGAAGCAAATTCGCGTGGGTTGCCGTGTGCGGGGAACAACCAATTAATCCGGAAATTTCTCGCGCAACTTGGGTTTCAGCTCACGACTGCGCAGACCAAAGTGTTACGGGAAATTCGCGCTGATATGGGTGCCGCGCAACCGATGCGGCGATTGCTGCAAGGCGACGTTGGTTCCGGCAAAACGGTGGTCGCGGCCTCCACGGCGTTAATGGCATTGGAGAGCGGATTCGATGTCGCGCTCATGGCTCCCACGGAAATTCTGGCGGAACAACATTTTAGAAACTTCCGCAAATGGTTCAGCGAACTTGGAATTTCCGTTGAGCTGTTAACCGGCAGCATCAAGACGAATTCCGCTTCTGCGTTGCGCCCGCATTCCGCGACTCTTTTCGTCGGTACTCACGCGCTGATCGAAAATGCGTTTGCGCCGAAGAAACTGGGTTTGGTCGTCATCGACGAGCAGCACAAGTTCGGAGTCGCCCAACGCGAAAAGCTTTTGCGCAAAGGAGTTTTTCCGCATCTCCTCGTCATGACTGCGACGCCGATTCCGCGCACGCTCGGCCTGACCATTTATGGAGATTTGGATATTTCCGTGATTGATCAATTGCCCGCTGGTCGCGCGAAAATCAAAACCTTCGTCCGGGCGGAGGAGAAGTTGCCCAAAGTTTGGGAGTTCATTCGGGAGAAGATTTCTGAGGGCAGGCAGGCGTTCATTGTTTATCCTCGCGTGGAAGAAGCGGACGAGAAATCTGGAATCAAAGCGGTTACCAAAGAATTTGAAAAACTGCAAAAGACGTTTGCGCCACATCGCGTCGGGCTTTTGCATGGGAAACTTCGCTCCGAAGAAAAAGACCAGGTCATGGAAGCGTTTCGCGCGAACAAAGTTCAGGTGCTGCTGGCCACGTCTGTGATCGAGGTTGGAATCGATGTCCCGAATGCGACCGTGATGTTGATCGAGAACGCGGATCAATTTGGCCTTGCGCAGTTGCATCAATTGCGCGGACGAATCGGGCGCGGCGCGGAGAATTCATTTTGTATTCTAATCGCTTCGGCAAAAAATGTTGAAGCGAGCGAGCGCCTGCGCGTGCTGGAGGAAACCAGCGATGGGTTCCGGATTGCGGAGGAAGATTTGAAATTACGTGGCGCGGGAGAATTGGTTGGGCAACAACAAAGTGGTCTGCCGCCGTTTCAATTTGCTGATTTTCAACGGGACCGTGAGCTTGTGGAACGAACGAGATCAATTGTCGGGGAAAGCCTGAAAATAAAATAAATAATCATCTTATTGCTTTTTTTTAAACGGAGAGATAATCATCGCCCGCATGAAAAAACTACTCAGCATCGTCGTTATCGCATTGGTGAGCACATTTGTGTTCGTGGGTTGTCAGCCAAAAGAAGAACCAGTTACAACAACACCGCCAGCGGACACAAACGCGCCAGCCGTTCCTTAACTTGAGCGCGCTTGCTTCAGCAAGCATGTCGAACGACTTCTGTCCGGGCGAATCTTCGGATTCGTCCGGCAGTTCTTTTTTAGAGAGCCACTGAAATCCCCCTGCGAGTTTTAATTCTCTCAACCATCTTCGCTCTTGGTTTTTTCATCCAGTCATTTAGGTTCGCCCTATGAAAACGTTGCTTACTGCGTCACTTTTTATCTTCGGCATCCTGATTTCTGGTTGCGAAAAAAAGGAGGAATTGCCAAAACCTGAAGCGCCTGGCGCCGCCACTCAACCCAACTCAGGAGATTTGGCGAGCGCTCCGGCTGGATATCTTTCGGCAGCGGGAAAAGCCGTTCAATCCATGGAGAAAACAATCGATGTCGCCGCCGTCAATAACGCGTTGCAACTCTTTGGTGTTCAGGAAGGTCGCAATCCCGAAAGCCTGAACGAACTTGTCGAAAAGAAATATCTCAGCAAACTCCCGGCTTTGCCCTTCGGCAGCAAACTTCACTACGATAAAAACGCGGGCAAAGTGTCGGTGATCAAAGAGTAAATTTCAGTTTGGAATAAAGCCAAGAAACGGCGATTGCCGGATCGCTTGTTTTCCGAATTTCAACTTTTCATTTTTATGGTTGAGCAAATTATTATTTTAGATTTCGGTTCCCAATACACGCAGGTCATCGCGCGACGCATTCGCGAGTGCAATGTCTATTCGACGATCCTTCGCTACGACACGCCCGCCAAGGAAATCGCCAAACTAAATCCAAAGGGAATCATTCTCTCAGGCGGTCCTTCCAGCGTTTATGCGTCCGACGCGCCGATGCCGGATAAAAATATTTTCAAGCTCGGCGTGCCGATGCTGGGGATTTGTTACGGATTGCAGTTGCTAGCCCAATTTCTCGGCGGAAAAGTTGAAAAAGGCCAAAAGCGCGAATACGGCAAGGGGACTTTGACGATCAAAGATGTCTCGTGTCCGCTCTTTAAAAAGTTGCCGGCCGCGATGCAGGTTTGGAATTCGCACGGCGACAAGTTGACAAAATTGCCGGAAGGCTTTCGTCCAGTCGCACAGACAGAAAACTCCGCTTACGCCGCCATCGAAAATCGCGCCAAACATTTTTACGGATTGCAGTTTCACCCCGAAGTCGTCCACACACCGTGCGGTCGCGAACTCATCAGCAATTTTGTCCACACGATTTGCGGGTGCGGCAAAGACTGGACGATGCGCAATTACGCCCTGCAAGCCATCGAGGAAATTCGCGCGCAAGTTGGTAAAGAAAAAGTCATCCTTGGTCTGAGCGGCGGCGTTGATTCAAGCGTCGCGGCGGCGTTATTGCACGAAGCGATTGGCGATCAACTCACCTGTATTTTTGTGAACAATGGTTTGCTTCGCGCCAACGAAGCCGACGTCGTGCGGAAAGTTTTTGGAAAACACTTCCGCATCAAGTTGCAATATGAAGAGGCGACGAAAATTTTCATGACCCGCCTCAAAGAAGTCACCGATCCCGAGCGCAAACGGAAAATCATCGGCAAAACATTTATCGAAGTTTTTCAGGCGGCAACCAAACGAGCGGGCGCAGCGAAATTCCTCGCGCAAGGCACGCTTTATCCCGACGTGATTGAATCCGTGCCGATTGGCGGAAATCCCTCGGCGATGATCAAGAGCCATCACAACGTCGGCGGCTTGCCGAAAAATATGAAGTTTCAATTAGTGGAGCCATTGAAATGTTTGTTCAAAGACGAAGTGCGTTTGCTCGGACTCGAACTCGGCCTCCCGAAAGAAATTGTCTATCGCCAGCCATTTCCGGGACCCGGACTCGCCGTCCGCATTTTGGGCGAAGTCACGCCATCACGCTGCACAATTTTGCGAAACGCCGATGCGATCGTCGTTGAAGAAATGAAAGCCACCGATTGGTACTACAAAATCTGGCAGAGCTTTGCGGTGTTATTGCCGGTGCGCAGCGTTGGTGTGATGGGCGACGAACGCACTTACGATTACACCATTGCGATTCGCGCGGTGGAATCCCAGGACGGCATGACTGCGGATTGGGTAAAGCTGCCGTACGATTTGCTCGAAAAACTTTCCAGCCGCATCATCAACGAAGTCAAAGGCGTGAACCGATGCGTTTTCGACATCACGAGCAAACCGCCGGGAACGATTGAGTGGGAATAAATTCGGTGATGGGTAGCACCTGCCTCCGGCGGGTGCGAATCATTTCAAGGTTTTGACATGCACCCGCCGGAGGCAGGTGCTACCCAGACGTTTTTCTAAACCAACGCTGAAATCGCCGCCTGATAAATCGCAGTCGTTTCCTTCACATCACTGATCGTGACATTCAAATCATGGAGCAAACCGTCGTGCAGTCCGTAAACCCAGCCATGCACGGTTAATTCCTGGCCGCGTTCCCAAGCGTCGCGAACAATCGTCGTTTCGCAAACATTGGCGACCTGTTCGATCACATTTAATTCGCAAAGCCGATTGAGACCAGCCGCGCCGTCGCCCAAAACGGCGAAAGTTTTCTGATGTTTTTGCCGGACATCTTCGATGTGTCGCAGCCAATTGTCGCTCAAGCCAATGCGAACGCGTTGTAAGGCCGCTTGAACGCCGCTGCAACCGTAATGACCACAAACAATGACGTGCCGCACTTTGAGAACATCGATGGCAAATTGCATGACCGACAAACAATTCAGGTCAGTGTGGACGACGAGATTGGCGATGTTGCGATGGACGAACAATTCTCCCGGCAAGAGGTCAACGATTTCATTGGCGGGCACGCGGCTGTCCGAGCAACCAATCCAAAGATAGCCGGGGGATTGTTGGCCCGAGAGTTTGGAAAAGAATTCAGGGTCAACCTTCCGAATGCGGTCGGCCCACGCTTTATTTTTGTCGAAAAGATGTTTTAGGGTTCGCATGAATTCGTGCGAAACTTTGGCGGCGTGGAGCGGACAACTCAACGATAAATTCTGCTGAACCACCCCATCAAAAATCTTGCCTCGAATTGAAAATCTTTTACTTTCCGTTCGCTGTCATCCGATGCGCGGTTAGCTCAGTGGTAGAGCATTACCTTCACACGGTAGGGGTCGCAGGTTCGAAACCTGCACCGCGCACCATTTCAATATTCCCATCCGCATCAATCCGGTCATCTGTGATTTCAATTGCTTTCAAAATGTATTCGTTCCGCAACCAACGCTTGCGTGATCTCACGCTTCCATGAGCACAACCTGAAACCATCGCGGCAGGGATTTTGTTCCAGCGCGTAGAAATATTATTCGCTTACGCCACTTCCAATAAAATCTCAGGATGTTGGTCGCAATTTTTAAAAGCACTCGCGCGGAGGATCAATCCACCACGAGCTTCACCGAGTTTTCACCACGCAAAGCTTTGGAGTAGGGACAAGTCTTGTGCGCTTCATCCATGATGCGTTGAGCTTGCGCGCGATCGATTCCGGGGAGTTGAGCGTGAAGTTCCACGGCCAATTCGTAGCCGCCTTTGTCATCTTCCAACAAACTCACCAACGCACGCACGGTTGAATCAGGAACAGGTGCGCCCAGTTTTTTCGCGGCGTTTTTCAATGCACCGTGGTAACAAGCAGAATACGCACCGGCGAACAAGAGTTCAGGATTTGGCCCGCGCGTTTCCTCGCCCGCCTGTAACGGATTTCCCAAAGTGGAATTGAGCAATCCACCGGGACTCGAGACGCTGCCGGATCGTCCACCTTTCGAAATGGCTTCAGAAGTAAATAAAGTTTTCATGAGCAATGTTAGGCGACGGAAATGAATTGTCCATCGGTGCAAGTCCTAAAAACTAGTCTGATGCGAACCGCGTTTGCGACCACGCTATGGTCAACCATTCGCATTGGAGATAATCCGTCACCAAGGGTCTCCAGCCGAGTGTGATTAAAAGTGGGTGACGCCTGGCAATTTGGACTGCGGGGACATGTCCCCGCTTTGGCTGCACGGTGATAATGCGCAGAGCGTCTTTTAGTTCAGAACGATTTTGCGGTTGCCAGCGTGTAGGAAAAGCGACGTCCTGCCGTCGCACGCCAAAGATTTTCCAATCTCACCCACTTTTAATCACACACGTTGCCAGCAGGTAGTCGCGAATTTCTTTTAGTTATTTTGCGTCTCTTTTGTTAAGTTGTTCAGAACATTGCCGCCTTTTAATGAGATTTAATTTTGCCAGTTTCTTTGTGGTCGTTAACTGCTTTCTTGCGACGTGGACGGCGAATGCTGAGACCAAACCTGCTTCAGCGACGGGTCAGGCCGATTTCACCCGCGATATTCGGCCGATTCTTTCTGATAGTTGCTTTCATTGCCACGGCCCGGATGAATCGACGCGCAAAGCGAAGATGCGCTTTGATACGAAGGAAGGAATTTTAGCGAATCGCAAAGGAACATTTCCCGTCGTTCCCGGAAAGCCGGACGAGAGCGAAATCATCAAGCGAATTTTTTCCACTGATCCAGACGAGCAGATGCCGCCGCCGGATCATGCTCGCCAACTGAGCGCAAAACAAAAAGAGCAGCTCAAAGCATGGATCGCCCAGGGTGCAACGTGGGAGGAGCATTGGGCGTTTCAAAAACCTGTTCCGCCGCAACTTACGTTGGTGAAAGACAAAAAGTGGCCGCGCAACGGAATCGATCATTTCATTTTGGCGCGCTTGGAAAAGGAGAACGTAAAACCTTCGAGTGAAGCGGACAAAGCGACGTTGCTTCGTCGTGTCACTCTTGATCTCACCGGATTGCCGCCGACACCGGAGGAACTTCGCGCTTTTCTCAAGGACCGATCTCCGAATGCTTACGACAAAGTCGTGGATCGTTTGCTGGCATCGCCGCGTTACGGCGAGCGTATGGCAGTGGATTGGCTTGATCTCGCGCGCTACTCCGACACGCATGGCTATCAAGTGGACCGCGAACGCATCATGTGGCCGTGGCGCGATTGGGTGATCAAAGCGTTTAACGAAAACAAGCCGTTCGATGAGTTCACCGTCGAACAACTCGCGGGTGATCTATTGCCGAAGCCAACGCTGGATCAAAAAATTGCGACCGGATTTCATCGCAACCAACGCATCAACATGGAGGGCGGAAGCATCCCTGCGGAATTTTTTGTGGAACAGGTCATTGATCGCGTCGATACGACGGCGACCGTCTGGCTCGGACTGACGCTAGGTTGCGCGCGTTGTCACGATCACAAATACGATCCGCTTTCCGCGAAAGATTTTTACAGCATGTATTCGTTTTTCAACAACATCAACGAACGGGGCGTGGATCGGGAAAATGTCGGACGCAACAACATTGTCAGCACGCGGCCATTTTTAAAACTTCCCGCGCCGGAGTTGGAAGCGCAGGTCGCCGCCTTTGATAAAAAAATTGCCGCGCAACAAAAAGAAGTGGATGCGCTGATTGCGACATTAACTTCAGAGCAGGACTCGTGGGAAAAACACGTTGCCACCAACAAACCGAATTGGAATGAGTTGAAGTTGGGCGAGTTGAAAACCGAAAGTGGCAAGCCGCTCAAAAGCACGAAAAACAATTCCATCGTGGCGGATGGCGACGCAGCCGAGATCGATACTTTTACGATTACCACGCAGACGGAGTTGACCCATCTCAACGGCATTCGTCTCGAAGTCTTTCCCGTTCCAGGCTCGACGAATCAATTGGGTCGCAGCGCGGATGGCCAATTTGTTTTGTTCGGTTTCACCGTTGAAGTTGTTTCGGAGGGAAAATCGACTCCTATTGAATTTCGAAAAGTTATCGGCACCGGCGACCGTTCGGGATTCGGCGCGAATCTTCTTTTGCGACCGCGCGAAAATGGAATCGGCGGATGGAGCGCAGTATCGAAAAACGGCGAACCCGCCACCGCAATTTTTGAAACGAAAGAACCGCTTACATTTCCCAAAGGCGCGACGATCAAGTTCCAACTTGTGCAAAGCAATCCGGGCAAAACGCAGATGGGCCGGTTCCGTTTGACCGCCACGGACGACACTCATCCGCAGCCGCTTACCGCTGCGTTGACGAAGATTTTCAAAAATCCGGTTGAGAAACGGAAAGAAGCCGAGGCCAAAACGGCGCGGGAATATTTCCTCTCCTACCAAAATGATTATCGTCCCGCCTCCGAAGAAGTGGCGCGATTGAATCGAGAGCGGAAAGACATCGACGATCAAATTCCGCGCACGATGGTGATGGAAGAATTGGAGAAACCGCGTGACGCATTCATTCTGGTGCGCGGCGCTTATGACCAACCGGGTGAACGTGTTTTCCCAACCGTCCCCGCGATTCTCCCACAACTTCCGCCCGGCGCTCCGACGAACCGGCTCGGCCTGGCGCGTTGGCTCGTTGATCCCGAAAATCCTTTGACCGCGCGCGTCACCGTGAATCGTTTTTGGGCGTCGTATTTTGGTCGCGGACTCGTGAAGACGATTGAAGATTTCGGTGTGCAAGGCGATTTGCCAAGTCATCCGCAATTGCTCGATTGGCTCGCGACAGAATTTGTTCGCACCGGTTGGGATGTGAAAGCGATGCAGAAGTTAATCGTAATGAGCGCGACGTATCGGCAAGCGTCGCGTGTCTCGCCTGAATTGTTGGAGCGTGATCCCGAAAATATTTTACTCGCGCGCGGCCCGCGATTGCGATTGGGCGCGGAGATGATTCGCGATCAGGCGTTGGCATCATCCGGTTTGTTGAAAGAAAAGATCGGCGGGCCATCGGTGAAGCCGTATCAGCCGGAAGGTTTGTGGGAAGAACTCGCCGCGGGTCCGGAGGGAACCGGCTTTGCAACCTACACGCAAGGCACCGGCGAAGATTTGTATCGCCGTAGCCTCTACACATTTTGGAAGCGGACCGTTTCGCCGCCAGCAATGTCCACGTTCGACGCGCCGACTCGCGAAATTTGCACGGTGTCACGCTCACGGACTTCCACGCCGTTGCAAGCGTTGGCGTTGCTGAACGACGTGACTTATGTCGAAGCCTCGCGCGCTCTCGCCGAACGAATGTTGAAGGAAGGCGGTTCGTCCGTGGAACAACGCATTCGTCACGGTTTCATTTTGGCGACGGCACGCGAACCAAAGAACGTGGAAATGAAAGTTTTGAAAACAGGGCTGGAACGGCGAATGGAAGAATTGAGAAATGGAAACGCGGAGAAGTTAATTTCAATGGGCGATTCGAAAGCGGACGAAAATTTAAAC
>JBBQAX010000022.1:0-23565 GCA_038316905.1 Verrucomicrobiota bacterium | reverse complement strand
GGCGACGTCGTGGGATCGGTGTTTTGCCAGCGATAAAGTTTAAACAAGCCATTCGCGCCACCGTTGGTCGTGATCAGATTGCACACATAAATTGCCCCATCTTCGGCGGCACCGATCATGTTAAAAGTCAGAGCGCCTCCGGAAATGATCGCCGCATTGTTTGAATCGGTGAGTTTCAACGTATTGATATCCGCGCCGGTCGCGGCATCCTGCACATAAACCCCGTTTCCGCCCGCGCGGGATACAACGAGAACTTGATTGGAAGCGGCATTATAAGTGGCCCCGCGTTGGGTGCTGGTGGTGTCGATCCAAGGGCGCTCTCCTGGAGAAATTTTCCAGATATTGGTGAGCGTCTGCGCTCTCGCCATAGTGCAAAATGCAACCAGAAGGATAACTGCCGCAAAGGGCATCGCCTTGTGTAGGATTGAGCTGAATGTGAATTTTTTCATAATTTATCGATGTAGTGACGGAGATTTTACCATCTAAATGATAGGAATCCAGCAAGTTTTACTTCGACAATTTGTTGATGTCGTTCCACAATAATATTCGTAACAATATGAGTTCTTCCCGCCTAGATTTTGTTAAAAGACCATCTGGTTTCACGTTGATCGAACTTCTGGTGGTCATCGCCATCATCGCCATCCTGGCGGGTCTGCTTCTTCCGGCTCTGAGCAAGGCCAAGCAAAGAGCAACCACCACCGGTTGCCTGAACAACATCAAACAAATGCAGCTGTGTTCTCAGATGTATTCCGACGATAACCGGGATTTTTTCCCCGACAATTCCACCACCGGAACTTCAGCAGGGACGAACGCCTGGATTCAAGGCAACGTTCAGGAATTCACGGCCACCTATGATAAAGACATCCAAAATGGCGTGCTGTTCTCCTATAATAAGTCGTTGATTATTTATCGCTGCCCGGCCAGCAAGGCTTATTTGAAAGGCATCGGCGGAAAACAAATTCCGCACAACCGCAGTTACGCGATTTCCGTCTGGTTGAATTGCAATGAATTGCCGACCGGCCCAAAGAAAACCGGCCACGTCAAACAACCCGCGACGGTCGCTCAGTTTGTGGACGAAAATCAAATCAGCATTGATAACGGCGCGCTCGGCATTCGCGGTCCCGGCACAACCTACGATTTTTGGAACCTGCCTTCCGCTCGGCACAATCGGTCCTGTAATTTTTCTTTCGTGGATGGCCATGCGGAGACCTGGCGGTGGACCGGTCTAAATGTCATCGCGCACAACGCAACTTACAACGCCGACGACACAGCCACCCAACGCCCCAGCCCATCGTCAAATCCCGCTTTCGCCCTCTCCAGCAGCGCCAACGATCCCGATTGGAGACGTTTGACCAACGCGGTTCCGATTAATTAATTTCAAAATTTCTTTGAGCAACATCTTCCGAAACAGACTGCGTTGGTGCGTCACGGCACTTGGTTGTTTTGCTTCGTTTCAAACCGTCTGCGCCAACGAACTCCGCGCCACATGGCTCGCCCGCGATTCGCTCGTTTCAAAAACCGTTTTGGCGCAAGCGATGAACACCATTGCTTCCAACAATTTCAATACCGTGTTCGTCAACGCCTGGAGCCGTGGCTATCCGCTTTGGAAAAGCCAGACCTTCTCCAATGAAACCGGATTGAACATTGATCCTGGTTTCGTGGGACGGGACATTCTGGCGGAAGCCGTCGCCGAAGGACATCGTAATGGTTTGCACGTTTTCGCTTGGTTCGAATACGGCTTCGTCGGCGGTTACTCGGGCTATTTGCCCGGCAGCAGCGGCAAAGGAAAAATTTTCGACACGCACCCGGATTGGGTCGCCACCAAAAATGACGGGACGCAAATCGATGGCAGCAGTTTTTATTGGATGACGCACGTGCGGCCTGAGGTTCAGCAATTTTTAATCAACCTGGCTCGCGAAGTGGTTGCGAATTACGACCTCGATGGCATTGAGTTTGATCGCATCCGTTATTCGAGCCTGGCCTATGGCTACGACAATTTTACCAAGTCACTTTTTCAAAGTGAGAAAGGCGTTCTGCCTCCTGCGCAAACCAATGATGTGGCGTGGATTCGTTGGCGCGCCGACAAATTAAATCAGTTCGTCGCCGATGCCTACGACGCGATCAAGTCGCTCAACCCGCAATTCCTCATTTCCAGCGCGCCGAGCGCATATGGTTCGAGTTCCTACACCGCTTACAACAGTTTTTGCCAGGATTGGGTTTGGTGGATCAACAGCAACAAACTCGATCAGGTCGAGGTGCAATCTTATTTCAGCACCGCCAATTCCTTCAGCAATGTTTTGAATTTCATCGCCACTCAAGTCAGCGATAAACAAAAAGTTTTTCCCTCCTTCGCCATCAATCCGAACAGCGTTTATCTCGATCCTGCCGAGGTGGTGAAATTTCCCGCCGTCACGCGCGCCAAAGGTTTTGGGGGCAACGCGATTTGGTATTACGTGCCGCTGACCACCTCGAATTATTTCACGGCGCTGCGCACCAACGTTTACCAGACGAATACACCACCGCCGCAACGCTCTTCCGATTGGCGCGATCATCGAGCGATTACTTTACTTTCTGACAGCGCCAACGCCGTCCGGACCGGCGCGTGGCCGCCGAGCGGGTTCGCCGGTTATTCCGGCCCTTCCTGCTACGCACAAACCGGAGCGCTCGCGACGATTGATTATTTTTTCGACGTTCCCGTGGCGGGCAAATACGAGATTTACGCCCACACCATTTCCGCAGCCAGCCGAACCACCGCTGCGGAACATCGCGTGTTCGATTCGGCGGGAAATACTTTCACAAATTTTATCAACCAGAACAACGCGAACAACGCGGGCTGGTATAAAATCGGCGATTATCTTTTGAACGCGGGACGCCACCGCGTCGTGCAACTTTCCAATCGCGGTTTGACTGGCAGCCAACTCGTCAGCGGGGACGCGATGATGATTCTTCTCAACCGACGACTCTCCACTCCATTGAAATTAATTCCGCCATCAAACCGCACGAACGAGGAGCCGTTTCGATTTGCGATCACCGGCGCGAGCGGCCAAAAAATCAACATCCAAAGCTCCAGCAATTGGTTGGATTGGAATTCGTTGAGCAACCTCACTCTTAGCAATTCGACGTCCGAGTTGTCTGAATCGTTTTCCACTGGGTTGAAACTATTCCGCGCCCGGCTTGCTCCCTGAAGTCAACTCAGGCCGCGGCTGGCGAAGTATCTTTAACTTTGGGGATTAATAACCCGCTGGGTTAGGGAAAGCGTGTCGCCGGGAGCGGATTTCATTCGCATCATTCAACCGAATCGCGGCACTCATTAGTTACGTGATGCGTCTTCGCAGCTTTACTCAAAGGTAGGACACACCGTGAAATTTAGGGCGTTTGTCCTCAAACGCCAGCGGCTGGGGACAGCCGCCCTACAGAACCCAAAAGACCGGCGCGCACGAGTGACGCGCCTTACCACCGACAGAAATTTATTCCAACCCCAGAACGGATCGACCTGCCGGAGTAATCATTGATTGATGCCACGGCGGGTCCCAGACGATTTCCACAATCGCTTCGTCGATGCCCGGCAGATCCAGTAATTTCGTTTGCGCGTCGCCCGCGATGACGCCGCCCATGCCGCAACCTGGCGCGGTCAACGTCATTTTCACCATCACCTTGCTATTCCCTTCGGGCAACGGCTCGACCACCATGTCGTAAACCAAACCGAGATCGACGATGTTCACCGGAATTTCCGGGTCGTAACAACTGCGCAACGTTTCCCAAACTTCCTTTTCATCGACGGGCCCCGTGGATTTTGGTTTGTCCAAAACTGCTTCGCCAAGTGTTTTGGAAGATTCGCTGATGCCGAGCGCGTCCGCATCTTTGGTCGCAATGCGAAACAAACCGCCTTGCGCGTGAACCGTGTAAGTCCCGCCGAGAGTTTGGGTGATGTCCACCGGCGTTCCAGCGGGAAGCGTGACGACGGTGCCGACGGGAATCTGGACGGCTTCGCAATCGCGGGTGAGTTCTACGGAAGAGACGTTGTGCATAAAATTAATTCCAAAACTATCGTCGGGACAATTTAACCAAGCCCGCACTCAACGCCAGCGGTTTTTCTGGGTCGCCAATTTAAACCGCAGCCTGCGAAACGTCCGTTGCCGCGCTCGCCAGAGGGTGGCGTTAGTTTGAGGTTAGACGCACGCCACGCTCTGGCGAGCGCGGCTACGAAAATGCAAATTGAAACGCGCGAGGCGAATCTCTAGTTTCCGCGCGTGCAGCCAATTCGAGTCGCCGTCTTGACCCACGAGCCGTTCTACCCGCCGTCGGGTGGCGGCTCGGCGGAAGCTATTTATCTGGTCGAGGAATTCGTCGCTCGCGGCCATCACGTTCACATCTTCTGCCCGAAACTCGCCGATGCAGAATCGGTGAAGAAAAAATTCAACGTCGAGCTTCATGAATTTACGACATGGGAAATGGGCCGCTACACGAAGCTGCGTAATTTTAAATATTTGCTCTACCCGTCGTTTCTCCAACGCATGGTCGAACGCGCCGCCAAGGAAATAAAATTCGACGCCGTCTTGTCGCAACACGCCATTGCCGCCGTCGCTGCCGGTGGATTGAAGAAGTCGCTCGGCGTTCCGGTGTTCATGAATTTTTTGGATTACCTCACCGCCTTTTTAGAAACTTGGCCACCCTACCTCGCACCACGGCCGATGATCGCCGCGTTGAAAAACTTCGAACTGAAATTGCCGTTGCGAAACAACGCTGACGGCGTCCTGACGGTTTCGGACACGCTCGCAGATTTGTTCGCTGAAACCGGTTATCCCCGTGAAAGGATTTTGCCGATCTATTACGGTTACGATTCGGAGATTTTCAAATTTCAAGACGGCATCGCGCGCGGCTCCGCCAAATCACCCGTCGTCGTGATGCACGGCTCGCTTGATTTTCATCACGTTGGTGGAGTCGCCTTCGATGCGGTGAAAGAAATTTTCACCTTGCGACCTGAAACGCTTTTCCGATTTGTCGGCCATCGCACTGCCGCGTTGCAACGACTCCTGAACCGCGCGCGACAGGAAATTCCGCAAGCCAAAATTGAATCGACCGGGTTCGTTCCCTACGCCGATGTTCCAAAACATCTCGCGTCCGCAAGCGTCGGAATCGTGCCTTACGAAGAATCCATCGGAACACATTGCGCGTTCGCCGCCAAAGCCGTGGAATATTCCGCGCTTGGAATTCCCGTGGTTTCGACGCCGCTGCGTAGTGTGCAAAGTTATTTCCGTGATCTTCCACTGGTTCGCTTCTCGAAGTTCGACGGAGCGGATTTCGGGAAAACGGTCGTGAGTTGGTTTGACGAATCGCCCGAAAAAATTTCAGCGTGGGGAAAAGAAGCCAGCGCTCGCGTGAAAACTGATTTGGATTGGCGTTCGATCAGCCGCAAAGCTGTTGCCTTCATCGAAGCAACTCTCCAACGCCCGTAGCCGACGAGGTGATTTCAGAACATTTTTTGGGTGTTTTTGAATTCTGTGATTTACGGAGAGCCTAAGTTGTAAAAGCATTGGTGAGATTGATGGTGACACTTTTAAGTGCTCCATTGGTCACGACCACATTAGTGTCTGCCATCCAAATGATCGGCGCGGAAAGCGAAGGCGTGTAGAGCAACGCCAGATTACCGGCGGCAAGCGGCCATGATATTTTCGCCTCAGTGGAAGTTATTTGAGCAATATTCAGGGCGGCAGCCGCGATCAAACCGGGACCGCCGGGATCGACAATCACACCGTTTTGGAGGCCATCGGCATCGCCTAAACCGCCATCCAACAAGTGCAAAATCACTTTGTTTCCGACGAACTCGGCGCCGACCGTTCCTGCGGTTCCATTGTAAACGGGGAACTGATACCAGTGCGGCACAGGAACGTCGAAGGTCGGTCCGAACTTCCAATACGTTGTCGGCACAAACCCGGAATGGTAAATCAGCGTCACGTTCACAGAGGGAAAAAGAGGTGGGATTCCCTCGACGCGAAAGCTCACCACATCCTCAGGAAGAACGACGCCTGCCGGAAGCGGACTCAATGTCTCTGGAGTAATCGCTTGCACATCCACCAGACGTAGAGTCGCGGGTGCGCCGGTTCCGGGAACTGCTTGCAGAGTGACGTAATCATGATCATCGGTGGCATTTGGCAGTGAGGCCACGTGGAGTTGTGCGCTGTCCGGCGTCCCATCGGCGTTACCATCGCCAGCCACGCCACCGGCTAGAATGGGAACCGCGATGGTCATCAACTCACGGTTCAACTGGTCGGCAGTTCCGTCCCCGGCGAGCAGACATTGGTGATGGAAGAACGCCGCACGGAACTTTCCGCTGACTTGTTGCAACAGCTTGGTCTGACGGCGCGGCAAGCCGAAGTGTTGTTATGGCTGGCGCAAGGCAAAACCACACCGGAGATCAGCATTATTTTGAGCGTTAGTTCTGGCACCGTGCACAAACATGTCGAACACATTTTCCAAAAGCTTGGAGTCGAGACACGCACCGCTGCCGCCCAACGCGCCTACGAAACTCTGAGGACAAACGGAACTTAAAAGGGCAATTTTCAGATCATGCTCGTTCAACCCATCGCGAATGTTCGTCCGTTTTAGAATCCCTGGGCGAAAGTCATCCCATCACGATTTGGACAACTTTGGCGTTCGGGCGTTGGGGATTGTGCGGAAAATAGTGCCCTCGACTTATGGTTGTTACAATGAAGTCAACACTCGCCAACAACGCGGCAGTGCCGTGGCGGATCCCCTGGAATTTCGAGTGGACAACAGCAAATGGATTCGGGATTTCCTTCTCGCAATCGCCGCGCCATTGCCAGCTTTTCCGCGTCGCCTTTGCGTCGCCCGATCAATTCGCTTCCATCCCATTTCCGCCGAGTCGCATGCGCCATCTGTCGAAACCATAGTTGTGAGTCCATTCAAACTCGGCGACGCGTCCTACCTTCGATCAAGAATCTTTTCGCGTAATCGCCGCAGGATGTGTTTCACAGGATGCGCGCGACGCCAATAAAGTTCGGGATGAACCACGGACAACATTTCCTTCGCTGGTTCGATAGACAATTCCCGTAGTTTTCCTTCGAGGGCATTTCCGCGTTTCACAAAGACCAGCATGTTCTGGCAGTAGTAAAAACTGACCCTGCGATTGTTCCAGATCTGCGGACGGATAAAGTCGTAACATTCAAAACCGCGCGCCCGAAATTTCTCCACCCAATAATCCTGAAACTGCTCGTTCACATGCTGGAAACCGCGTTGATCAGGAATCGCAGCGGAAAACAAAATGACATCCCCAAGTGACACCAAAGAATCCACAAACGTGTCGGCGAACTGGGCGTCAAGGTGTTCAGCAACTTCCAGTGAAACAACTAAATCGAAGCGGCGTTTTGCATTCAGCGGCTTGGTCAAATCTGTCGGAAAAAAATTACTGCGAGGAATTCTCAATTTATCCAAGGGAACCCATGAAGCATCCATTCCCAAAAAATCATTGATACCGTTCTTCTGAAAAATCTCCAGCCAACCGCCGGGGCCGCACCCGATGTCCACCACGCTTTGCGGCGCGACGAGATCCAAGATGAGAGGCACGACCACGGTCGCCGAATGTTCCGCTTGATCGTCCCAACCGCCTAAACTGCTGTAACCAACTGTTTTAACTTTCATGGTTTGCGACAAACAACTCTCGCGGAGAATTTTTTTCAATTCTAATTTCCAGGAGTCGTGTATTTTGTGCCGATGGAAGGAGGAGCAATTTCATTCAAAGGACGCGGGGCGGCGAGCAATCCCGGCAACCGCTTTGAGGAAATCCATTTCGAGCGCGACGCAGAATGGAATCCCGAAGACGACGCGGCCCCGCGCACCACTTTCCTTCGCGACGCATCGCAAACGGCGATCACTTTCAACAACAGTCCCGACGTCGGTTTTGAAGCGAGCATCAATCCGTATCGCGGCTGCGAACATGGCTGCATTTATTGTTTTGCGCGTCCGACTCACGAATACCTCGGCTTTTCCTCCGGCCTCGATTTTGAAACCAAGATCATGGTGAAAGAAAACTTGCCGGAACTGTTGCGCAAAGAATTGTCCGCAAAAAAGTGGAAGCCACAAACCATCGTCATGAGTGGTGTGACCGATTGTTATCAGCCGATCGAACGAAAGCTGAAATTGACCCGTCGTTGCCTTGAAGTGTTGACGGAGTTTCGAAATCCGGTGGGCATCATCACGAAGAACTTTCTCGTGACGCGCGATGTCGATTTGTATGCAGAACTGGCCAAACACAATGCAGTCCGCGTCAACATTTCCATCACCACGCTCGATGAAACTTTGACGCCGAAACTTGAGCCTCGCGCCGCGCTTCCGAAACATCGCCTCGCTGCGGTGAAAATCCTGAGTGACGCGGGAGTTTTTGTAAACGTGATGGTCGCGCCCGTGATTCCAGCGATCACGGATTTTGAAATGCCGAAGATTATTCAGGCCGCTCGGGACGCCGGCGCGAAGTCGGTCGGCTACGTGCCTGTTCGATTGCCCTTCGCCGTGAAATCGCTTTTTGAAGAATGGCTTGAACAATATTTTCCAGATCGCAAAGAGAAAGTATTGAACCAGATTCGTGCGATGCGTGGCGGCAAATTGAACGATCCTAATTTTGGCTCTCGGATGCGGGGTGAAGGAATTTTTGCAGAACAAATGAACCAGATGTTTCACGTGGCCTGCCGAAAAGCGGGGTTTGATAAAATCGCGGAAGAACCAATTTCGTCCTCGTCCTTTCGTGTTCCGCCCGGACCGCAATTGACGCTCTTTTGAGTGCAGGTGCCGCCATTTTCGAGATTGCTTTTGAAGAAGTGATGGGCAAGTTGACCGAGCAAGCATGAACGAACAAGCTGGAGACACACAATCGGGACCAATTTCTCCTCGTCCGAATCGGCGTCCCCCGCGTCCACGTCGCCGGGGACCAAGACGTCCGCGCGATAATCGCGATCAAGATCCCTTGCCGCTGGAAGCTGCCACGCCGTCTGCCGAACCGCCCATTGGCTCGACCGTCCCCGAGTCATCATCGGCCCAATCCGATCAGCCATCTCAACCACCGCAACCGGTTCAGGTGCCCCAAGCAGCGCAACCCATCCAGCAAGTCCGCGAACAGCAAAACCGGCCACCCGCATCCTCGCAGCCGCGACCACAATTTCCTCGTCAGCAGCACCAGTCTCAACGACCGCCGCAACCGCAAAGACCGACGGGTTCCCCCATCGCGCAAGCTGTGGCGCAAGTTGAGCAAATCATCAAAAATTTGAAGGATTCGTTGCGCGAACTGGAAGAAGTTTTGGAATCGCTGGACGACGCGCAACGTCAGCAAATCGGTGACGAAAAGGAAATCGAATCTTTGCGGCGAGCATTGTCGATCTTGCAACGTGATCGTCAATCGGGTTTACGCGAAGAGCGGGAACAACGAGATCAACCGCGGCGTTTTGATCGTCGCGTGGTTCCGGAAAATCGAAACCGTCCAGAGCCGCCATCGCAAGCTCCCTCGGCCGATGCCCCTCCAGAAGAACCTGCGGAATAATTTCGGGGCGTGATGGAACCGCCTGTTCAATCCGTGCGATTAGACAAATGGCTCTGGGCCGTCCGCCTTTATAAATCCCGCAGCATTGCTACGGACGCTTGCACCAACGGCAAAGTGCAGGTGAATGGACAGCCCGCGAAAGCTTCCCGGATTTTGAAGGTCGGCGATGTGATCACCGCATCTGCCGAAATCAAACGGACGATTAAAGTGATTGCTCTGCTGGAAAAACGGGTCGGAGCAAAATTGGTCAGCACCTACTTTGAGGATCTCACGCCTGCTTCCGAATATTCTAAACCGAAGGACAAATATTTTCAGCCATTCGCATTCCGTCCAAAAGGAAGCGGGCGTCCTACAAAGAAGGATCGGAGAAATATCGAAGGTTTCCTGGAGTAACTTTCTGAATGAGGGCCGTCATCCAACGAGTTTCGCAAGCCAGCGTATCGATAACTGGTGTAATGAAAAGTTCAGTGGGACGCGGACTCTTGGTTTTGCTCGCGATTGAAGAAAGCGACGGCGATGAAGATATCGAATGGTTAAGTGGAAAAATTGTTCGACTGCGCATTTTCGACGACGCGGACGGCGTCATGAATTGTTCGGTGCAAGACGTCAGTGGCGAGATTTTGTTGATCAGCCAGTTCACCCTTTTTGCGAGCACGAAGAAAGGAAACCGGCCTTCCTACAGTCGCTCAGCGCAGCCAGACATCGCCATTCCCAGGTATGAGAAGTTCATCGCAAAATTATCCGGCGATTTGGGCCGCGCGATTCAGACCGGAGAATTCGGAGCGGATATGCAAGTGAGCCTGACCAACGACGGTCCCGTTACCATCGTCATTGATTCGAAAAATCGCGAGTAATCACATCCCGTTGCGGCGGTGACGAATCAATTCAAGAAACTCCATTCGGGTGCGCGCGTCGTCGCGAAAGCTTCCCAACATGGCCGAGGTAATCGCGTAGGAATTCTGTTTCTCCACGCCACGCATCATCATGCAAAGATGTTGCGCTTCGATGACGACCCCCACCCCATCGGCTTTGATCAAATCTCTGATTGTGACGGCGATTTCATTCGTCATGCGCTCCTGCACTTGCAACCGACGCGCAAAGACATCGACCAATCTTGGCAGTTTCGAAAGCCCAATGACTTTACCTTTCGGCAGATAGGCAATGTGGACTTTTCCGAAGAACGGCAACATGTGATGTTCGCACAAGCTGTAAAAATCAATGTCTTTGACGATCACCATTTCGTCGGATTTCACATCAAAAAGGGCGTTGTTTAAAACAGTCTTCGGATCTGTTTTATAACCCTTGGTCAAAAATTTAAGAGATTCGGCGACACGAATCGGCGTGCGTTTTAATCCGTCGCGTTTGGGATCTTCGCCGAGCAATTCAATTTGCTTCTGCACCAAGCGCACCATTTCGTCCTTCTGCTGTTTCATCGGTAAAAAGATGGCGCATAGCGGAATGCGCGTCCAGCCTTTCGGCTTCGTGCTAACCCGACTGAATCAAAACGCGGAACGGGCGGCCAAGATGTTCGGGGTGCGTCAGCGTTTGAAATTGTTTTCGTCGGCTTCCGTCCCACTCGCTGAACAAAGCAGGTTGCGCCCAGGTTTGCGCGGCAATGCCAGTTAAGAACTTTGATTGAGCGCCAAGCATTTCCGTTCTTAATCCAGTCAACTCACCAGCATTTTTCAATGCTGTGAAGTTCACGTGAGCGGTTAAATCCTGTTCTCCGGGACGCGCCAGCAAATCGAGGTTTGCATGGTGCTGGAAATACGCGCGCAACGTTCCATTGCTTCGTTCCGGAACGAAAAACTCCTCAGTCAGCAGGCCATAGTCGATCGCAACCATTTTCCCCGGCTCCAGAATCTTTGCTGCTTCCGTCCACCAAAGAGTCGCTGCCGGGCAAACTTCAGCAATAAAGCCCTCCGGCAGAACTTCGCGTAATTCGTCTGGGATAGTTGGCAATGAAACCTCCTGCTGAATCCTTGGAAGGCGCTTCCAGGCGAAGTTGTTTCCGTCACAATTCACGCCCCATTCAAACCAGGCTTTTTTGTTCGCATCCCAACCGAGACGATGGACCGGCATGGCATCAAAGAGCTCGTTCGAGAAAACGATCGTAAAAGACGAGGAGCTGGATTTTGACTTCGCGAGATCCGTCCAATCCTTGAACCACAAAACGTTTTGGGAGAAATCGGCCAGGGTCTTTTGCTGCCAGCGGAGGCGATGGACAGAAGGTTCGAGCAGGCAATATTCCAGTCGCTCAAAGAGTCTGGGATGATATTGTTTCAGGTATTTTAAAACATCCGAGGCGAGTTGCCCGTCATGAGCGCCTGCCTCGATGATCCGCAGGTGCGTCCTTTCGGGATCACTCTTTTGTGCGACGTGTTCTCCGAACCATTGGGCAAATTGAAATCCGAGCAGTTCGCCAAAAAGGTTTCCAACGCTGACGCTGGTAAAAAAATCTCCATCGCGACCGACCACATTCTGGCGCTGGTAATAACCTGCATCAGCGTCGTAGAGTGCCCATTCCATAAACCTGGCGAATGGAAGTGTCCCGTTATTTTCGATTTCCATTCTCAGTTTTGAGATGAGGCCGTTCATTGACTTGCAGTATTGAGATGACTTGGTAATAAAGCTGCTATTCCTTCACCGGATTTCATATGGCTAAAATCGACGCGTTTTTCAATTTGATGTTTGAGCAAAAAGCTTCCGACTTGCATCTCTCGACTGGCAGTCCTCCAATCTTGCGGATCAACGGCGAATTGCAAAGGGTTGACTATCCTCCCATGGAAGCCGACACGCTGAAAAGCATGCTCTACGAAATCACGCCAGAGTATAAAATCAAAGTCTTTGAAGAAACCGGCGACGTAGATTTTGGCTACGAAATTCCAAATGTGTCCCGTTTTCGCGCTAATTTTTTCAACCAGAAATACGGAGTGGCAGCAGTTTTCCGGCAAATTCCGTCCAAGGTTTTGTCGTTCGAAGATTTTGAGAAATTCGATGCGCCACTTCCCTCGGTGCTGAAAAAGTTTTGCATGTTGCATAAAGGTCTGGTGGTAGTCACCGGACCGACTGGCTCCGGAAAATCGACGACTCTTGCCGCCATGGTGGACTACTGCAACAAGAACCGCAAAGATCACATCATCACCGTCGAGGATCCAATTGAGTTCGTGCACGAAAGCAAAAACTGTCTGGTGAATCACCGGGAAGTTGGGATTCATACGAAATCGTTTGCGGCCGCGCTCAAAGGTGCGCTCCGCGAAGATCCGGACATCATTCTGGTCGGCGAATTGCGCGATTTGGAAACAATCGATCTCGCGCTCACAGCAGCCAGCACCGGCCACTTGGTGTTTGGCACATTGCATACTCCTAGCGCAGCGAAAACGGTGGATCGTATTATCGACGTTTTCCCCGCTGAACAGCAGAACAAGATTCGAGCGACATTGTCCGAGGCGTTGAAGGGGGTTGTCGCGCAGAACTTATTCAAACGCGTTGATAAAAAAGGGCGCGTGGCGGCCTTGGAAATTCTCGTATTTACCACCGCTGTGGCCAACCTTGTGCGCGAAGGAAAAACACACCAAATTCCTGGTATGATTCAAGTCGGTAAAAAATGGGGCAACACGCCATTGGACGATTCCATCATGGAGCACGTGAAGATGAAGCGAATTTCCCCCGATGAAGCTTACGATAAATGCATCGACAAGAAAAAATTTAGACCGTTCCTGACTCATCCGCCTGACGACGACGAAACCTGAGCAACCCCTTTATCCCATGCGCCGCACTGAACTTGATCATATCCTGGCCATGATGCTGGATTCGACACCGATGTTGAATTCCTCAACGGTCCTGGACACTAAGAAGGACGTGTCTGACCTGAATTTCACGGTGAATAAACCGCTTCAGGTCGAGTACTCAGGGCAACTGATTTCAGTGCAATGTGATCCGCACATTCCGAATCTAACGCCCTTCCAGACCGAGATGATTGCCCTCAACCTGATTGGGGGCAGTTCGCGATTGACCGAGGATCTGTTGCGTTCCGGCTCGTGTGACTCCTCATATTCTCTCAGTGACGTCGCCCGTTTTCGCGTCAATATCTTTTCCCAACGCGGAAATTACTCGATCGTCATGCGGAAACTGAATACGCAAATTCCGACGCTCAAAGAGTTGAAGATGCCGGCAATTTTCACCAACGTTGCGAAAGAAAAAACCGGCTTGATTCTGGTCACAGGAGCAACTGGCTCCGGGAAATCGACCACGCTCGCTGGCTTGCTGAATGAGATTAACGAGACGAAATCGATTCACATTATTACTCTGGAAGATCCGGTTGAATTCGTGCATCCGCAAAAAAGAGCCACATTCAATCAACGGGAAATGGGAACGGATTTCAATAATTTCGCCAACGGTTTGCGCGCGGCATTGCGTCAGGCTCCGAAAGTGATTCTTGTTGGTGAAATGCGCGACCGCGAGACGGTCGAAATTGGTTTGAGCGCCGCGGAAACGGGCCACCTTGTGGTCAGCACTCTTCACACGATCGATGCGGGTCAAACCATCAATCGTATTCTCGGCATGTTTGAACAAGAAGAGCAGGAACAGTTGCGCTTGCGTCTGGCTGACACTTTGCGCTGGGTCGTAAGCCAGCGTCTCGCACCTAAAGTGGGTGGTGGCCGGCAGGCCTTGTTGGAAATTATGGGCACCAATCTTCGAACGCGCGAGAGTATCGCGCAGGGTGAAAGCGAAGGCCGGAGCTTTTACGAAATCATCGAAGCAAGTTACCCATTCGGCTGGCGAAATTTTGACCAGGCTTGTTTGGAAGCGTACGAACAAGGTGCGATCACGGAAGAAACAGCGTTGCTCTATTGCAGCAAACGTGGACCCGTAACTCGCGGAATAGACAATATCAAAAAATCGCGTGGCGAATCGACCACCACCGTCACTGATTTGCGGATGAAAACGATGGACAGCGCGAAAGGCTCGCCGCCTCCACTGCCTGCGACGCTCAAATTCAAATAATATGGCAAACCAATTTGATTTTCTCAGCCCCACTGACAAACCGTCTTTGCTGGCCATTTCCACTCCCGAATGGATCTCATTGGCGGAGATCGCTCTGTTGGAAATCAACTACAAGGTCCACAAGATCGGCAGTCACCTGGAATTCCCGAGCCGTTTCAGTCAGGTGGCTTATCAAGTTGTCATCATAGAAGATAAATTCGGAGGAGCGGAAGCAGCCGATAATACGACCCTGCAATTGCTACAATCCATGCCTGTGAATCAGCGGCGTCATTCCGTAATCATCCTGATTGGCGATTCCTACGAAACGTTGAATTCGTTACAGGCATTTCAAAACAGCGTCCACGCCGTGGTTAACTACTCTGAAATGCCTCTGCTGGGTCAACTCCTGCAGAAAATTGTCACAGAGAACGATCTTTTTTTGGGCAACTTTCGCGAAATCCAGACACGCGTCGCGCAAGCCAGGGGTTAACAGGTTGGGTTACTCTGCTTCATGTTACGACTAGATCAGGCTCTCGTTGAACGCGGCCTTTGCGAAAGCCGCGAAAAAGCCAAGCGCGCTATCCTCGCAGGACAGGTCCGTATCAACGAACAAATGGCGCATAAACCCAGCGACTCCGTCCGTGAAAAAGATCAGCTTACCCTCGCCACACCAGAGAGATTTGTCAGTCGCGGCGGCCACAAACTGGAACACGCGTTGATCCACTTCCAAGTTGATGTTCGGGGAGAAATCGCAGTTGATCTGGGCGCCTCTACCGGCGGCTTTACCGATTGTCTCCTCCAACATGGAGCCTCAAAAGTTTACGCCGTGGATGTCGGGCATGGGCAGTTGGCGTGGAAGTTACGCAACGATCCCCGTGTGGTTGTAATGGAAAAGATAAACGCACGAACGTTGTCGCCGACTCAGTTTGCACAACCCTTCTCTTCTGCCGCGATTCTTGTGATCGATTGCTCCTTCATTTCGCTGCGAATGATTTTACCTGCCGCGATTGCATTGCTCAGCACACCCGGTAAAATCCTGGCGCTTGTGAAACCGCAATTTGAGGCCGGAAAAGCTGAAGTGGACAAAGGCTCTGGTGTCATCACTGACCCTGCGATTCACGAACGCGTCCTGCAGGAGTTAAAAACTTTTGTGAGTGAACGAACTCCGTTACTTTGGCGCGGCCAAACTGAATCCCCGCTGCTGGGTCCTGCGGGCAACAAAGAATTCTTAATCCTACTTGAAAAAGTTGCCTAAACAAATCACTCGCGTTGGCCTGATCGCCAACTCAGAAAAACAAGTGAGCCGCGATCTGGCCAGGAGAGCCGTGGCGATGGTTAAAAAATCCGGTCGCACCGTTTGCTGTGACTTGCTAACCGCCGAAATGGCAGGCCTGAACATCTTCAGCTATGAAGATCCCGCCTGCCTGGCTCGTGAAGTGGATTTGCTTCTGGTTTTCGGCGGCGACGGTTCCATGCTGCGCGCGGTTCGTGAAATCGATGGCGCGCTTACTCCGATTCTTGGTGTCAATGCCGGACGCCTTGGTTTCCTGACGGCAGTTCCTTCAAATGATTTACCAAAAGCCTTAGCCAAAGTTTGGCTGGATGATTTTGAAATCGAGTCGCGTCCATTGCTCAGCGCTCGTGGCGAAAGTCGCGGAAAAAAAATTAATCTTTGTGCCCTGAACGATATTGTCATCAGCCGCGGCGCAGCCCCGCGCATGATTGAATTGGAAGTCACGGTTGATGGCCAGGTGCTGACCAATTATCGGTGCGATGGGTTAATCATCAGTTCTCCCACGGGCTCCACGGCCTACTCACTTTCCGCAGGCGGCGCGATTGTGAGCCCATCCGCCAACGTGTTTGCCATCACCCCAATCTGTCCACACACGTTGTCGAACCGTTCTGTCATCGTCAGCCTGAACTCAGTGGTGCAAGTACGGGTTTTGAGTGAACGAGTGGAAACGACCGCTACAGCTGACGGACAGGTGCATGTCGATTTGTGTGCAGGCGATGTCATCACCATTCGCCGAAGTCGCCGCGTGGCACAATTATTGCATCCTGGAGGAAGCTCTTTCTTCGACACATTGCGTCGAAAATTGCACTGGAGCGGGTCAAACGTTTGATTCTGCATCACAAATGAAACACCTGAAAATCAATTTATGGTTCGCTTAAAAGATGTTGCTGAGAAAGCTGGTGTGTCTGTGATGACCATTTCCAAGGCACTGCGTGATGCCAATGACATATCTTCAGCCACTAAAGTACGTATAAAAATCCTGGCCGACCAAATGGGTTACGTCCCGGATTCCGCCGCGCAAAATCTGCGCAATCGCACCTCGAAAATTTTTGGTCTGGTGATTCCTTCCGTAAACAATCCGCTCTTTGCGCGCATGGTGGCGGCCATCGAAGAACGAACTCGCGATCTTGGCTACGATCTGATTCTTGCTCACACGATGAATCTAGCCGAACGCGAGGATGCCAGCGTGCGCCGTTTGTTATCGCGACGCGTGGACGGCTTATTCATCTCCCCAGTCTATCGTTTGACCCAGACCGTTCCCATTTACGAAGAACTGAAACGCCGCGCAACCCCGACGATTGTCTTAGGTCACTGCGGATTGTTCTGCAGTCAGTTTGCGAACGTCGAAAGCGATGATATCAAAGCGAGTCACACCGCCACCTCGCACTTGATCCAACTTGGGCATAAACGAATCGCTTTTCTATGCGGTCCAACCAGCGCGCCTTGGGCACAGGAACGTTTGGAGGGTTACCGCCGTGCTTTGCGGGACGCACAAATTGATCGTGATGACAGCCTCATTTTCGCAGCAGGCTCCACCATTGATGAAGGTGAAAAAACCGCTTTGCAACTGATCGACGAATCCGTGGAATTTACCGCGGTGCAGGCGGCGACGGACCTTGTCGCTATCGGCGCGGCGAATGTTTTTCTTAATCAAGGAATGAAAATCCCCCAGGATCTTTCCGTGGTTGGCTTTGGCAATATTCTGGCCGCCGAATATTTTCGTGTTCCGCTCACCACACTTCGCCAACCCAAACATCGGATGGGTGATGCCGCAGTGGATTGCATGTTGCAAATTTTGGCAGGTAAATTGCCCGAATCGAAACGGCTTCCTGCGGACCTTGTGATTCGCGCCAGCACTTCTGGAATTCATTTTACGCAGCGTGCGACCAACATCACCCATCAGGTCATGGAAGCCCAGGTCACCCTATGAAAAAAGTCATCGCCCCAATCGTCGTTGTCGTGCTCATCGTAGTCGGCGCCTGGCTGCTTCTTCCCGCGCTCATGCAAAAGGGTGATCCCAAAGTTTCGAAATTTTTGGAGGATGCGGACAGTCTCATTCTTGGATTGCAGCAATACAAAGAATTTGTCGGCAGCTACCCAAGCGGCACACTCAGCGACATTTCCAAAGCGCTCACCGGGCAGACGGATAAAAAAATTCTGATTCTCGTGATGCGAAAAAGTGAATTGAATACGAAGGGTGAAATCGTCGATCCATGGGGAACTCCTATTCAGGTTTACTTTTCCCAAAACGGAATTTTGATTCGTTCCGCTGGTCCCAACCGCGTGTTTGAAGACAGCAAAAATTCGCGCACTGACGACTTGTTCCGTTCCAGCTAATCTCTTTTCCAGGCGGCAACAAACATTCCGTTACCACCATTATTTTGTGGCCAGAACCAAAGTTGAGGCGCTGATTCATTTGGTTTAAACGGATTCCGCATTTCCAACGGCTGAAAATCTTTTCGTTCGCTCTGAAAAAAATCGGCCACACCTGTCGCTTCTTTATGCGAGACCGTGCAAACGGAGTAGATCAATTTTCCACCCGGTTTTACGGCATCGGCGGCGTGCAATAAAAGATTTCGCTGAATCTCGCTCAGCTCGAAAACATCCTTTTCGGAACTCGTCCAACGCGCTTGTGGATTGCGATGCCAGGTTCCAATCCCGCTGCACGGCGCATCAACCAACACACCGTCAAACTTCGTTTTTGTTGGAAGTTTTTTCCCACCATCCCAGGCTGCCGCGCGATAATTGAAAACTTTCGCTCGTGCGGTTCGTTGCTTGAGTCGTTTCAAACGCCAGTCCGCCCGGTCGCTTGCCCAAATCAGACCTTTGTTCTGCATCAACTCCGAAAGATGGAGCAGCTTGCCGCCTTCACCCGCGCATGCGTCCCACCAGGTTTCGCCCAGTTTAGGATCGCAAATCACGCCCACGGCTTGAGAGCTGATGTCCTGCAATTCAAACTCGCCATTTTGAAACTCGGGCGAGCGAAACAAATCTTCGGAACCGCGATACTCAATCGCATCGGTCAACAACGTGTTTTGTTCCAGCAAAGAAAAGCCAAGCGATTCTGCGATACGACTGGCCTGCCCGCGCTTGGTGCGAAGCCAAAGTTTTGGATCACTTTGCAACGCCCGCAGCCACTCGGGAGAGACGTTGACGAATTCACCAACCCAGGCCGGAATTGCTTTAGCGAGCAACTCTTCATCTGAAAACCTTTTCGGGTCGCGCGCGAATTTCTCGGCCAGTTGCTCTGCCACAAAAAGATTTCCGGCGAGCGGCTTCTGCGGATCGAGCCAGCCGTGCCAGCGAAAATAGGTGAAAACAGCGCGACTGATCTTGCGGCTCTCGTCACGCAACAAATTCCGCCGCTTCAGTTCCACGCGCAAGACCGAGTCCGCCGGGTGTTCACGGTCGGATTTAGAAATGATTTCCGACGCGATCTTAGAAATGCTTTGAGGGACACGGACGTTCTGGTCCGCAGGTCGCTTTGTGGGAAAATCTTTCATTGTAATCGGCAGACGAAAACTCCGCGCTTTTTTTCAAGCATTCGCCACCAATTGCCGCAACACGAATGGCAAAATTCCGCCGTGCTGGTAATAGTCGATCTCGATTGGCGTATCGATTCGGCAAGTCACTGGAATTTCTTCTGCCGCTCCATTCTTTCGCGTGATGCGAAGAACCAGATCCTGTTGCGGTTTGATTTCTGAATTCAATCCCACCACATCGTAAGTTTCAGTGCCGTCCAATTTCAGGATTTGCGGAGAAACTCCGTCTTTGAATTGCAACGGCAACACGCCCATCCCTACGAGGTTGGATCGGTGAATGCGCTCAAAACTTTCTGCCACCACCACGCGGACACCGAGGAGTTTGGTTCCTTTGGCCGCCCAATCGCGCGAGCTACCAGTTCCATATTCGTGACCAGCCAGAATGATTAACGGCGTTTTCGTCTTCGCGTATTTCATTGCAGCGTCGAAAATACTCATCGGTTCGCCTGTCGGCTGAAGCACCGTCACGCCGCCTTCGGTCCCGGGAGCCATCAGGTTCTTAATGCGGACATTCGCGAAAGTTCCGCGCGTCATCACACGATCGTTGCCGCGACGCGAGCCGTAGCTGTTGAAGTCGAAGAAATCGACGCCTTCTTCGATCAAGTATTTTCCAGCGGGCGAATTTTTCTTGATGCTTCCCGCTGGAGAAATGTGATCCGTCGTGACGCTGTCGCCGAAGATCCCGAGCGGACGCGCTCCGCGAATTTCCGCAATCTCGCCCGGTTGCATACTGAAGTTTGTGAAGAACGGCGGTTCCTGGATGTAAGTGCTCTTGCTGTCCCATTCGTAAACGTTGCCCACGCTGGACGGAATTTCGTTCCACTTCGGATTTTGATCCGCGAGGTCGGTGTAGAGTTTACGGAAAATATCCGGCGTCAACGCACTGCGCATCTGATCACGCACTTCGGCAAGCGTCGGCCAAATATCTCTGAGGAAAACGTCTTTGCCATCTGTCCCCTGCCCGATCGCTTCCGTAGTCAGATTAATGTCGATTCTCCCCGCGAGCGCAAACGCCACCACCAACGGAGGTGACATCAGAAAATTCGCTTTAATGCTTTGATGCACGCGGGCTTCGAAATTGCGATTGCCGGAAAGAACCGACGCCGCGACCAAATCATTTTTCGTGACGGTATCTTCGATCTCAGCCGCGAGCGGACCTGAGTTTCCAATGCAGGTCGTGCAGCCGTATCCGACCAGGTTAAAGCCGAGATCATCGAGGTAGGTTTGCAGTCCTGCTTTTTCCAAATAGTCACTGACAACACGCGACCCGGGCGCGAGCGATGCTTTAACAAAAGCATTCGGCTTCAAACCTTTTTCGACGGCTTTCTTGGCAACCAAACCGGCGGCCAACATCACGCTCGGATTACTGGTGTTGGTGCAACTCGTGATCGCCGCAATGAGAACGCTGCCGTGTCGGATTTCACCTTCACAAACCACGTCCGTCGCCTGAACTGGATCCGCCGTCGGCCGGTTATTCGCCATCTCTAATTCCGTTGTTGGATTCGTATTTTGTATTTCAGATTGGCGCAACGAAACCGGTTCCTGGCTTCCGCCGCCGGAAGCCACACTGCGACCGCAATTGAGTTGAAACGTCTTGGCCAAATCTTCGGCAGGTTTGTTGAATCCGTTTTCGGAAACCGGTTGCGAGAACGCTTTGACAAATTCGTCTTTTAATTTCTGCAATTCGATTCTGTCTTGCGGACGCTTTGGCCCAGCGACACTCGGAACCACGCTTCCCAAATCCATTTCGAGACAAACGGAATATTCAATTTCACCTTTGCCCGGCATCCCGAAAAGATTTTGCGCGCGATAATAATTCTCGTAGAGCTTGCAATGTTCTTCGCTGCGACCGGTGGCGCGAAGGTAATTCACGGTCTCAGCATCAATTGGGAAAAAGCCCATCGTTGCGCCGTATTCAGGGGCCATGTTGGCAATTGTGGCGCGATCGACCACCGCCAGCGCCGCTGCGCCGGGTCCATAAAACTCCACAAATTTCCCAACGACTTTTGCTTTGCGCAACATCTGGGTAATCGTCAGCGCGAGATCGGTTGCAGTCACACCTTCGTTCAATGCACCGGTCAGATACACACCGACCACATCTGGCGTGAGGAAATAAACCGGTTGTCCAAGCATTCCGGCTTCCGCTTCGATTCCGCCAACGCCCCAACCAACGATGCCTAAACCATTGATCATCGTCGTGTGCGAATCTGTTCCAACGAGAGTGTCGGGATAATAAACGCCCTTTTTCGAGAGAACACCTTTCGCGAGATATTCCAGATTCACCTGGTGAACGATGCCGATTCCTGGCGGAACAACTTTGAAAGTTTCAAACGCTTGCATGCCCCATTTCAAAAGCTGATAGCGTTCGCGGTTGCGGCGAAATTCCACATCGAGATTTTTCTCCATGGCGTCGGCAGTCCCCGCAAAATCCACCTGCACGGAATGGTCCACCACCAGATCGACCGGCACGAGTGGCTCAATCATTTTGGGATTCTTTTTCATCAACGCCACGGCGGAACGCATCGCAGCCAAATCGACCAGCAACGGCACGCCAGTGAAATCCTGCAAAACAATTCTAGCGACCACGAACGGAATTTCCTCAGTGCGCCGCGCCATCGGATCCCAACTGGCGAGCGCTTTGACATTCTGTTCTGAAACTTTTTTGTCATCGAAATTGCGCAACACCGATTCCAGGACGAGACGGATTGAAATCGGCAGTTTTGAAATCGCGCCCACACCTGCGGCTTCCAATGCTGGCAGCGAATAGAAAGAGCCTTGTTGACCGTTCCCGAGATCAAATTTTTGGAGTGAATTAAATAAATTGTGCATGTTTATAACCTTCGCCGTTTGCCGCTGAGAATTCCAGCGAGAGCTGAAAATGCGGGGAAGCGGAATCTCTGTCAAGAATACCGATTGTTGGGCAATGGTACAGGGTGCGATTGAAAGTGGGTGAGCTTGGAAAGCCTTTGGAGTGCGACCGCAGGACGTCGCTTTTCCTGCGCCCTGGCAACACCAAAGTCATTTCAAACTAAGAGACGCTCTGCTTTTTTTCACCGTGCAGCCAAAGCGGAGACATGTCTCCGCAGTCCAAATGGCCAAGCCTCACCCACTTTTAATCACACCCAATGGTACAGTTTGGAAATAGTCGAACCACAGAGGAAATAAATATTTTTCCTGCCGCCCGCTGAATCGGCGGATGGATGTTCGCGCTTGTTCTGAGAACATCCAATATTACGCTCACGAAATATGTCAGCGATGGAAATTCTAAGTTTGATCGCAGCAGCCGCAGCGGCCGGCGTGATCAACGCCATTGCCGGAGGCGGAACCCTCGTGACCTTCCCTACCCTGCTCTTTATGGGAACACCTCCCGTCGTCGCCAATGCCACCAGCACACTGGCTCTAGTTCTCGGGACTGGCGGAAGCGTTTACGGCTATCGCAAACATCTCGAGTCTGTGAAGCCGTGGCTCTGGCGTTTTGTTCCGGTCAGCATTATGGGCGGACTGATTGGAAGCTTTTTGCTCACGCGAACCAGCGACAACACTTTCTCCAAACTCGTTCCATTCCTGATTTTGTTCGCGACGATTTTATTTTTGCTTCAGGGATTTTTCCGACGTTCCGCAGGTCTGGATAACGCAGAGAGTTCCAACGAACCGCGTCATCGCATTTGGGTCGCAATTATTTTTCAATTTGCGGTCGCGATTTACGGAGGCTACTTCGGTGCCGGAATTGGGATTCTCATGCTCGCATCTCTGGGATTCATTGGCCTGAGCAACATCCACGAAATGAACGCGCTCAAAACCGTTCTCGGCTTGCTTATCAATCTTGTCGCGGCCGTCTGGTTTATTTTCTCGGGACTCATTGATTGGCCGAAAATGGGAATCATGACCATTGGCGCGCTCGCGGGTTATTTTATTGGATCGCATTATTCGCAGCGAATTCCCCAGAAATACGTTCGTCACATGATCACGGCGATTGGATTGATCATTTCGGCAATTACCTTTTACAAAGAATTCCTCGACTAAGAGCGTGTTTGAAAAATCCTTTTTCGCGCCTGTAGTGGCGCTCGTAGCCGCGCACGCCCGAGCGGGGCGGGGGGGGGAATTTTAGCCGCCCCACCCACATGCGAGCGCCGCTAAGATTTTTAAAAAAGCGCAAATAAAAATTTGGTGGTGGGTTTATTTTTTGGCCAAAAAAA
>JBBQAX010000021.1:0-23987 GCA_038316905.1 Verrucomicrobiota bacterium | reverse complement strand
GAATGCCTGCGCCGAGTCCAAGCGCACGGCCCGCGTTTGTCCGCTCAAACCAAACCCCCGCGCCTTGCAGAAGGAAATATGCGGTGGGCAATCCGTAACCGCCACGAGCCGGAATCGAAATCACCAACTCATGCAGAAATCCCGATGCAGCGAACACGGCGAAGCTGGCCGCATTCACTCCAACGCGGCGGGTCAGCGGCAGCAGCAACAGCCGCCTTGATGGGATGCTGAACGCTGTGTTCCAACGTTCGCTCCACAATTGTGCCAGCGAGGTTGCGGCCAGCGGGCGATACATAATCGGCGCCGCGTTCACTCCGCAACTCCTCCACGCCAGCGACAGCAGTTGAAACATTCCGAAGTGCAGCACGAGAACAATGCCAACCATCCCGCACCAACCCAATGCCAGCGGTTGTTCACTTAACCAGCGCGGCCCAACAAACCAGATGAGACAAATGCCAAGTCCCAGTTTAAAGATCGTCACAAACCATTCGCGTAACAGCGGGAATGGCGCTCGCTTGGTTGCGAAGAAGGCGCGGCCATCCATTCCTGGCCAGAGAAGAAACCAACCGATGAGCCGTAGCAGTCGAATTTCCAGATTCACGCGACGTGCATCCCGCCAGGTGAGCCACTTTCCGAATAGTCCGAGCGACACTCCCAACGCCCACATGAAAACCCACGCCGGCCATGCCCAGCCGATAAACATTATCGTCGCAATGACCACAACAAGACACAGCACGTCGCCTGCGCGCAGCCCTGCCGACCGGCGCAAAGGAATTTTACAACTGCTAAAGCAGTAGCGGTTCCGGGCAATCCAACGATAGACAATTTGCGCAATGACACTGATACCCGGGGCACCTAACAACACACCGAGGGGCCACAACCACCAGACGCTGCGCATCAATTCGCTCCATGCCCTCACGCCGCTAATCACACGGCCGTCAGGCCGTTGCACCCACATCTCCTCGAACAGCCGCGCTTCAGTGACTCCAAGCCGCGCCGCTGTGCCGGGCGTTTGCATCGGCAACCAACAAAATCCACGACGAGCAAATAGATTGCTCCATCTCTTTACGCCGCGAACGCAAAAGCCACATTCAGCGTCGTAGAAAATCCACCCCACTGGCTCCCTGCCGTTTTTGTCTGTAATTTCAGTATTCACAGAAATTCACTTTCAAAAAAATTTATGAGCCGATGCCGAGCAGCTTGCGCGCTTTGTCGCCAAGTTTTACGAAACGGGTCAGTGCGCTGGTTGGCCACAGACGAATTTGGCCGTACCACGCGGTCGTCATCACAAAGAAATCGTGCAGGTCGCGGAGGCGTTGCTCGGTGTATTCATCGGTTTCTTTGTCTTTGTCGGCTTCCTCGATGCACTCGCGCAAAAGAATCAAGGTCGGATCAATCTCGCGTTTTTTTCGTTCGTCCAAAACCACACGGAACATTTCCCAGACATCTTTCATGGATTCAAAATGATCGCGCTTGTCGCCCATCACATGAACAAGCTTTACGATCCCCCACCCTTGTAGCTCCTTGAGGCTGTTGCTGACGTTGGAGCGAGCCACCCCAAGAGTCTCAGCAATCGTTTCTGCATTGAGCGGTTTGGGCGACATGAACAGAAGCGCGTGAATCTGCGCGACAGTGCGATTAATGCCCCAACGGATCCCCATTTCGCCCCAGTGGAGAATAAACTTTTGTTGAACTGGGCTAAGCGCCTTCATCGTTTCTTCCGTTTCTGTCATAACAGAAATTACTGAATTAACAAGATGGATGCAAACTGAATTTTGAGAATTCTGCGTTGTGGACGAGGTTTGCCAAATGGCCGGATTCCGAAAAAGTGAACAAAGACTAGATCTGAAGTTTAGCTTTTTCCCAAGCCTCCAAAATTTTGGTCGTGACGTGGTGGATGGCGTCGGCGCGCTCGCTTAAAAGATTGACGACTTCATCGACGGATTCGATCTCTTCTTTGATGGGCGGAGTGGAGACGGACTGAATCTGCCGGAGCGCACCAATGAGCGCTTCGTTCAACATCTTGAAACTTTTCGTTTCAGCACTGATGCCTTCCTGGACGATGGCGCTGATCGTTTCGAGGTTCACCGGGCAACCATGTAAATCTTCACCGTAAATTGCGGCGAGAATCTTCTCAGCGATTTCCGTGGCGGTTTTGGGCGACGCGTTTTCTTCCATAGCAGAGAATAAATCAGCGTTTTTTGAATGGAGCCAGCGCACTTTTTTGAACGGGGATTTGTTTAAACTTCTTCGTCAAATCGGTCAGCGAATTTTCTACAGCCAATCGTTCCAGACTCGATGCACCGACGAATCCAACGCAGTCGGTGTGAGCATTAATGTAAGCGGCGTCTTCGGGCGTGCAAATGGGGCCGCCGTGAGAAAGGAAGATGATGTCTTTGCGCACTTTTTTCGCGCCATCGATAATTGCCTGAGTGCGTTTTACCGCGTCGTCCATCGTGCAGGTTGCGCCTTTGACGCCAATCGAGCCACCGATCGTTGTCCCGACGTGCGCGATGATCGCATCAGCGCCAGCTTGCGCCATGGCTTTGGCTTCTTCCGCGTTGCCCACGTAAACGATGCTGAACAAATCCATTTTGCGAGCGAGCGCGACCATTTCGAATTCCTTCTTCACACTCATCCCGGTCTCTTCAAGCACCTGGCGGAAATGTCCGTCCACAATGCAATGCGTGGGAAAATTATTCACGCCGCTGAATCCCATGTCTTTCACCTGGAGCAACCAATGCCACATGCGACGCCGCGGATCGGTCGCGTGAACGCCGCAGATCACCGGAATTTCTTCTACGATGGGTAAGACTTCATACTCGCCGATTTCCATCGCGATGGCATTGGCGTCGCCATAGGACATTAATCCCGCGGTCGAACCATGTCCCGCCATGCGAAAACGGCCGGAGTTATAAATGATGATCAAATCTCCCCCGCCCTTTTCGATGAACTTGGCGCTGATACCGGTCCCTGCTCCCGCCGCGATAATCGGCTGACCTTTTTTCAACGTGGCGCGAAGACGCTCGACCACTTCTTTGCGCGTGTAGGGATTTCCTTTTCCAGTCCAGACGTTAGGCATAAGCGATTTACGATTTTGAATTTACGATTTACGAGCTGAAATGCGCGGCGAATTTGGGCGGTTCGATTTGGAAATGCAATGAAAGTTTCACGGAGAGGGAATTTTACGGAAGCGAACGGAGGAAACGGAGATGGTGGAAGTAAAAAATTTCGCCAAAACGATTTTCTGTCAGCCCTTTCGTTCTGCTTCCTTCGTTATCTTCGTTTCCTCCTGTAAAAACTTTTGATCCGCTTTGCCAACCAAATCCTTAGTTGCGTTACGAAACTCCTTTAACTTAATTTGCACCGGATAATTTCATGAAAATTTTTATCGACGGAAAATTTTACGACGAGAAGAACGCCAAAATCTCAGTGTTCGATCACGGGTTGCTTTATGGCGACGGCGTGTTTGAAGGCATTCGCGCTTATAACGGGCGCGTCTTCAAATTGCAGGAGCACATCGACCGTTTGTTTTATTCCGCCAAAGCAATTCTGCTCGATATTCCGATGACCAAGGAGCAGTTGGTCCAAGCAACGGTGGAAACTTGCCGCAAAAGCAATATTCGTGACGGCTATATTCGTCTCGTCGTCACGCGCGGCGTCGGCACTCTTGGGTTGAATCCGAACAAATGCAAAGCGCCGTCCGTCATCATCATCGCCGATAAAATCCAGGTTTATCCGCCAGCACTGTATAAACGCGGAATGGACATTGTGACGGTTCCAACGGTGCGCAATTTGCACAGCGCGGTGAATCCGGCGATCAAATCGCTGAATTATCTGAATAACATTCTCGCAAAAATCGAAGCGAACAACGCAGGTGTGGAAGAAGCCATCATGCTCAACGCCGATGGTTACGTGGCCGAATGCACGGCGGACAATCTGTTCATCGTGAAAGGCAACCAATTGATGACGCCCCCGCTTTCCGCAGGAGCACTTTATGGAATCACGCGCGGCGTGGTGATGGAATTGGCGCGCGAAAACGGAATGCTCGTCAGTGAACCCAACCTGACCCGCTACGATTTGTTCAATGCCGACGAATGTTTTCTGACGGGCACCGGCGCGGAACTGATTCCCGTGGTGAAAATTGACGGGCGAATCATCGGTTCAGGAAAACCGGGCGCAATCACCAAAGATTTGGTGCAGCGATATCACGCTTTGACGAAAGCGTCAGGCGAGCCGATATTCCCCGCGAAGTGATCGGAGTTAAAACGATTAAATTGAACACCAAGCGCCCCATCTTATTAACCGTCGTTGCGATCATCTGGTTTCTGACCGGATTGATCGGCGTGATTGCTGCGGAAATCAGAAGTAACAAACTTCAATTAGACTATAACTTCCTCAATATTTTGGTTGGCGTTGGTTTACTGAGCTATTGGCGCATTGCCCGTTGGTACGCTCTTTTTGTCACCGGCTGCATTTTTGTTTTCATGCTGATGTTTTTGCCGTGGACGATTTTTAATTCCGCCCAAATTGTATTTAATTTTCCCGCGATCCTGATTGAACAACGACCCCACCCTGCGTTGCCGTTGATTGCCGTCTTGTTGGTTTGCCTGACTTATTTGATTGCATCCGGGTTCTGTTTTTGGACCTTGGCGCATCGTGACGTGCACGAATTGTTCGCCAGCAAATCCCCTCGAAAAAGTCCGGTGCCCGCAATTTAACGATATTAACAAAATGCTTTGCATCATTTGTAAACAAAATCAGGCCAAGGTTCATCTCACGCAGATTGTCGGCGACAAAATGCAGAAGGTGGATTTGTGCGAGGACTGCGCCAAGAACAAGGGCGTGAATGATCCGGCGGGCTTTTCGCTCGCGGATTTATTGCTCGGACTCGGCGCGGCGCAAGAGATCGAAAAAGGTTCCGGCGGTGAAGAAGTCCGTTGCCCAAACTGCGGCTTCACCCAGGCGGATTTCAAAAAGGCGGGGCGACTCGGTTGCTCAGAATGTTATGTGACATTCAAAGACGGTCTCGAAGGTTTGCTGAAGACGATGCACAAAGGCGTCCGGCACGTCGGCAAAGTTCCGCAGGCCTTACGACAAGGTCGCGATTTGACGAATCAATTGCGCCAGTTGCAGAAGCGGTTGGATAAAGCCATTCACGATGAAGATTTCGAGAACGCCGCCACGCTGCGTGATGAGATCAAATCGACGCGCGATAAATTAAATCAGGTTGCCGCTATTTAACATGGACTTGCAGGAATTTTTAACTCCACCCGCTGAAACGACCCGCCGCTCGGGGCCGCACGATCGCATTGTCATGTCGAGCCGGGTTCGACTGGCGCGTAACGTCAAAAATCTCGCGTTTCCCGGCCACGCCAAAAAGCCCGAGCGGATCAAAGCTCTCGAATCCATTCGGCCTGCCGTGGAAAGTTTGTCGCAGATGGCAAACGGCTTTTCCCAATCGATGGATAATCTCACCAACATCGATAAACAGATTCTAGTCGAGCGGCATTTGATCAGCCGCGAACACGCCGCGAAGAGCGCGGGCAGCGGACTGGTTTTGAACAAGGAAGAATCGCTCTGCGTGATGATCAATGAAGAAGATCATTTGCGGATGCAGGCGTTGCGTCCGGGCCTCCAACTCAAGCAGGCCTGGGTGACCATTGACCAGGTCGATTCTGATTTGGAGAAACGTCTGGATTACGCTTTTAACTCTGAGATCGGTTATCTCACCGCTTGCCCCACCAATCTCGGCACGGGAATTCGCGTCAGTGCGATGCTTCATTTGCCCGGCCTGGTCTTGTCCGAGCAGATCAATCAGATCATCCAATCGGTCAATAAACTCGGGCTCGCCGTGCGCGGTTTGTATGGCGAAGGAACCGAAGCGCTGGGAAATGTTTTTCAGGTTTCGAACCAGATGACGCTGGGCGAAGCAGAGACGGATATCGTCGAGCGGCTCAACAAAGTTCTTTTGCAGATCATCGAGCACGAAGAAAATGCGCGCATCCTGTTGTTGGAAAAGAAACCGAAAATGGTTTTTAACCACGTTGGCCGCGCTTACGGAATTCTCGCCAATGCTCACAGCATTTCTTCAAAGGAAACGATGAATCTGCTTTCGTTGATGCGGCTGGGCGTCGATCTCGGACAATTTCCAAAAGTGGAACGCGGGTTGATCGATGAATTGTTTATCGTCACGCAGCCGGCGCATTTGCAAAAGCAATTCACTGAAAAGCTGGCCGCTGAAGAACGTGATCTGCTCCGCGCCGACATGGTTCGCGAACGGTTGAAAAATGTGGACCGTCCGAATCCTAAGAAAACCGGTGAGGCTGGCGCAGCGGATAAAACGGCTCAGCAATAATTTCGGTCATTGAGAAAGCATTCCCGTCCACGCCGCCAGCGCGATGGGGATCAGCGCCCACCCCAGCACAGTGTGAACGCGACGCCAGAGATGTGATAAGACATATTCTTCCTTCGGCTTCCAGATCTCGGCGTCGTGTAATTTGATGATCGGCAAATAGACGTCCACGCTATACCAGAACGGGCTGTATTTGCGTTGGGTGAACTCCGTTTTTTGCGGCTCCATCCGACTGGGGCGAAACATCACACAGCCAATTCCAATGATGGCGACGCTCCAAAAAATAGCGCGCTCCGGGCTACGTCCGTATCCCACAAAATGTTCCAGAAAGAAACTCCATGCCCACGACGCGCCGCTAAGAACTTCTTCGCGCTCGCGTTTCTTTTGCGCGCGAAAAATGGTGTTCGCCTGTCGCGGGTAACCGAGCTTGCGATAGTAATCGGCCAGCCGCGAAAAGATGTCGGGGGAATAGGCCGAACCGTGAGCCGTGCGTTCAACCAAATTGTAGAGATTTTGCCAGGAATCTTTTTCCGCTCCGGCACTGATGCGCGTGTAAGTCATGCCGTTGAGCCAGAGCCACTCAGTGTCATCGCGGCCGACCGGCCAGGTAACTTTGGAAAAATCGAGCGCGGCGAACTTCGCATCTTTGAATGAAACGTAACCGGCAAAACGATTACTCACAAAACTGGTGGCAGCACCCACGCTCATTTCTTCGAAATCAATCAGCGCGTTAGTGCTGGCAAAGAGGCTCGCATCAAAACGGCAGTTCCCAGTGATGTGCGCGGATTGAAAGGAGACCGGTCCTGCGAAAGCCGCGTTGGAAAAGATCGCATCGCCAGATGTTTTGAGACTGGTGAAATTAACCAGGCCCGACGGACTGTTGAAGCGAGCGTCGCGCGCGGTGAAGTCGCCCAAAATTTCCATTTGCGCACCGTTCACCTCTGAGGCGAAACGGGTTTTATCGAACACCGCCAGGCGCTGTATCTTCATCGACAAAAAGTTTGCGGAATCTTCGAAGATCGAACCAGTTAATGAGAACCCGTTTTCAAAAATACTTTTTGAAAAGTTAACGGGGCCTGCGAAGCGGCATTCGGAAAGTGTCGTTTCGAAATGCACTTCGGCGTTGCGCAAATCAAGCGGGTCGAGAATGACCGCGTGTTCGATGGAAAAGCCGTTGCGATGAATATTGGTGCCGCTCTGGGTCAGAAGCGCTTCGACGAAAGCGCCGCGCAAAACGCGGTTCGTCGCATCTGCGAATTCGCTTTCCAGGTCGGCGGATTTTCCCGTACTGACTTGCGCTAGAACGAATTTCTCAGAGGTGGTGAGAGTTGACGAATTGAGCAAGAGCTTGGGTGCGGGACGCGTCGCACTGAAGAGACAAAATGGAATCAGCGCAAAAAGTGCGACAGCGAGGAACAAACGGTTAGAAAACATCGACCGCCATGCTATGCGAGAATCGCGAGAAAGCGATGAGGCAAAATACCCAGTTTGGCTGAAGATATTTAACGGCGTTGGGAGAGGAATCTTTCAAACGCAAGGATTGAACACGACCACCATCAGAACGGGACGGACAGAATGAACAGATTCGTGCGATGACTTCTGTATTTCTGTCCAACTTCCGTGCCCTGCGGAATGACTCACCGAGCTTTGGAGAGCGCTGGCTTTTCCTTGGTGAGCAATGAAATGTAATCCAGCAAAATTTTCTCAGTTTCTCGCAAAGGCGCGTCCACTGCGGGATTTTTGTCCTCCGGCTCACCATCTTCATCGAGGCCCAGTGACGTCGTGCCACTCTCAGCCGCCGCGAGTTCATTCGTTTTTGGAACATAGAGCTGCAAGCCGGGAAGTTCCGCATTCTTCAGCGTAACTTCGAAAACTTTTGGCTCTGGGGTCGTTCGGCCTTTGCGTTCTTTTTTTCTGGCTTCTTCGCGTGCTTCGATTTCCTTTTTCTCTTTGCGCCGGGTTTGCTCATTCAAAGAGATGCTCTTATCCGCGAGGTTCTTTTTGAATTCTTTGATGTCTTCCTGAATGTAAACGAAGTCTTGATCCGTTTTTATCCGTTGATCCGAACGCGTTTGGAGTTCCGGCAAATAGGGTTTTACTAAATTCCACTTCTCGAACGAGGCGCTCGAAACTTCATCAAACGGCAACGGATTCTCCATCGAAGCTTCCCCGATTTCGGCGTAGTCGATGACCGTGGGCAGGCGCAGGTCTGGAATGACACCGCGTAATTGTGTGGACGAACCACCGGCGCGATAGAATTTCGCCGTCGTCGGTTTCAAAGCGCCTGGATGATAGCTGTATTCGAGCTTCTGTCGTTGCATGTGATCATTCAGCTCGATCAATCGTTGCACCGTGCCTTTTCCAAAAGTGGAGGAATCGCCGATGACCAAAGCGCGGCCGTAGTCCTGCAACGCGCCCGCCAGAATTTCCGATGCCGACGCACTGAACCGACTGGTCAAAACGATGAGTGGCCCTTTGTAAGCGACCGATTTATCCGAATCCGACAGCGTGATGATTTCGCCATCGAGATTTTTAACCTGGACGACTGGGCCGTTGGTGATGAACAGGCCGGTCAGGTTCACGGCTTCATCAAGCAAACCGCCGCCGTTGCGTCGCAAGTCGAGAATGACGCCAGCAACTTTTTCCTGGTTCAATTTCTTCAACAACTTGGCGATGTCCTCGGTCGTGAACTTGGGTTTGCTGCCATCCCTCGGATCGGGATCCGCATAAAACGAGGGCAAATCAATCACACCCAGACGAACGGTTTCCTTGCCATTCGGAACTTCGATGACTTTGGCTTTGGCTTCCTGATCTTCGAGTTTGATGATGTCGCGGACTATGGCGACGGTTTTTCGCTCGGAAGAATCCGCGGCAGCCGCCGGCCAAATTCGCAGGCGCACTTCCGTCCCTTTTTCGCCACGAATCAATTCAACAACCCTGTTCAACTTCTTGCCCACGACATCCACGAATTCGCCGTCGCCTTGCGCCACAGCCACAATGCGGTCGCCGGGCTTGATTTTTTTACTTTGCATGGCGGGGCCAGCCATCAGTTCTTTGATCGTGCAATAGCCATCTTTGGATTCGAGCAACGCGCCGATGCCAAAAAGGGAAAGTTTCATGGAGATATTAAAATTCTCAAATTGCGAACGTCCCATGTAATCAGAATGGGGATCGTAAACGCGCGCCAATGCGGTGATGTAAATTTCAAACACGTCGTCGCCACTGAGTTCTTTCAGGTTGCGCTCTATGTTGGTGTAACGTTTCTGAATCTCCTCGATGATCTTCTCCGTCGGCGTCGCGTTCGTAGCCTTGGCTGAAGTCGTATTTGTGATGCCGTCGGTCACCTTTGTCTTTTCGAGAGATACTTTTCCCTTCGGGTCGCCATTCTCCAGTTTGGCCGTTTTAACTTTGTTGGTGTCCTTTGCAGCAAGTTTTTCGTGTAGAAACTCGGAACGCAAATGTTGACGCCAAAGCTGGCGGGCTTCGTCCAAGGTTTTCGCGCGGGGCAATTCGCGGCGGTCCGGCGTGTAACGATCGTTGCCGGTGAACTCGAACTTCTCAGTCTTCAGCAATTCATTCACGTAGGCGTGGCGTTGCTCCACGCGCTCCATCATTCGCGCAAAAATCAAGTGAGCGGGACGCGTGTCGCCAGATTCCAACGTGAGGTTATCGAGTTCAGTGCGATATTTTTCAAACTCGCCCACATCGGATTCCAGGAAATACAGGTGCAACCGGTCGAGACTATCGATGTAGCGATCCAGCCATTTCCCCGAAACTTCGTCGTCCAATTGCTGTTGCGAATAATGCGTCCGCTCCAGCAATCGGGCGGCGAATTTCGCAATATTGCTTTCGGTGCGCTTGTCGGCATCGGTTCTCTCGATCTGAGCCTTCGCATCGACTTCGATTGTTTCGCGCGCGACGGTGGGTTCAGCCGCGGCCAGTGCAAAAGAACAACAAAACAAACCAAGGTAACTAAAAATTTTCACGTCAGGGAAAGTCCGCTATCTGTGCAAAAAGTCCAGTCACTGTTTATCAATGGAAATCAGCTCGATTTCGAAGATCAAGGTGGCATTGGGTCCGATGCTTCGCCCCGCGCCCGCTGCGCCGTATGCGAGATCACTCGGAATAAACAATTGCCACTTGGAACCGGCCTTCATCAACTGCAACGCTTCCTGCCAGCCCTTGATCACCTGCCCCACGCCGAAGCTGGTTGGCTCACGGCGCGAATAGGAGCTGTCGAACTCTGTCCCATCGATCAGTGTGCCGCGATAATGAGTGGTGACTTTGTCTTCAGGTTTCGGCGAGGGACCAGTTCCTTCGCGAAGAACTTTATACTGCAAACCGCTTGGCAGAGTTTTCACTCCCTCCTTTTTCTTGTTTTCTACGAGAAACGACGCGCCTTCTTTTTTATTATTCTCAGGAACAGTCAAAGCTTCCTTTTGCATCCGCGCTTCCAAATCTTTTTCAAACGTCTCCATGACCGCTCTCATTTCCTCCGGCGTCAGTAATCCTTTTTGGCCGGAAAAACCATCGCGCAATCCATTCACAATTGAATTGGTATCTATATCCAGCTTTTGCTGTTTCATGCCCGAGCCCATTTCGTATCCGATGCTGTAACTGGCCTTCTCACGCTGGGTTTTTAATTCCGTTTTGTCTTCCGCATGAAGCGCTGTGGCCAGAAAACCCAGTGCTGCAATGGAATAAATTATTTGTTTCATGATTTTTGGATGTGTCGCCCACCGTAGCAGACGCGCTTTCTCGGTCAAGAATTGTGGGCGCGGTAGGTATTTCTCTTAACCCAAATGCAGCGGAGTTCCCTCTAGCACTCTATGCGGGTCATTTTAAATTGAAATGGAACCTCAGGTTCGGATCAGGAATAACAATTAACCCGATAATATTATGAGAAATGAAGCTGGAGACATTGTGCAGGATGAATTGGAAGAAATGAAAAACGTTTCGCAAGAATGGAAATCCAAGGCACGCGCGGCCGGAACTGCGGCGTGGGACGCGACGAAAGCGACATGCCAGAAGATCCAGGACAGAACAAAGGAATATTCGAAAGTCACAGATCAAGCCATTCGTGAAAAACCATACGCGGCAGTGGGTATCGCCTTTGGTGTCGGGATGATAATTGGATTGCTGGCGACAAGCGGAAAATCATCTTCCGAGGAAGAGGATGAAGAGTAATTTTCACCAAGATAAAAACAGCTTTGCCACGATAGATTCTGTCGATTTGGGCGATATATTCAGTCTGAAAGGAAACGAAAACTATGGAACCAAGAACAAAAGATTTAGCTAACGAAGCCAAAAACATCGGACGCGAAGCCAAGGAAATGGCAGAAGAAACCGCCACCGACTGGTCTAACCGAACGAAAGCTGCCGGTACGGCGGCTATGGAGTCGGCTCGCGCCGCCTATCAAGCGGCTCAGGAAAAAGCGGCAGCGGGGGCGAAGGCAACAGATCAAGCGATCCGTTCCAACCCGTATTCCGCTTTGGGAATCGCGTTTGGAGCCGGGCTTCTGCTGGGCTTTCTGATGAAACGCCGCTAAACTCTCAACCAGAGAGCGGACTAAGGTCCGCTCTCTTTTTTTACCGATCTTTATGGAAACCAAATCCAAACATGAAGTGGCGCGCGATGTTGAGGTCACTCGCGCAGAAGCCCAACGCGCCTTGCGCAACGCCAGCGAAGTCTGGTCGGGCAAGAATGTGGTCGCCTCAGCCTGGCGCTCCACCAAAGGTAAATATCGGCGGACGCAGGACCGCATTGCTGACAGTGCTCATGCATCCGACGAAGCCCTTCGCACCCACATTTATTCCTCGATTGGAGTGGCAGTTGGGATTGGGGCATTGATGGGATTCCTTTTCGCTGGAAAATCCTCGCGAAAAAAACGCAACTGTTGACCTATGGAAACACATCGCGTCCTTCACGATTTTGGCGAACTAGATTACGAAGAAATCGCGCAGTTTTCTGACGGAGAACAACGCATCCACATTGAAAAGAAACCTTACCAATCTCTATTTGCGGCGTTGCTGATTGGTTTAGTCGCAGGTTATCTCATCACACGGCGATAATCAGTCGGTCGTGTCAATATGAATGAGGCACATCGAATCGAAACTGATTCGATGGGGGAAGTGCGGGTTCCATCACACGCCTATTACGGAGCACAAACGGCGCGAGCCATTGAGAATTTTCCGATCAGCCAGCTTCGTTTTTCCAGAGCATTCATTTGCGCCATTGGCCTGATCAAAAAGCACGCCGCCGCGACCAATTTCTCCCTCGGCTTCCTCTCACGTGAGTTGGGGGACTCCATTCAAAGCGCCGCTTCCGAAGTGATCGAAGGGAAGCTCGATTCGGAATTCGTCGTCGATATTTTCCAAACCGGATCTGGCACTTCGACGAACATGAATGCGAACGAAGTGATCGCCGCGCGTGCCACGGAACTGCTCGGCGGAAAACTTGGGGATAAACTGGTCCATCCCAATGACCACGTAAATCGCGGCCAATCCAGCAACGACGTCATTCCCACGGCCATTCATCTAGCCGCTCTGGAAACTATTCAGCGTCGCTTGATTCCATCACTCGAAGAATTGCTGCTCCAGTTGTCCAACAAAGCGCAAGAATTTAATGGGATATTAAAAATTGGGCGCACGCATTTTCAAGACGCGACGCCGATTCGACTCGGCCAGGAATTCAGCGGCTACGCGAGCCAGATTGAACATGGCATCGAACGGCTCCATTTCGCGCAACGGCATTTGGGCGAACTCGCCTTGGGCGGGACCGCCGTTGGAACTGGAATCAATACTCATCAAGAATTCGCGCGAAGAACCATCGCCGGAATTGCGCAAGAAACAAATCTGTCGCTGATTGAAGCGCCCAATCATTTCGAAGCGCAAGGCGCGAAGGACGCCTGCGTGGAAGCCAGTGGCGCCTTGAAAACTGTGGCCATCAGCTTGATGAAAATCGCGAACGACATTCGCTTTCTCGCCTCGGGACCGCGCCTCGGCATTGGTGAATTGAGACTTCCTCCCACGCAACCCGGTTCGTCCATCATGCCGGGCAAGGTGAATCCGGTGATGTGCGAAATGATGATCCAAGTCGGCGCGCAAGTTATCGGCAACGATACTGCAATCAACATCGGCGGATTGCTCGGTCATCTGGAACTGAACGCGATGATGCCGTTGATCGCGCATAATTTATTGGAATCAATTGAAATTCTCGCGAACGGCGCACGCACTTTTGCATCGCGTTGCGTGGCGGGAATCGAGGCCGACGTTGAGAAATGCCGGGCGAATATCGAGCAGAGCCTGGCAATGTGTACGGCCCTCGCGCCGGTGATCGGATACGACAACGCGGCGAAGATTGCGAAGCTCGCTTACGAACAAAATCGCACGGTCCGCGACGTCGCTCAGGAAATTTCCGGCTTGGAGAATACGCGGCTGGATCAACTTCTGGATCCGGAATCGCAAACCAGACCGAGTGAATAAGCCTATCCGCGGGTAAGAATCACTTCGTTAACCCTTTCTTGCCGTAAACTCGCCGTCGCTGATCTTCTTCAAGGCTTGGCGACCCTTCTCCGCTGCCACGCTGCTTCATTCTCTCTGGATTCCCTCAACCGTGGCACGCGTTTAGCTGAAATCGTTTTGTCGAGGAGGAGAGATTCGGATCATGCAGTAAAACACAGGCGTTTTATGCATTCCCTGAATCCCCCCCTCCAAAAAACAATACAAACGCTGTCAACTATCGAGACAGTTCAAAAAGAATAAAAATGCTGATTAGCCCCATTATTTCTACACCAGCGGCCGACCCGTGGATGATTTTTCATGAAGGATTTTATTACTTTTGTGAAAGTCGCGATCAAACCACCCTTTTCATCCGCAAATCGAAATCGATTTTTGAAATCGGCCAAGATCCCGGAACCAAAATTTGGACTCCTCCGAGCAGCGCGATGAATTCCAAAAATGTTTGGGCGCCTGAACTTCATTTTATTAATGGCAAGTGGTATGTCTATTACGCTGCTGATGATGGTAAAAATGAGAACCATCGCATGTGGGTTTTGGAATCTGAAGGCTCAGATCCTCTCGGCAATTATCACTGTCGCGGAATGCTCGAAACCGGCGGATGGGCCATCGACGGCACGTTGCTGGAGCAAAAAGATGGCAGCCTTTACATGATCTGGTCGGGCTGGCCCGGAACAACCGATGGCCAACAAAATATCTACATTGCGCCGATGAAAAATCCTTACACGATTTCCGGCGAACGAGTTTTGATCGCCCATCCCGAACACAATTGGGAACGCGTGGAGATGCCGATCTGCGAAGGACCGCAAATTCTCAGACGTGATGGCAAGGTGTTCCTCATTTATTCAGCGAGCGCCAGTTGGACGGTGGACTATTGCCTCGGAATGTTGGTCAACACGGATGACAACTTCCTGAATCCGGCGTCGTGGAAAAAGGTTTCCGGTCCGGTATTCCAAAAGAACGAACGCATCTGGGGCGTCGGCCATTGTTCCTTCGTGAAATCGCCTTGCCAGACCGAAGACTGGATTCTTTATCACGCGAAAGCAGAAGAGAAAAACGGATGGGGTGATCGTCACGTTCATGCCCAACGTTTCAATTGGAACGAAGATGGACATCCGCATTTTGGAACGCCGTTGCCGTATCAGAATGCGTCCGTTTCTTTGAGCGCGTAATTTTCTCCTAAACAAACGATCGGCATCCTTCGGGATGCCTTTTTTTTATGCGTAAAATGTGGATCGTCCTCGGAATCAATCGAGAGTCCAGGAAGACGAAATCGTGGGACATTTCGGCCCCCGATGTAGCCCTGATTGAATCACGAATCCACGCCGGTCGCTGCGAACGGGTAATCAGTGTAGCCAGCTGCGCCTTCCGCGTAAAACGTCGAAGAATCCGGTTCGTTTAATGGCGCGTTATTTGTGAAGCGATTTGGCAAATCAGGATTCGCAATAAACAATTTGCCGAAAGCGACAGCATCGGCTTCGCCCGCCGACAGAACTTGTTCGGCGGTTACTTTAGTGAATTCTTCATTCGCCACGTAAACACCTCCGAAAGCTGCTTTGAGCTGCGGTCCCAGCCGATCGTTTCCAAGCGATTCGCGTGCGCAAATAAAAGCAATGCGTCTCTTGCCGAGTTCCTTCGCGACATAACCGAAAGTCGCTGCGGGATTGCTGTCGCCCATGTCATGCGCATCGCACCGCGGCGCGAGATGCATTCCAACCCGGCCTCTCCCCCAAACTGATATGACCGCGTCAGTAACTTCGAGCATCAGCCGCGCGCGATTTTCAATGCTCCCGCCATATTCATCCGTGCGGCGATTGGTTTTGTCCTGAAGAAACTGGTCGAGCAAATAGCCATTCGCGCCATGAATTTCCACGCCGTCGAATCCGGCGCGCTGCGCATTGGACGCGCCTTTGCGATATTCCTCAATGATGCCGGGGATCTCTTCGATTCCCAGGGCGCGCGGTGTGACAAACGGTTTGATCGGACGAACCTGGCTCACGTGACCTGCCGGGGCGAGGGCGCTCGGTGCGACCGGCAATTTGCCGCCAAGATACATCGGGTCGGAAATGCGTCCGACATGCCAGAGTTGCAGCAAAATCTTACCGCCCGCGTTATGAACGGACTCGGTAATCATTCGCCAGCCCGCCACTTGTTCCTCAGACCAAATGCCGGGAGTGTTCGGATAGCCCACGCCCATCGACGACACGGAAGTCGCTTCGGTCAGGATCATTCCGGCGGAGGCGCGCTGCGAGTAATACTCACGCATTAACTGATTGGGAACGCGGCCTTCACTGGCGCGGCATCGAGTGAGCGGCGCCATGAAAATACGATTCGGCAATTGCAGATCGCCGACCTGGATTGGGTCAAAAAGAGTTGGCATAACTTAATGAACTGAATGTTTCGGCACTTGAGCCAGGCACCTGAATCCACGTTACATCCATCCAAGCTTACGACGATTCCACAAATACATCAGGCCCAGCACACGCATCTCCACGATCAAAAAATAGAGAAGGACTACGGCAGAAATTAAGTAACGAATGGCAAACATCGGGATCACCCGCGCCAACGCTACTTCGACAGCCCATTTGAGACCGATGATTACGACGAGCAACAAACACGCGACGGCATATTCTCCTGGCACTTTGCAAATCGAGGTGAGAACAAAAAGCGGATTCAACGAGGCAAGACTGTCAGACATTGCCACTCCAAGCAGCGACATCGGCAAATACAAAAAGCCCACGGCAATCAGTGGCACCAAGAGTTTTTCGGCGAGAGCAGAACCATTGTAAGCGAAATACCAGCAAAGGATTGCTGGTCCAAAACAGGCGGCGAACAAACCCCACAAAAGCCGAAAGGGTTGAATCATGTCCTGCCACACTTCCGTGAAATCAGGCCACCCCGGCATTTGGTCTTCGCCCATTGCGGTGGTGGTGATGATGCGTTGCATGAAGGCAAAAAGGTAACCTGCGGCGAGAACTGCAAACACGAGCGCGAGCGCAGCGGTGGACGGCGCTCCCATCGAAAAACCCGCGGTGGCGATGTCGATCAGGAAGAACAGCAGCGAACCGCCCAACAACAAAACCCAGCCATGACGCTGGATTGGATAGCGCAGGGCGTTGGTCAACAACGCGAATGCACGTTGGTCATCGGTTTGATGCGCAACAACGTCAATGTTCACCAGGCCGCATTCGCTGCCACACGTTCGACAAAATTTTTTCATTTCACTGTCCACGATACGTGTCGTGACGCAATGATCGCAAAAATTTTGCTCGCACTGGAGACATCGCGCGGTTGCCGTGAGGCGAGAATGTTTGGCGCAGAGAAGCGCTGTTTTTGTTTGTGGAACGTCGTCAACGGCCGATTCGAGAATCAATTCGATCCTGCCCAGGCGAAAGCTTTGACCCGATTTTAAAACAGCCTCGTGGACTCTTTTATCATCGATAAACGTGCCGTTGGTGGAACTGATGTCGCGGATCAGAACCGTCCCGTTCTCAAGAATTATCTCGCAGTGATTCGATGAAATGGAGGGATGATCGATCTGGAAATCGTTCGTCGAGGAGCGCCCAAAACGATTTGGACCAGCCTTCAGATGGATGAGTTGCGCGGCAAGTCCCGCGCTTTTAATCCGGACTTTCAGCATACTTCAAATACGCCGCGCGCAATAATTGCGCAATAGGAGCGCGGGACATCTTCTTCTCATCAATTTGAATGACTTCGCGAACGCCGCTGCCACTGGAGGTTAAGAACGCGGCATTAACTTTCGGAAGCAGATCCGGAGAAATATTTCGCTCAACCGTTGCAATCTTAAGTTCCCGACAAAGTTCGAGCACGAAGGCCCGCGTCACACCGGGCAAGGCACCGCTCTCCAACGGCGTCGTGCAAACGGTGTCGTCGTCCATCCAGAAAAAATTGCTACTGGTCGCCTCCGCCACGTTCCCATCGGTGTTGAGCAACAGCGCTTCGTCAGCACTTTTGTCGTCAGCCTCCATGCGCGCGATCACATGGGAAAGTTTGCTGCACGTTTTGAATTTCGATAATGGGTCGTTCGCCGGAATACGAATGGAGCTTGTGACGATTCGAATCTCGGAGGGAGGCTGAGTCGCAAGGTGCGTCGTCATCACCAGCGGCGGCGAATTTGCACCTTTTGCCGAATAACCACGCGCCCCAACTCCGCGCGAAAGTTGCACGCGCAACATGCCTTTCTGCATTTGATTCTCGCGGAGAAGTTGCTCAGCAAACGCCGCGATCGCGTCCGGCGCGAAAGGAATTTTAATCTTGAGAAACTCCGCGCCCGCTTGCAGCCGAGCAAAATGTTTGTCCCACAGGAACGACTTGCCATTGTAAACCGGCACGACTTCGAACAATCCGTCGCCCAAGCAAAAACTGCGATCGAAAATTGAGATCGTCCCCTGCTCTTCCGGGACAAATTTGCCGTTGAAAAATGCGAGCACGGACGATTCTTAGCGTACAGGCCCGACGACGCGGAGAAAAAAGTGGAGCCGAAAAACGACACGCCGATTTAAAACTGCGCAACCAAAGTAATTTCATTATCTTGCGCCCTTAGTTCATGAACGATCTCGATTCCATCTTAAAAAGCCCAACACCGCTGCTCGCACTGGCACCAATGCAGGACGTGACCGATCTGCCGTTCTGGAAATTGATGACGCGCTATGGCGGCGCGGATGTCTATTACACGGAATATTTTCGCGTTCATCCCACTTCCAACCTGGAGAAAGGGATTCTCGAATCGGTCACCAAAAATCCGACAGGCAAACCAGTCATCGCGCAGATGATTGGGAACGATATTCCGGCGCTGATCCGCACGGTGAAACAACTTCAGCAATATCCGGTTTCGGCAATTGATCTGAACCTCGGCTGTCCAGCACCCGTGGTTTATCGGAAGTGCGCTGGCGGCGGTTTGTTGCGCGAACCCAAGCGCGTCGATTCGATTCTCGGCGCATTGCGCGACGCGGTTTCCACAAAATTTACGGTTAAGACGCGGATTGGTTTTGATTCACCCGACGTGTTCGCCGAGTTGCTCCCGATTTTTGCGAAACACAAAATTGATTTGCTGACGGTGCATGGTCGCACGGTGAAAGAAATGTATCGCAGCGAAGTGCATTACGATTTCATTGCGCGAGCGGTTGCGGCGTTGCCGTTTCCAGTGTTGGCGAATGGAAATATTTATTCTGCGGAGAAGGCGGAGGAGGTTTTGAAAATCACCGGCGCACGCGGTTTAATGATCGGGCGCGGCGCGATTCGCAACCCGTGGCTCTTCACGCAAATTCGACAACATCAGCGCGGCGAGCCGATCTTCATTCCAACTGGCCACGACGTTCTAAATTATTTGCGCGATTTGTTTGAAACAGTTCGCCCGCCGCACATCGGCGAAAACGCGCACATTCAGAAGATGAAAAAATACATGAACTACGTGGGTATGGGTATTGAGCCGACGGGAGAATTTCTCCACGCCATTCGCCGCGCGACGACGGAGTGCGAATTTTTCCAACTCACCGGAAAATTTCTGAATCACGACGAGCCTATGTTGCTTGAACCGTTTTCGCTCGCGCTCAAGGAAACGGATGTGATGGCCGGGGAGCATCTCTGATGGGTAAAACAAAGCCGCGGCAATTAAGTTTGGCGAACAGGAAATTCACACTGCACTTGTTCGAGTATCTTTTTTATGTCTTTTCGCCGACCTTGACGCGAGAAAATGCCGTGGTCCGCGCGATCTTATTTTAACATTAAGAACCGAACTGAGGCGCTTAGGGCGATTGGCGCAAGCGGTAGAAGCGCGGCGAGTCGCTGATAGTGTTGGTCACAACGTTTATTTGTGCCGCTGACCACGGGCGCGGGTGCTACAACGCTCCAGACGTTCGTGTTGAGGTTGGTGTTGGCCTCCAGGGTGAAACCGGTGAAGTTTGAGGGCCACAGCAACACGACCTGAGTGTTCGAACTGCGTTGAATGTTCAAGACGGGCTGTGTCGCCGCAGCCTGAGTCAGTACCACATTCCGCAAGGATTCCATGATGCTCTCCGAGCCGTTTTGGTAGCCGCTGCGATAATAACCGCGTGCGCGGATGGAGAGGTTTTGTCCGGTCGGGAGATTCAAGGCGATTGATGTCCAATTGCTGCTGACCGGGGTGCCTTTACCCAGGGAAATGTAATTCACATTGTCGGTTGAGAATTCAAAAGCCACGCGCGTGAACTGCGGACTGGAGCCGACAAGCGCCCAAGTGATGTTGGTCTGCGACTTCCGGCAACAGTTCACGCAAACGAGTCAACTCACCTTCCAACCGCGAATCGTCTTCGGGATAAACCAGACTCATAGCAATGGCGCGCGCGCTTTTTCACGTTCTGCAATTCCTTCCGCAACTCCTGCGTGTCCGCAACCTTCGCGATGATCGTCTCGGCGATCTGTTTGTTGAAATTGCGTTAAACTTTCATATCCAATTCGCGGTAAAAATTTCCGTGAACTCGGTCAAACTGGTTCAATCGCGATGTTCCTTTCATTGGTTGGGCAGCGGCGCGTTTTTGGCAGGCGACACCAACACTTTGTCCACGCGATGGCGATCCATGTCGAGCACCTCGAAGAGGTAGCTCTGCGCCACGAACGTCTCGCCTTCCTTGGGAACGTGGCCGAGTTGCTTCACCACGTATCCGGCAAGCGTCTGATATTCCGTGTAGGCATCGCCGCCGAACTTGAAACCCGGCAGCGCCTTCTCGACCGCTTCGAGATCAATCATCGCGTCAATCAGCCACGAACCGTCGTCGCGTTTCCTGGCTTCGGGCTTCGCGCGTTCGCCTTGCGATGGAAATTCGCCGACGACTGCTTCCATCACGTCGTTTAACGTGACGAGACCGATGAGGCTGCCGAACTCGTCCGTCACGAGCGCGATGTGTTTGCCGCTTTGCTTGAAGGTCTCGACCAGTTGCAACACCGTCTGTGATTCTGGGACGATCAGCGGAGGAGTCATCAAGTCTTTGAGCTTCACGCCGACGCCGACGGCGAGGTTGGCGTAAATCGCCTTTATAGAAACAACGCCCACTGCGTGATCGCGATTGCCTTTGTAAACCGGAAAATGCGAGTGATTGCTCACGACGATCTTGTGCCAAATCTGGTCGTGCGAGTCGTCTTGATTCAACCAGATGACCTTCGGGCGTGGCGTCATGATTTCGCGCACGGGCAACAGGTCGAGTTCCAGCGCGCTATGGACGATGTGACTCTCGACTTTGTTAAACGCCCCAGCGCGAAGGCCCTCTTGCATCATCACGCGCACCTCCTCTTCGGAAACGGCCGCTTCCTTTGCCTGCTTGAAGCCGAGCACGCGCAGTAAACCTTCCGTGGAAACGCTGAGGAAACTCACCACCGGCCCGGCAAAGCGCGAGAGCCAGTTCATAGGCTTGGCCACGGCCATCGCGATGCCTTCCGGATTGCTCAGGCCGAATCGTTTCGGCACAAGCTCACCCATGACCAGTGAGAAGTAAGTGATCACGACGACCACGATGCCAAACGCCAGCTTGTCCGCGTAGGGCGCGAGGAATGACACCTGTCCAATCGGGACGGCCAGTTTGGCTGCGAGGGTTGCGCCGCCGAACGCGCCCGCGAAGATGCCGACAAGCGTGATGCCGATCTGAACCGTCGCGAGAAAGCGGTTGGGCGATTCCGCGAGTTCCAAAGCCACCTTCGCTGTGCTGTTACCCTGATCGGCCAGACGGCGCAGCCGGGCTTTATTCGATGAGACGACGGCAATCTCCGCCATCGCGAACACGCCGTTCGCGATCAGCAGCAGAAAGATGACAATGATTTCAAACGCCGCTTGATTCATAGGCTGATGCTATGGGTTGAGGCCGCGCAATGAAACTTTTCCGTGGCCGCACAGTGATCAGGCGGTAAAGCCGCGGGACAACAATCAGGCCGGGTTTATCTCTCCCCTTTGAGAGCTTCTTGAACCACTTCACGACTGGATAGCGCTTGAGATACATTCATCCTCGCGTTTTGCGGCCAGCCGGGAGGAGTCAGTAGAATTCATTTTCGCTTTTGCTCCTGTCGTCCTCTCAAAACTTATCCTGGCGCAAGACCCGGACCTCTGTTTCGTAAACGATGACGGCAAAATGCGGGAGGAAGTCTCGTTGCAGACGTTCCATCAATCGTTCAGCGACGGGCGCGGGAACGATCACTTCGATCTGGATATTGCCGAACTCCTCGATATCGGCCACGCGGGAACCTTTGGCGCCGGCACCTTGCACGGTGAACATCGTATAACCATGAGCGCCTTCTTCGGTGAGCGCACGAGTCAAATGCTCGCGAGCCAACGCTTCGCAGACAACGGTGACCAGCTTCATGGGGAATGTCTTCATGGTGTGACTCCAAACCACCAGCGGGCTACCGCATAGTAGAGCGGCAAGCCGAGAGTGATGTTAAATGGAAAGGTGATGGCCAGCGCCGAGGTCAGATACAAAGTCGGGTTTGCCTCCGGCAACGACAATCGCATCGCGGCGGGCGCGGCGATATAGGAGGCACTGGCCGCCAACGTCCCCAGCAGCATCGCGCCGCCGAGACTCAACCCCACCAGTTCACCCAACATGATTCCGATCACGCCGTGCATGATTGGCATCAAGACTCCGAAGGCCACGAGAAAGAAACCCACTTTGCGCAGATCGCCGAACCGGCGTGCGGCGACCATTCCCATCTCCAGAAGAAAAAGCGCAAGCACGCCTTGAAAAGGGGTCACAAAGAATCCCGCCGTGGCGTCCAAACCGCGCTGGCCGCACAGGAAGCCGACGACCAGGGAGCCGAGCAGCAGAAACACACTGCGTCCCAGCAAACCTTCATGCAGGGCCACTCGCATCACCGATTTGAACGGCGAGCCGCTCCGGCGTTGAGCGAGCTTGCCTAAAACTACTCCCACGATGATGGCGGGGGATTCCATGACCGCGAGAAACGCGGTGGCGAATTTCTCATACGGCTGCTGGAGTTCATTCAGATAGCTGACCGCCGCAATAAAGGTCACCGCGCTCACGGAACCATAGTGCGCGCAAATCGCGGCGGCATCCACCGCCGGTAATTTTCCGACAAACCTCAGAATCGGATACGACCAGAGAGGGATGATCGCGCCGAGCGCCATGGCAGCCAAAGCGGGCAACCAGACTGCACTCACTCCCGCTGCGGAAACGGCCACGCCGCCTTTGAAACCGATCGCCACCAGCAGATACATCGTCAGCCCGAGATAGAGCGGTTCGGGAAAACGCAGGTCCGTTTTGACAAGGGTGGCGACCACGCCGAGCACGAAGAAAAGAATGGTCGGCGAGGTCAGATTCGTTTTGATTGCTTCAAAGAATTCCATGTTCAAACCTCGAGAAATTTTGCCGTTTCAGCGGAGAGAGCATCGTTTTTCTTTCGCGACTCCACCGCGAGCCTTGATTTGAATTTCACCACCCGCTTGCGCAGCGCGTCATCGGCGGTCCCCAGAATTTGCACGGCGAGCAGTCCGGCGTTGCGTCCGCCGCCGATGGCAACCGTCGCCACTGGCACGCCGCCGGGCATCTGCACGATGGAGAGCAGTGAATCGAGTCCCTTAAGCGATTTGCTTTCCACCGGAACGCCGATCACGGGCAACGGCGTGAGGCTCGCGACCATGCCGGGCAGATGAGCTGCGCCGCCCGCGCCGGCAATGATGACGCGGAGTCCGCGTCCGGCAGCGGTTTTGGCGAAAAGCGCCATGTCATCCGGCGTGCGATGCGCGGAGACCACGCGCACTTCACAGGCCACGCCGAATTCCGCGCAGACCTCGGCGGCGGGTTTGAGCGTGGGCCAGTCGGAATCGCTGCCCATGATGATGGCGACTTTGGGTTTGGTTTTTTTTGGTATGGTGGTCATGTGAATTTTCCAAATGCAATTTCCTGCGCGGCGCGTTGTGCGATGGCGAGCGCCTCATCGAAATTGCGGCCCAACGCGGTGACGTGGCCCATCTTGCGGCCCGCGCCGCTCATCGCTTTGCCGTAGATGTGAACGTGAGCGCCGGGCACTTTCAATGCGCGCTCCAACCCCGCCGGACGTCCCGGACCTTTGCCCGCGCCCAGCAAGTTCACCATGGCGGCGGCGGGCATGATCA
>JBBQAX010000020.1:0-24601 GCA_038316905.1 Verrucomicrobiota bacterium | reverse complement strand
CACGTCGGCGTCGATGGCTTGAACGTTGGTTTGATTTTGATGGGCGCAATCGTCGCCTTCGCGGCCGTTTGCGTTTCGCGCAACATCAAAACTTACGAGAAAGAATTTTATCTTTTGCTGCTCGTGATGACGGGTGGAATTCTCGGTGCGTTTGCGTCATTTGATTTATTCTTCTTTTATTTCTTCCACGAACTCGCGCTCGTCCCGACGTTTATCATGATCGGCGTCTGGGGCCGGGGCGAAAATAAGAACTACGCGACCTTCCAAATCACGCTCTATCTCAGTCTCGGTGCATTGCTCGCGTTGGTCGGCTTGATTGCGCTTTATCTGCAAATGCCGGTTGATGCGCGCACGTTCAACATTCTGGAAATCACAAAACATTTTCAGGCGCAGCCGATGGCACTCGCGGCGCAACAACTCATTTTCCCCCTGCTCCTTTTTGGATTTGGAATCCTCGTTTCGCTCTGGCCGTTTCACACCTGGGCACCGATCGGTTACGGTTCCGCGCCGGTCGCGACTGCAATGTTGCACGCGGGCGTTTTGAAAAAATTCGGTCTTTACGGTCTGATTCGCATTGCACTTCCACTGATGTCCGATGCCGCGCAAAGCTGGATGCACATTCTCGCCTTCCTTTGTTTGGGCAATATCGTTTATTGCGGCTTCGTCGCGATGCGGCAACGCGATCTGAACATGCTCATCGGCAATTCCAGCGTCGCGCACATGGGCTTTTGTTTTCTCGGCATCGCGAGCTTGAGTCTCATCGGAATCACCGGCGCAGTCACCGTGATGATCGCGCACGGCCTTCTCGCCGCGCTGACCTTCGCGCTGAGCGGTTACATTCATCAGCAAACCGGCACGCTCGACATGGACAAGATGGGCGGGCTGCTCCGACAAATTCCGTTCGTCGGCGCGGCAATGGTGATGGCGGCAATGGCCGGATGCGGTTTGCCAGGGTTCGCAAATTTTCCCGGAGAAGCGCTCGTCTTGTTTGGCGCGTGGAAAGTATTTCCGCTTGTTACCGGACTCGCGGTTTGGGGTGCGCTGGTTATTGGCGCAATTTACATGCTGCGCGCCGTGCGAAACATTTTGCACGGGCCACTCGTGGCAACTCCGACCGAACCGCGCGATGCCAGCTCTTTTTGGCGCAAGTTTCCTTACCTGCTGCTGCTTGCGAGTTTAATTCTGTTTGGATTTTTCCCGCGTCTGCTGACTGACAAAATTAAGCCGAGCGCGGAAACGATTGTGGAAATGGCAACTGGCCAATCGAAAATCAAGGCAGCCGAAAACTCTTCCGCTCCAAAAGCCCTGCAAGCGGCGGTGAAATAAAATGAATCTGATCATACTAGAAATTGCAGTTGTTATTCTGGCCATTGCCGTTTTGCTCGGCGACCTCTGGACGCCTGCCGACCAAAAGAGGAAACTCGGTTACGCTGCCGCCTTCGGTCTCATTCTCATATTGGGTTACAGTTTCTTCGGCAAAGTTGAATCCGGTTTGGCCTTCAACAACATGTTCGTTGCCGATGGACTTGCCCTCTTCTTCAAACGCTTCTTTTTAACCGCTGCCATCATTGTCATTTTCATCGCAATTGAATTCGCTGATCGAATCCAAAGCGCCATCTCCGAATTTTACTCGCTGATTCTGTTCGCGCTCACCGGAATGATGTTCGCCTCGTCCGCCAACGATTTCGTCCTCGTCTTCGTTTCGCTCGAACTGATCTCCGTCACTTTTTACGTCTTGAATAGTTTTCAACGCAACCGCCTAGCGTCGCTGGAAGCGGGAATAAAATATCTGATCCTCAGCGCGCTCTCCGCCGCATTTCTCGTCTTCGGCATCGCATTTATTTTCGGCACGACCACGTTTACCAATTTCTTTGAAATTCGCAGTCTGCTCGCCCGGACTCCCGACCTTGCAACGCAACCCGCCTTTCTCCTGGGCATTCTGTTCGTGATGGTCGGACTCGGATTTAAGATCGCCGCGTTCCCATTCCAGATCTGGGCCCCGGACGTTTATCAAGGTTCACCGACCCCGGCGACGGCCTTTCTCGCGATCGGTTCCAAAGCCGCTGGAATTATTTTGTTGCTCCGCGTCTTGTTCACGGCGGTTCCGCAAGTCGCTGTGCACTGGGATAAACTGCTGATCGCGATTTCCGCGATCACCATTCTCTACGGCAATCTATGCGCGATTCCCCAACGCAACCTGAAACGCCTTCTTGGTTATTCCAGCATCGCCAACGCTGGCTATCTGCTGCTCGGTTTCGCGGCACTGAACCAATCCGGGTTTTCGGCAATCCTTTATTATCTCTGCGGTTACCTCTTCACCGTCCTCGCCGCGTTCATGGTCATCGCCCTCGTCACGCGCGACCGCGATTCCGACGACATCTCCGTTCTCGCCGGTCTGAGCCAACGTTCCCCGTTCCTCGCCGCCGTGCTGACAATGGCAATGGTTTCCCTCGCCGGCATCCCGCCGCTCGCTGGATTCTTTGGAAAATTCCTGTTGTTAAAAGCGGTCGTCGAAAAAGGCGCCAACAACTCCGCGTATTACTGGCTGGTGGGAATCGCAATCATCGGCGTGGTCATTTCGCTCTACTATTATTTTGGAGTGATCCGCGCGATGTATTGGTCGAAAGATCCGACTGATCTTTCGCCTGTGAAAGTTTCGCTGTCCGCCAGAGCGGTGCTTCTCTTCTGCGCCGCAGGAATGCTTTATCTCGGCCTGTCTCCCAATCGCCTGGTCCAACAAGCTCAAGATTCGGTGCAGGTTCTTAGAATCAATTTACCGGTCGCCGAGATTCAAAAATCAGTGGTTGACGGACGTTAATAAAAAACGCACTCATCTACCTTCTTATTTAGTTTTCTCAGCTCTAAACGCAGCGACCTCATCCGATGTTGCAGGAGCAGGCCAGATCGCGTCATTCCGATCCCAGATACTTCGGGCGATTTTTCCAGAAGTTTTCATTGGCGAACTATCTGCGTGATCATCTTCGCCATTTTCTCCAACCGAATAAAGCGTGAAACTTCCATCTACGTTCAAAAAATATTTCATCGGCTTTCCATCGAAGTAATCAGTCGGAACGGACGGAAGAAATTCCGGAATGAGATTGCCCAATTCGGCAGGAAATTTTCCCTCGCGTAATGCATACCGTTGCACGGCAATTGCACACAGTGCGCTGGAGCATTCAGTCTGTGCTCGCGCAGCTTTGTTGATAACTTTGGCAAGGGATAAATAAGAGGAGGCTTCAGGAAAACGCAACGAGTCCAAAAAACCTTTTTGCTCGGATTCCGCCATTAATTGGTCAATCGCAGCACTCACGCCAGCGTAGGATTTTTGTTCAGCGAGGTCGCGGGTGATTTCCAGCAAGCGATGAATTTGTTTCGCCGACCGCAACTGATGTTGATGCGACCACGCAAACCGCCATACGCGGCAAAAAATTTCTCTTTGCAGAAATTCAACCAGTTCATCTCCGCACGGAAAATTGCTCACCACCTTTTCCCAAACCGGAGGTTCCAATTCATCCGAGAGAAAAATTGGCCACTCAAACAGGACTTTAAACGTCTCATCGTTGGATTTTCGCATCAATTGGTAAGAGGCGTCTTCATAAACAAGTTCACCCTCAAAACCAGCAGCGGCAGAACCGATGAAGTCGTGCTTTCGCCATTCCGCCTGAATCTTATTGAGGTCGTCATCCGTCCATCCTTTCGCTTGCATCGCTTCCCATGTTGCCATTTTTGCGATTGAAGCGACGGCAAACCGAACGAGTTCACTTATAGCCAGCCGGTCGGTTTCAATTAGATGTGGCGTGCGGATTTGAGGAAGGAGGCGTTTCAAAGCCGCACGATTGTCTCCGTCGTGAAGAGCTAGTTGGCTTCCGCTGCCAAACCAGGTCACTAATGTTTTTGGCGAAATCAAATTTGTGATCAACAAATTATAACCTTGGGAATAATCCAGCTCGCTGTTGAAAGCCGGTTTATCAAGCGCGTCTTTGATTTCCAGGAAAATTGCTTTGTTAGTCTTCCACTCTAACGCGAGTTCTGCCCAAGAGTTCGTATTCTTGTCGATAATCCATTCCTTTTCCCGAAAACCGACCACGGCGCGTCCAGAAGGAAGCAACTCCATTCTGGGAGGATAATTCTCGCGCAAAATCAATCCTGGTTTGAATTTGGAAAGTGCTTGAGCAATTGTCGGCATCCCATTCTCTTCCTTAGAAACTGGAACAAAAAAATCAGCGGGGCTGATTTTTTCACCCGAAGCAATCAACGCTTTTTTATAGCGTGCTAAAGAAATCTGACCACGCAATCGCTCAACCACCAGAAAGAGAAAAACAAAAATGCAAATTGTGAGAAGCAGAAGCGATAATCGCTTAACCCATTTCCTTAAGAAAGAGAGGTTGCGCGAAGGATTTGGAATTTCTTTTTCAGCATCACGATTCTTCTCCGCGTTTGACATGGATGGAGAGATTAGAATTGTTGACGACAATGATTGCAAGTCTGGCTGCCACGAGAAACCATTGCGCATCCACTGGCCCCATTTTAATTTTGTCGCATGAACATTTCTCTCACCAAAGACCTCGAAAAGTTGATTGAGAAAAAAGTCAAAAGCGGCCTCTACCAAAATCCCAGCGATGTCGTCCGCGACGCCTTGCGGCATTTGGAAGAAAATTCTGAACCGGAATGGTTGAAGCAAAAAATTGAAGAGGGATTAAAAGGACCCTTCTCGCCCATGACAAAAAAGGATTGGCAAAACATCCGCCAGCGGGGGATGGCCAGATTGAAACTTCTGCAAAAAAAGAAATGACGCCACTGCAAAAATCGTGGCGTGCCGAGGAAGACCTTTCCGATATTTTTGCATGGATCGCTCAGGACAACGTTGAAATGGCGGAACAATTTTTGGAAGCAACCGAAAGCACGTTTCAATTTATTAACCGTAATCCGGGAATTGGCCGCGAACGGTTTAACTACACCGTCGGGCTGCGTTCCTAGAGAGTTCCAAATTTTGAAAATTATCTGATCTTTTACCGCGTTCAGAACGAGGTCTTGCAGATTATTCGTGTCCTCCACGGGTGCGCGAGATTTGGAAAAGGAATTTAGATCAGAGTAAAGCGTCACGCCGCATACTGCCGCTACAATTACACCTCACGCATCTGAACCGCTTTGACGGTGTGTTTGTCCACGAGGATGGAACTGATCACGACGACTGTGTTTCCCTTCCCAATCAGCTTTTGCTCCATCAGCTTTTCAATGGAATAGGAAATCGTCTTCTCACGATTCTTGTGATCGAACGGAACCACCACCGCGCGGACGCCCCAATTCAGCGCGAGCGAATCGGCAACTTGTTGCGTGTCGCAGATCGCGTAAATCGGCGAATGACGCGGGCGCATCCAGGAAGCGTAACGTGCGGAAGTTCCGCTTAATGTGAAAACAAGAATTGCGTCGGCGCGCAATTCATCAGCCATGACCACGGCGCTTTTGACGAGTTTCTGGCGAGGGTTTGTCAGTTCGGCATGTTCTTGAAAGTTCGCGCCACCGCTGCGCTCGATTCGTTCGGCGACGCGGTTCATCACTTCCAAACATTTTAGAGGGTATCTCCCAACGGTCGTTTCGCCGCTAAGCATGATGGCGTCGGTCTGTTCATAAACCGCATTGGCGACATCGGTCACTTCAGCACGGGTGGGAATTGGATTCTCGATCATGCTTTCGAGCATGTGCGTGGCGACGATCACGGGCTTACCAATGCGCAAACAATATTTTACCGCGCGGCGCTGGATGATCGGCAATTCTTCATACGGAACCTCAATTCCCAAATCGCCGCGCGCCACCATCAGCGCATCGGATTCCTGGATGATCTCCTTCAAATTTAGAATGGCTTGCTGGTCTTCAATCTTCGCGACGATGAGCGGCTTATGATTGGAGTTTGCAATCACCGCCCGCAGTTGGCGGAGATCCTTCGCCTCGCGCACAAACGAGAGCGCGATGAAATCCACGCCCAGTTCCAAACCGAGCGCGACATCCTGCAAATCTTTACCGGTGAGCGCGGGCAAACTCACGCGCACGCCGGGCAAATTGATGTGCCGACGACTTCCCAGTTTTCCCGGAGTCAAAACCTCGCACTCAATTTTGTTGGCGAATTTTTTCAGCACCTTCATCTGAATCTCGCCGTTATCCAGTAGCACCACGTTTCCAACGCTGATGTCGTTGACGAAATTCTCATAGTTCACATCAACGGAGGATTCTTCTTCACTCTTCTCGCCGCGAACAGTGAGCGTAAACTTCTGGCCAGGTTTCAAATCAAGAGCGGTTTTCAAATCACCCGTGCGAATGGCGGGACCCTGCGTGTCCATGAGAATTCCGACGGAAACATCCCGCGCCGCCGCGAGTTCGCGGATATCTTTCACGACACGTCTCACCCAATCGTGTTTCGCGTGTGACATGTTAAGCCGGGCGATGTTCATTCCAGCGTCGATCATTTGACCGAGCATTTCGGGCGAATCAGTGGCCGGCCCAAGCGTTGCGATGATTTTGGTTTTTCTCATGGTTCGGAAAAAGTGTTAACACAGATGGGCATGGATGGCTCCGGATGAAAAGCTGATTTTTGGTTCGAGAATCACTTTGTTGTGGAACAGCTTTCCTTGCATCCGAAAATCCGATCCAGCAGATGTCGGTGACGCGCGATGCGTTGGTAAACTTTCTCTGCAATCCAGATCATCCCTGGAATCCAGAGAACAATTCCGAGCGGAAACAGCATTGGAAGGCGCAGGGCTAGAAATCGGAAACAACGCGCAGCCCGCAGAACTTTCCCATCCCTGGTCACGCAATGAATCGCCGCCAGCAAATCTTCGCGTTTTACGTTCGGAACCAGTTCCAGGGAACGGTCAGAAATTCCCTGGAAACGGAAAGCGCGAAACCAATCGAGCTGACGCAACAGTCTCGTTTGGGAGGTGCAAAACGCGCATTGATCGTCGTAGATCACGATGTTTATTGCGTCACTCCGTTTCATGCAATTAAGTATCAGCGGCGTTGCGCATGAATTCAAAGTTCATTGTGCAGAATCACCACAGAACTAACTTAATTTCACGATGACAAAAGAAGTTTTGGGCACGCACCAAAAGGCATTGCAGATCAATCTTGATCCGAGCAAATACGGCACGTTCTCCGAGGTCGGCGCTGGACAGGAAGTAGCGCGCTGGTTTTTCCGCGTGGGCGGTGCGTCGGGAACCGTCGCGAAATCCATGTCGGCTTACGACATGGTGATCAGCGACGCCATTTACGGTCAAGCCGAACGTTACGTCAGCAAGCAGCGTCTCGAAACGATGCTGGAGCGGGAATACGATTTATTGCTGGAACGATTGAACGAGAAACGCGGTGGGGAAACGAAATTTTTTGTTTTTGCCGATACCGTTGTCGCGCGCAGTTACACGCAACAAAATGATGCTCATGGCTGGCTTGGAATTCGTTTTCAAACTGAGCCAAAAACTCAACCTTCTGAGATCATTATTCACGTTCGCCTCTGGGACAAAGAAAACGTCCAGGAACAGGAAGCGCTGGGAATTCTCGGCGTGAATTTGATCTACGGCGCGCTTTATTTTCACGACGATCCCGAGGCGCTGATCAGTTCGCTCGTGGACAGCGTCGGCAAAGATCGCGTCGAAGTGGACATGATTAAATTTTCCGGGCCATGCTTTGAAAAAATCGACAATCGATTGATGGCCTTGAAGCTGGTGCAAAACGGGTTGACCAATGCCGCTCTTTTCAAAGCGAATGGCGAAGTCATTCAACCCGCCGATGCGTTCTATAAAAAGTGCATTCTCGTGGAGCGCGGCAGTTTTCGTCCGATTACGAAAGTCACCCTCGATATGTCGCGCTGCGCCAAAGCGCAATTCATCCAGGAACCGAAAGTGCAGGGCGAAGAGGTTCTGACGCTCATGGAGATGACGCTCAAAAATCTCACCGAAGGTGACAAAATCGATCCACAGGATTTCCTCGATCGCGTCGATATTTTGGCCGCGCTTGGCAAAACGGTTTTGATCTCCGATTTCGGCGAATACTACCGTCTGGCTGCCTACTTCTTCCGTTACACGAAGAAGATGATCGGCATCGCAATGGGTGTGCCGAGTTTGCAGGAGATTTTTGACGAAAAATATTACACCAATTTGCAGGGGGGCATTTTGGAATCGTTCGGGCGCATGTTCAAAAACGATCTGAAACTTTACGTGTATCCGCTGCTCGATGAGAAAAGCGATTCGCTGATTTCCGCGACGAATCTTCGCGTCGCGCCGAACCTCCGTCACCTGCACGCCTATCTGGTTGAGAACCGGTTCATTGAGGGCTTACAAGATTATGACGAGAGTTGTTTGCCGATTTTTTCGCGTGACGTGCTGAAGAAAATCCGGACCGGCGACAAGTCCTGGGAAGAAATGGTTCCGCCCCAGGTCGCGCAAATGATCCGCGAACGAAATCTTTTCGGGTGCAAAGGCGTTTGTTGATTCAATTCACGCTTTCTTCGGAGCTGAAACTCGTGTTTATTCGCCGCCAATTATGAGCAAAACCGCATTGTTATTTGCCGGGCAAGGCGCGCAAGTCGTCGGCATGGGACGCGAACTGGCGGAGAAATTTTCCAGCGCGAAAATCTGGTTTGACCGCGCCAACGAAATCCTCGGCTACGATCTGACTTCAGTTTGTTTCAATGGACCGGAAGCGGAATTGACCAAAACTGAAAATGCGCAACCGGCGATTTTTCTGGTGAGCTGGGTCGCGTTCCAATTGCTTCGCGAAAAAATTCCCGCTCTGGAATTTCAAGCGACGGCGGGGTTATCGCTCGGAGAATTTACCGCGCTCACTGCCGCTGGCGTGATGAGTTTCGAAGATGGTTTGCGCACGGTTCGCGAGCGCGGACGTTTCATGCAAGAAGCGTGCGAAGTCACGAAGGGCAGCATGGCCGCGATCATCGGTTTGGACGAAGCTCCGACGCGCGATGTTTGCGTGGAAGCTGGAGTGGAATTGGCGAATTTAAATTGTCCGGGACAAATCGTGATTTCAGGCGAGGCGGAAAAAATCGTGAAGGCTTGCGAGATCGCCAAAGCCAAAGGAGCCAAACGCGCGTTGCCGCTCACGGTCGCGGGCGCGTATCATTCGCAACTCATGGCCAGCGCGCAGCCGAAATTGAAATCTGTTTTGGCAAATATCATTTTCAACGAGCCTGAAGTCGAAGTTGTTTCCAATGTGACCGCGGAACCCCATGGCGCGGTGGAAGAAATCCGCGAGAAACTCGTCGCGCAAGTCACGTCGTCGGTGCGATGGGAAACGTCGATGCGCTTTCTGCTCGCACAGGGTTTCACGCGTTTTATTGAACTTGGGCCGGGCAGTGCGCTCAGCGGATTTATGAAACGCATCGACAAGAATGTTCAGATGCAAAACATCGCGGATGTCGCGAGCCTTGAAAGTATTTCCTAAAATGAACGTTCCATTTTTGAATCTTGCCGCACAACACGCGGCGCTAAAAAACGAAGTCTCCAAAGCGGTTGAGGCCGTCCTGACGGGCGGACATTACATTCTCGGCCCGAACGTCGCGGAGTTTGAAAAAGAAGTTGCTGCGTTCACTGATACGAAATTCGGCATCGGCGTGAACTCCGGTTCGGACGCATTGACGCTGGCCTTGCGCGCTTTGGAAATTGGGCCTGGCGATGAAGTGATTACATCACCTTTTACCTATATCGCTCCCGCTGAATCGATTCACCAAGTCGGTGCGAAAATTGTTTTCGCAGACATTGATCCGCGCACATTCGTTTTGAACGCAGCGGAAGTGGCTCGGAAAATTTCTCCACGCACGAAAGCGATTATCCCAATTCATCTCTTCGGACAAGCTGCACCCCTCAATGAGATCCGCGCTCTGGCGGATGCGCGAGGCATCGCGATCATTGAAGATTGTGCGCAAGCCATCGGAGCAAAATACAATGGGCAAACCGTGGGTAGTTTTGGGCGACTGGGTTGCTTCAGCTTTTATCCGACAAAGAATCTTGGTGCGGATGGCGATGGTGGAATGGTGGTCACGAACGACGAATCGCTTGCCAAAAAGCTGCGAATGTTGCGCGTGCACGGAATCGAGAAACGCTATTACCACGATTTGCACGGCTTCAATTCGCGGCTCGATGAAATCCAGGCGGCGATTCTGCGCGTCAAACTTCCGCATCTGAATCGTTGGAACGCGCGTCGGGCAGAAATCGCCAAACGCTATTCAGACGCCTTCACAGAACTGCCACTGCAATTGCCCGTGACTGCGCCCGACAACACGCATGTGTTTCACGTTTACGCGCTGTTGTCCAAACAGCGCGATGCGTTGCAAAAGTTTCTCGCAGATCAAGGGGTGCCGACACTCATTTATTATCCACTCGCGTTGCACCTGCAAAAGCTCTACGCGAATCTGGGTTTCAAAGAGGGCGATTTTCCAATTGCTGAAGAGATTTCGAAGAAAATTTTACCGCTCCCGATGTATCCCGAGCTGACCAACGAACAGGTCGATTACGTGGTGAAAATTGTGAAGACGTTTTTTGCCAACGCCGCTCCTTAGTTTTTCTTCTTCCCACCTAAAACGAAGACGCCTTTCACGATTGTGAAAGGCGTCCCAGGAATTACTTTTCAGTCCGGATATTTTCGTCCGATTACTCGCTCCTGCGGGAACACTTGCGTGCAGCCAGATAGCCGATCAATGCACCGATCCCAAGAGCGATACCCATGGCACGATACGGATTTTCATGCACGGCTTGATCCGCAGCTTTGGCGCCTTGGACAGCTTTCTCGCGAACACGGCCATAGATTTCTTTGCCGTTTTCCAGTGCGTCAGCCAGACGTTGGCGAGCTTCGCCGACTTTGTCTCCGGCCACGTCAGCGGTTGCGGTTATCAAGGCGTGCGCATCTTCTGCGAGCGTGTTGAAGTCGTTGCGAATTGCTTCGGTTTGTTGATTCAGAGAATTTTTCATTATAATTTTTTATTAAGATCCGTAGCGAATTTTCTAGCTACGTAAAGGTTAACTTTTCGAACCACGCATCGTTCCTGCCAATCCAGCGATGACAGCAACAATTCCACCGATCAGCATCCAGACGGCTTTGTCCGTTGGCGAACCGGTAAAAAATTTGGAGACATCGGAGCTGAATGAATTCGTGGCGTTGATGCCGATGATCATGAGGATCACGCCGCCGACAAGGAGGGCTATTGAGAAGATTTTATTCATAATGACTATCGTTTCCGTCCCGAGATGAAGTTGACGAGAATCATAATGATGGCGATCACGAGGAGAATATGAATCAAACCGCCCATGGTTGAGCTGGTGACGATTCCGAGCAGCCAGAGAATTATTAGAACTACACAAATTGTCCAAAGCATAAATTTTCTTTCAGGTAATGTATGAAGGTCGAATGCTGACTGACGCAGAGCGCGCCAGCCAACAACGCTCCAACTTGATTATTTATAGGATTCTTTAACCGTAATATTGTTTTCGATCTCTTTGATGCCCTGGACTTTTTCAGCAATGTCGCCCGCGCGATTCTTTTGTTCCTTCGAATTGACGAAGCCACTCAGTTGCACCACGCCTTTAAACGTTTTCACCTGGACGTCGTCGTATTTGTATTGGGTATCTGCGGCCAACGCTTTTTTCACGCGGGAGGAATCACCACTATCGTCGATATGTTCCCCTGTGCTTTGCGTGTAGCGATTTCCAGCACAACCCGTTAACCCGCTCGCCAAGGGCAATGCGCCGAGCGCGAGGATTAGTCCGAATGCTCTGAGAGTCTTCACCGTAACTGCTGATGTTTTTTTCATTTCTGATTTCTATTCGTGTTTGATTTTTTTTTACCGACACTAACAACGTTTCCCGTAAATTTGTTCCCTAACTCAAGCGCGTTTCATGGAAACGCGCTTGAGGATGCTCCTTGATTGCTTCTCAAGTGCTCATGATCTTCTTGCCGGCGGGACGATCTTTAATCGGTCCTTTTCCGCCTGCCTTTTTTGCTGCCCGACCTTTAGCTGCTGTCATTCGTCCGCCTCTGCTTTTTTTAGCCATATTATTTTCTTTTCGTTTGAGGGTTGTTTGAACTGAGTTCCGCATGCCCTTACGGGGTAGGAAGCGTGATGATGTTGGAATCCATTGTGACGGCGCCGATTCGTGCCAGCGCCCGTCCTTCGAGCGTTGCGCCGGTGGCCAGTGAGATTGATTGATCCGCCATGATGGTTCCCTTGAAAACGGTGGTTGTTCCCAACGTGGCGGAGGATCCGACTTGCCAGAAAACGTTAGCCGCTTTTGCGCCACCGCTCAGAATAACCTGGCTGCCGGTCGCCGTGTTCAATGCCGCGGCAATTTGGAAGATGAACACACCGTTGATATCGCCTTGGGCGTCGAGCGTCACGGTGCCGGTCAAAGCCAGGGTGCCGGAAGATTTATACAATCCGGGGGCCAAGGTGCGTCCGCCGAGATCCGCGTTCGCTACATCAATCGGAGCCAAAGTGCGCCCCGCGGCGTCATTATACGCGGTTGTTAAATCGCCCTGGGCAATTTGCGCGGCGGAATTACCGGCGTGAATCGTGCCATGAACTACGCCCGGGCCGCCGGTCACAATTCCTTGAAATCCACTCACCGAGGAACCAGCCCACACACCGAGATCACCGGTCACTTCGGTGTTGCCAGTGGAGGTCACTTCTGAACCCGCGAGAACCGCGAAACCAGTCGCTGTGCCGAGTCGGAATGAGGTTTGCGCAGAAGTCGTGCAAGGAACTCCAAACCCTCCTGCAACCAGAACAATGTTTGTGCTGGTGTTATCCGTCAAAGCGAGCGTGTGGATATCGAGAACGTTCGGCGAGCCATCCGGTAAGGTCGTGAGAGTTAGTTTGCCCTTGCCGTTCGAGGTGTTCGTTTGAATCACATTTCCATTGATCGCCAAAAGATAATTCACGTTCGGGACCAGGCCAGAAGCGATCAGGCGAAATCGCGTGGAGCGTGTATTGGCCGCAATCCGGAAATTGCCAGCGGCAGCAGAGAGGAATCCGGAGTTCTTCAACGGACCACTAACCATGTACGGTCCTCGATCAGGATTATTTAAAGCCGCACGCATCACCGGCTCCGCACTTTCGTTGACCACGACTAGCTCCCGGATGTTGCACAATGGATCGAGCACCGCTGGCAGAGCCTGACGGCCTCTGGGGGTCGGCTTGTCCCCATTTTTCACATAAACAACTTGGAAAGCGCCTTTGTGATCCGTTGTAAAGTTGCCGATGCTCGTCGCGTTGGTTTCGTCGCCAAGAAAGGCAACCAGTTTATACCCGGTGTTCGGATTCAATTTGGTCAGTGCAACCACGAGTTTCTGGTTGCTGGTGGTGCCACGGCGGGTCAGGACTCCGTCAACTTTGCCGCGCGCGTCCACGCCGCCGAACGCACTGTCGACACTCGTCATCGTGGTCTTGAAGTTGAAGTGGAGAACATTGGTGGCGGCGGAAGCGTCCTGACGCAGCGCCATCACCGCAGCGACGATCACGAGGCTCAGAAGGATTCGTTTAATTCCAGTTGCACCTGCGGCAGCCGCATGGTTCTTAAAGTTCGTTTCATTAGATTGATTTTGTTGGGGCATGATTGGGATTGGTTGCTTCCGATGTGTTGTCTTCGTGGGAACATTTTTTCTGCTCTATTTTTTACCGGAGCGAGGCTACGGCACGAGGTGGCGTCATTCTATGGGGTCTAATACTACCGAGGATTCACTGACGCATTCGGCAAAGAATTCAGGTTGGAAGCTAAAAAGGGGGTGATTTGAAGTGGCGGTCGTAGCCGCGCTCCCCAGAGCGTGGTGTGGGCATCCAATCGACACCACGCTCTGACGAGCGCCGCTACGGGGTTCGCTGCCCTTCACTTGAGATCACACCCGTGGTCAAGACGGCTCAAGCGATTTTCAGCAACGTCGTTTACAATTCTGGAGAGCAAAAGCGGGGGTTGCCAATACCGCAACATGATCAGAGATCACTTCAAATCTCGGTTCATCCTAGCCACTTCGTCCTCACCGAGCGGGGCTTTATGTTTCACGCGAAAACTTTCCACCCATTCACGCGCAAAGTCGCGTTGGAGCCGCCAATTGATGGCCGCGGTAATCGCCATCGCGATCAGCCCGCCGATGCTTGCCAGGGCCATGTCTTTATGTGCGTCCCAAACGTCGCCTTGCGTGCCGAGATACGCCTGGCCAAGCTCACCTCCGAAGGCGATGGCTGCTCCCCATTCCACCAGTTCATAAATCATGGAGGTGGACATCGTCAGATCGAGCGGAAGAAAATATCCCCAGAAACCACGGACGTTCACCACGCGCAAAAAAATTTCGCGAATTGGATACGCCAGCAACAGCCCGTAGCCAAAATGCACAACGCGATCGAAATTGTTTCGCTCCCAACCAACCAGGCTATTGAAAGTCCGTCCGGTGAAGTGCTGGAACCAGGCGTCGTACGGAACTTCTGCATAGGTATAATGCGCGCCCACCTGATGAACGCACATGAAGACGAAGATCAATGTGTAAGACAGCCTCGAGAACAGCAGCCTCCGATGAAACATCGCCAGCGCAACCACTCCAGCAAGAACCAAAGCATTCTCCAAGAGCCAATCACTTCGGTGCAGCGGACGGATCGCCAGGAAAATCCACCAGACACCGAAAATCACCGCAAGAATTGCGAGGTATTTCCGATGCGGAATGGATGTGACTTCTTTCATGTTTGCACCCCAGACCTCATTCTGCTTTCGGCGGAACCGCGTTCATTTTCCTCAGCGCATTCAGGATTGTTTTCTGAACCGTTGGATTCGACAGGTTTCCCAGATGCCCGCCCTTCTTGAACACGGTTAATTGTTCCGGCTCAAAAGTATTTTCGAGCCAAGTCAGATCTTCTTCCGCCAAAAGAAAATCATTTTGATTCACGATGATGCGGATGTCGGGATTGGCGCGAAGACCGGCTTCATACGTTCGTAAATCACCGCCTTTTTCCAAATCTTCGGCCGTAAGCGGAACCACGGTGCGCGTTTCATAATAGGGCGTTACAAACTTCTTGAAATAATCCTCGTAGGAATATTCCAGGATTTCCTGATACACAGGATCACGTCTCCAATTCGAAAGCGGTTGTTCCAGAACACCCTGATCGCTGCGCCGTTGACTGTTGAAAATAATATCCCGCAGCATAAAACGAAACGTCAGTCCGATGAGAAACTTGGATTCCACAGCACTGAACGGCAGCGATCCTTGCGGCGTCAATTTGGTTTTGCTCAATGCGGCAATTTTTAAAAACGCGTTCTCGATGTTCCCGGTTCGTTCCTCGGTGGGCCATTCGAGTGGCGCGTTGTAAAGTTCGTCCAGCATGGAAACGCCATGCATCATTCGAACGGGTGTGTTGATGGCCACGTAACGGTCAAATCGCATCAACGGCTCCTGATCGTTCGCTTCCTTGGCTGCGACAAACAAGGAATGAAAGGCGCCCATCGAATAACCCATCAACGCCTTGTCACCCAATCGATCTGGATATTGCTCCTGCAAACGAAGATCAATTTCTGTTAAGGCCACATGCACATCGTGGCCGTCCACCGGCAAATAAGCGGGCATCGCCGCAGTCGAAGCGTTCTCCATGAACTCGGAGTTGAAAGCGCTGCTGACCACCACGGCCGAGAATCCGTTTTTGAAAACCAACTCGGCTAACGCGAGCGAAGGTTGGGCGAGTCGATGCGAACCAAGTCCGGGAAGGATATAAACGACCGGCGCATTTTCGGGTTGCAACCAGAACGTGTATTTCAGTTTCTTGCCAGTTGCCGGAATCGTAACGGAACGCGTCTTGCCTTGGCCCGGGAATTCTATGTCTTTGTAGGTGAAGAAAACGGATTCCAATGTCTCCAACGACGCTTCGTCCTGTTCTCCTTTGATCTGAAAATCTGCCACGCGATTTTTCCTCGCGAACGTCCAGGCATATTGAAGTTCGAAATACGCATCCATTTCAGCTTTGCTGAATCGCACATATTCGACCACAGAATCCGAGAGGTCGTTGTACGTGTGCAGATAAGAGAAATAGCTGTAAGGCCCAAGATAGGTGAGCGGCCTGTTCGCAACCACTTTGTAAGGCGTGATGTAGCGCAAAGGATTCGCCGCCGTATCTGCGGCCAGGCCAAGTGCGTCTCGTTCGTTGCTCGGCCCAAAAACCGGCAACATCAAATAGAAGTTTGGATCCCAACCCCACTTGCCGAATGTCTGGCCAAAATCCGCGTCAGAAGCCGGGATTTTTTTCTTCGTGGCCGCATCGAAAATTCCGACCACGCCAACGGTTGTATTGTAAGCAAAGCGATACGTTTCATCGCGAGCGCCCGTCCATTTTCCCTGGAGCAAGTTATTGATCAACCGTCCCGGGTAAGTGAGATTTTTGCCGAAGTTTCCAATGCCAGTTCGAACTGGCTTTCTCACCACGTAGCGATAAACACGGCTGGTCGGTTTGATCACGCCCTTCATCAACCCTTTGTTGAAAGACCACATCGCCCGATTGAATGGTTCCAACGGATCAGGAACAGATTGCGGAAGAACCACTGTCTCGCTTGACGGATTGGTGGCCAACTCCTGCCCGAAGGCAAAAAACGAAAAGCTAAGCAACAGGATGACGAGCGAATGGCGTTTCAAATCAGTCGCCCTTTCGCACCATGAAACAAACCTCCACCCGGCTTGTGCGATGAACATTCCTTTAAACTGACCGAATCAAAATTCTTCATACAATGTGACAATGCCCGGTCGCAATTGCTTTGGCGATGCTTTGCGTTCGAGCGCCAAAGTCGCGTTAACTTTCTTGAGCAACTTCCTGGAGACATATTTTCTTTCAGTTTTATAATTTCGAAGTCAGCTAAATCCGCCGTTTTAGAATTCCCGTATGGAATCGCTCGCTTGGAACGCTGTCGGACTGACGATAAAAGTTAAGACCTATCCTCCTCTATGGGGTGTAACCCTACCGAAAAGTGCGCCTCAAGTCGCCTAAGGGTTAAACCCCATTGGCAGACTAAAACGGGTGACGGATAATCTCGCGGATTCATGTTCTCCCCTTACCGGGAGCTTTTGACTGGATCTGGGGAAAACATGGAAGAAAAACTACGTCAATTGTCAAAACGGTATGTGACTGCATTGCGGAATTTCCTGAAGCCAGGCGTTCGCGGAAGCCTGCAACCTGCTTTGAGCCTGGGAAGTCTCGCGGTCTCTCTCGGGTTGGAGACGCTGGAACTGGCCCGGATTCATGAGCGAGCAGTTGCCGCGCTGAAAATATCCAACGGCAGAAATAGTTCCACGCGCCGTGCGGAAATTTTTTTTACCGAAGCGATCACGCCGATTGTAGAAAGACATCGTCCTGCGCGAGAGAGCAAAATCGAATTGACCCGATTGAATCAATCGTTGAAACGCCGCACGACCGAACTGGCGGTAACCCACCGCGAGCTGCAACGGGGCATCGTCCGTCGCAAAAGCGTAGAACTCGCTCTCAAGACAAGCGGTGAACATTATACGAGGCTTCTAAAAGAGTCTTTGCAACTGCAGGAGGGCTTGCGGCAATTGGCGCATCAGGTAATGGCGGCGCAGGAGGACGAACGCCAAAGTATCAGCCGCGAACTGCAGGATGAAATTGCGCAGGATTTGTTGGGCATCAATGTGCGATTGCTCTCCTTGAAAAAGGAGGCGAAGTGTGATCCAAAGGATTTCGAGAATGAAATCGCCGGTGCCCAGCGCCTCGTGGCAGAATCTGCACGAGCCGTTCGCCGCGTTGCCCGAAAGTTCAGAACAGCATGAAACAAAAACTCTCCACTTTATCACGGCGCTACCAGAACGCGTTACGAGCTCATCTGAGGCAGGGCAAGCAGGCCGGCCTGGAATCTGCGCGGGGTCTCGGCAGTCTCGCTTTGGCCGGAGGGTTGCGAACGTTAGACCTCGCCAAGCTTCACGAGCAGACATTGCTCACAGAATTGTTGGAGCGCGGATCGGCCAGCAACCGCACGGCATTGGTCAAACAGGCGGGAATTTTCTTTGCCGTTGCGATTACACCCATCGAAAAGACGCATCGCAGCGCTCAAGAAGCGGCCGCGCACTTGAGCCGAATCGTAGAAACCTTGAGCCAACGCACGGTTGAAGTGGCAGCGTCGAACCTGGAATTGAAGTTGGAAATTGTCCAACGCAAGGCGGTCGAAGCGGCGCTCACAAAAAGCAAACATCATTACAGCCAGTTGCTGGAACAATCCGATCGCCTGCAACAACAGTTACGGCAATTGTCACGCCAGATTCTCTCGGCGCAGGAAGAGGAACGTAAAAAAATCAGCCGCGAACTCCATGACGTCATCGGCCAGACTTTGACGGGTATCAACGTCCGGCTCGCCGCGTTGAAAAAAGAAGCAGCGATTAATGCCAAAGGACTCGACCGGAACATCGCCCGCACCCAGCGGTTGGTCGAAAAGTCAGTGGACATCGTGCATCGCTTCGCCCGGGAACTCCGTCCCGCGGTTTTGGATGATCTTGGTCTCATTCCTGCACTGCATTCGTTCATGAAAAGTTTCACCACCGATACCGGCGTTCGCACCAGTTTGACCGCCTTCGCGAAAGTGGAACAACTCGACACCGCACGCCGCACCGTGTTCTTCCGTGTCGCACAGGAAGCTCTGACCAACATCGCCAAACACGCGAAGGCCAGTCATGTCGAAGTGACCATTCAAAAGATTGGAAAAAGTATCTGCATGAAAATAAGAGATGACGGTAAATCGTTCGTCGTCGAACGCACGTTGCAGGCGAATGGCGGAAAACGCCTTGGGTTGCTCGGCATGAGAGAACGTCTGGAAATGGCTGGCGGCAGTTTCGCGGTCGAATCCGCGCCCGGCCGGGGAACGACGATCGTGGCACGACTTCAACCCGGGAAAATCCGCGCAAAGTTTATCAAAAGATCCAGGAATGGAATTAAATCCCTCACCAATTAATCTCAATGAAACGAATCACTGTTCTGCTGGCCGACGATCACACCATTGTGCGTGAAGGGTTTCGCAAGATGTTGGAAATGGAAGACGACATTCAAATTGTCGGCGAGGCGCAAGATGGCCGACAAGCGGTCCTCATGGCCAAGAAACTTCGTCCGGCTGTTTTGCTGATGGATATTGCGATGCCCTTGCTCAATGGATTGGAAGCTACGCGGCAAGTCCTGAAAATTGTGCCTGCCACCAAGATTCTCATCCTCTCGGCCCACAATGACGATGCTTATGTTAAGAGCGCGACCGACTCGGGCGCTCGAGGATTCCTTCTGAAACAGACTTCTGCCCACGACGTTTGCCGCGCCATTCGTGAAGTTGAACAGGGCAACACTTTTTTCAGTCCCTCGATTGCTAAACGGGTTCAAGACCGGAATTGCAAGTCACCCGATAGAGGAGGCTCCCTGAAAGTCAGAAATGGAAATCTTAGTTCTCGCGAGACCGAGGTGCTTCAATTAATTGCCGAAGGTAAAGCAAACAAGGAATCTGCTGCAGAACTTGGCATCAGCATCAAGACGGTTGAAAAGCATCGGGAGAATCTCATGACCAAGCTCGACATTCATGATACTGCGGGACTGACGCGTTATGCCATCAGCGCAGGGATCATCGAAAGCAGTGTGCAGTTGACGATCATTTAACGCCGGAAAAAGTGAAAGTTCGAAGCAGGAGTGTTTTAAGCTCGGGGATGCCGCCCCCGTTCAAGGGATCACGATCCTGAAGAAAACATACGGCAAGCTGAAAGAGTTTGAACCACCAATAATAGCGCGACCATTTTCAGTATTCGTCACCAATAAATAATTGAACCAGTTACTGAGGTTAGTGGAGGTTTGCACCATAAACGGCTGATTGGGTTTGGCCGTCACCATAAACCGGAATAATCCATTAGTTTGCGAGGAGAAGGTTGCGCCGGAGATCGCGACTCCGATGAAGCTAAAATTGATATTGGTCTTGTCGTTGCTGGCGATTTCTACTGTTACACTGTTTGGAGAATAGCTCGGTCCGGCGGAAACGTTGTATGTTCCCGGTACCAGCTCGGTGATGGAGTAAAAACCATTCGTCACCGAAAGCGTCGCATTCGTGACCGAGTTGGTAATTGAGTTGGTGATTCCATTCGTGACCGTGTTGGTAACCACGTTGGCAATTGCAAATATAATCACGTTGGTGACTCCATTGGTTCCGTCCGTGATTCGCCCGCTGATATCGAAAGCCGGCTCTCGTTCGTAAGCGCCGATATCGCATCGCACCCCTTGCGGGCGGACCACGCCGCGCTGGTCGAAAGGCAAACAGAAACTCGGGTCACCTTTATCAATCGCCGGACTCGACCTCAACAAAGCCATCGTCGGCGTAAAACCGCCATGGTTCGAGAGCGAGCCAAGACGCGCATTCGTTTTCTCCATGCTGGTTGGTGATGAGAATACTGGCGTGGTGTCCGAAGTAAGGTTGTAACCATCGTCGATGACCGTTCCCCCGTAGTTCGATCCATTCGTTCCTTTGGCTAAGATCGAGTTGCGCATCCGCACCTGCCCCGCTTGACGATATACATTGCCACCTTGTTGCGCCCCAGGAACACCGCTGTTTTTCGGGTCCGAACTCGGACTCAACCCAGGCTCGCCGCCAAATGCATTGTTCGTAGCGATGGTGCAATTAACGAGGTTCACAACATTGTTGGAATTATAAATCGCGCCACCCCGCGCCGAGCCCCCATCTCCAGCAAACCGAAAATTGCCGAAAAAAACGTCACCGCCCTGGCCGCCCCGAGAAGTATTCTCCGTAAATGTGCTGTTCGTAATGGAACTCGTGCCGCGATTGTAAATACCTCCCCCATACGCATTGCCCCCGGGCAAGCCATTATCCTCGTCCGTATCATTCTCGCCAAATCCAGCACGAGCCGTGTTGCCGCCAGCGACATTATTGCTCACAAAACACGTGTTGTTAACGACGAGCGTCCCAAGGTTATAGATTCCACCGCCAAAACCGGCAGAGCCAATTCCACCCACTCCAGGTCGGCCCGGATAGGGAGCCGTGCCACCAATGCCCGCCAGGCCGCCATCGCCGCCCGCCGCAAGATTGAGTTGGAAGGTGCTGTTTGTGACAAACAAGGTCCCGAGGTTATAAATTCCACCGCCGTGGCCAAACCCTGCCGGACCTCCATCGCCTCCATTACCGCCGAAAGCCGAATCATTGCCGCCATCTCCACCCTGACCGCCATCGCTCCCAGCCGCCAGGTTTGCAAAGACCGTGGAGCGGACAATCGAGATCGTTCCCGAATGATTGTAAATACCTCCACCGATGCCCGGCCATCCTCTCCCGGCATTATCCCCGTCGTCTCCACTGCCGCCGTCGCCTCCATTAATGGGTAACTTTCCAAACGCGAAGTTGGAGGCGAGAACACAATTTGAAATAGTCACGCTGCCTCCCGCGTTGTAGATACCTGCACCATTCGTGCTGCGACCATGTGCCAACGTGATGTTGAGCAAAGTCAGGGTCGCGTTGTTCGTCACAAAAAAAAGGCGCACTCCATTGGTGCTGATATTGGTTCCACTGATTCCGCCGCCGCTGATGGTCACGTTGCGTCCCGCGCCATTGATCACGGTGTTGGTCGTGATCTGGATTGTGTTGCTCAAGGTAAGCGTGCCATCCGTGAGAAACGTCACAGGCCCGCCGTTCGTCAACGCCACTATCAAGTTGGTATATGTCAAATTTGTCACCACGCCTGCCTGGGAAAAAGGCCCGAGGAAAAGGAGAGTCAACGCCAGCAATCCGCTGCGCACCGGAGCGGTAAAAAATTTAAAAACCAGTTTCAAAAGCATTGCTAGATACCAAAACACCGGATGCTTCACAAAGTTTTTCGATGCAAAGAGTTTTAGAAACAGCTCAAGCGTGGGGATTCCTGCCCCGTTCCAGAGGGTGTGATTAAAAGCGGGTGAGAATTTTGGATTTCGATCCCACGGACCGCGGCTGTGTTCGCGGAGAACCAGCCGCAGCGCGTTGCTGGAAAAGCACACTTGAAACGCTTCACCGCTCTCTCACTGCGAAGTGCTGCGGTTGGTCGCGGACGACACAGCCGCGATCCTCACCCACTTTTAATCGCACCCTCTGGCGAGCGCGGCTACGTCTGCCAATTGACAGTGCAAAACATTGCTGCAACTGTGCGCCAATGAAATGTTCCCGAATCTTCCTTTTGATTTCCAGTCTGGCACTGTTCAGCTCCTCCACACTTCAGGCCGCGGATTGGTTTCGTTGGCGTGGGCCTGATTTCAATGGCGTTTCCAAAGAAAAAGGCTGGCTCGCGACCTGGCCCGCCGAAGGCCCAAAACAACTTTGGAAAGCCAACGTGGGAATTGGATTTTCCTCCGTGTCCGTCAGCAACGGTCGTGTTTACACGATGGGCAATGCGAATGAGCAAGACTCCGTTTTCTGTTTCGATGCCGAAACCGGCAAAGAAATCTGGAAACATTCGTATCCTTGCCCGCTCGATCCGAAATTTTACGATGGCGGTTCCAGCGTGACTCCAACGGTCGATGGCGACCGTGTCTTCACCCTCAGCCGTAAAGGCGATCTTTTCTGTCTCGACGCGAAAACCGGAAAGGTGGTTTGGTCGAAAAATTTGCCCCAGGAACTCGGTGTCGAGATTCCGACGTGGGGTTTTGCTGGGTCGCCGTTCGTCGAGAAGAACGTGCTGCTCCTCAACATCGGCAGCCACGGAACCGCCCTCGACAAAACCACTGGCAAAGTCATTTGGACCAGCGACAAAACGCCTTCCGGCTATTCCACCGCCGTTCCCGCAGATTTCGCCGGACAACGTAGCGCTGTTTTTGCCGGCGCCAAATCCATTTTCGCGGTCGCCATCAAAGACGGCAAAAAACTTTGGGAACACGAATGGAAAACCAGTTACGACGTCAACGCAGCCGACCCGATCATCGTCGGCGACAAAGTCTTTATCTCATCCGGCTACGATCACGGGTGCGCGCTGCTGCAAATTAAAGACGGCAAAGCCACCGTGCTTTGGGAAAACAAAAACATGCGCAATCAACTTAACAGCAGCGTGCTGCTGAATGGATTTCTCTACGGTTTCGACGGCAACACCGGACCGAAAGCCGACTTGAAATGCCTCGAATTTGAAACAGGAAAAGTGAAATGGACCCAAGCAAAACTCGGCGCAGGCGCGTTGATGGCGGCCGATGGAAAATTGATTATCCAAACAGATCCCGGTGAATTGATCATCGCCGAAGCGACGCCTGAATCCTTCAAACCCATTTCGCGCGCGCAAGTTCTTGGCGGAAAAAACTGGACCACGCCGGTGCTGGCGAATGGAAAAATCTATTGCCGCAATTCCAAAGGCGATTTGGTTTGTTTGGATGTGAAAAAGTAACCGCACGTTCTTAACCGGAACGATGCCGAGATTTTTACGCAAAGAAGCAAAGGTTTAAAGGCGCAAAGGGTTTGAATCATTTTTTGGCAGTCATGGTTTTCACCCTTTGGTGTGAGCGGAAATTTTCTCTGATTGACGCTGATTTTTTCGACTCTGAGCGCCGGTTTCCTTTCCGCGCATCGCCGATCGGCTGTTTTCAACTTTGCGCCCTGGCTCCTTGACGTCTTTGCGTTGAATTCCGAATCGACAAAGCCTCTTTGCTTGGAAACAGAACGGCGTTCGCAGCCATCTTGTAGTACGTTTGTCCTCAAACGTCAGCGGCTGAGCAACCGCCCTACAAAAACCGGTGGGGCGAGCGTCCCTGCGAGCCGCTTTCTTTGCCCGGCCTTTCGACTCGCGAGGACGCTCGCCCAACCTGCTAAAACCAGTTCTAGCAATCCAGCGGACTGCTCACGCCCAACCCCGGCTTGTTCAACACATGCGTGTAAATCTGCGTCGTCGCCACATCCTTATGCCCCAAAAGCTCCTGCAACGTGCGGATGTCATATCCATTCTCCAACAATTGCGTGGCAAACGAATGCCCAGCGGATGGCTTTTTGCTTTAAGCTGTGAGCTTTTGGAGCAAGCGAATTAGCATTCGTTTAATTTGCTGAACCTCTTGTTCCACCAACAGATGCTCCGGTGCGGACAGATAGCCCAAGCCGCGGGCCAGCAACAACTGACATTCCACCTCACTGGTCGATCCCACAGCCATTTGGACGAACCTCCTGAAATCCGGATCACTACCCCTGCTGCTGCCTTCCGCCAGATTTGACTCCACCGAAACGGAAGCGCGCCGCAATTGATTGGTCAATCCGAACCGTTCCTCTGTAGGAAAACATTGCGTCAGTTTATAAACCTGCAAAGTCAGCGCATGAGCCTTTTGCCAGACTTCGAGTTTTCTAAAATCTTGCATCCGATTCGAACTTAAAGCCCACAGCCTAAAGCTAAAAGCCTTTCCGGCCGCAACATCGTCACACGATCCTTAAACCCCTTCCCGTCATGCACTTCGATTTTGCTCTGCGCGAAATCAACATCCTTGATGCGCAAACTCAACGGCTCCGTCACCCGCAAGCCGCAGCCGTATAAAAGCCGGACGGCCAGGCTGACGGCGAACCCCGCTTCTTTCTGCACCGTTTTGAGCAGCCGCAAAGTGTCCTCTCGCGAGGGC
>JBBQAX010000019.1:0-24712 GCA_038316905.1 Verrucomicrobiota bacterium | reverse complement strand
ATTGAACCTTGTTTAGATTGGAAAACCAAGTCAGGCCAAGGAGCAACATCACCAGAGCAACTCCCAAAAAAATTCCCGCGACCAGACGGCGGACATTGACAGGAGATTTCATGTTGAAAATAAATATCACAATCGACTTCGCGCGCCGAAGATGTTTTTGTGTTCAAAGGTGCCAAGTCGTTCTTTTGGCAGCTGCAACCATTTTATTCTCAACCTTTTGAATTGATCGACATTCCATTTGATGACGAAAACTTCACCTCCAAAGTGGCGGGATTTAGCTGGGATGATTGTCTTTCACGGTTTGAGAATATTGGAATTCATTTTACCTCCCAAAGTTCTTCGATGTGTTTTGTATCCGGCAGCCGCAGTTCTGGCGGGCCGTGATGTTTTTTTCCGTCGCCAGAATAAAATGGCTTTTCATCTTCTTCCGGCGACATGGCCAACCGTAAAAACAAACACGTCGGATTTTGTTCAAATCCGCATCCGCTATCATTTGTCCCGCGCGATCGCCAATTGGCCTGATCGGCTCGGAAACCAACGCTGGCGCAGCAGGTTCAGCATCCAGGGAAACTCGTTGGAGGAAGCTGTGCAGTTGAGACGCCCCATAATTCTCGTCTCGGCGCACTTCGGTCCATTTCATCTCGGCGCGTATTTTCTGCGAGCGTTGGGCTTTCGACTGGCCACTTTCGTCGGCAATGCCCAAGAGGCGCAATCCGCTTCACGCCGGGCCAAAGATCGATTGAGCCATTTTCTTGAAATGCCCCATACCTTTTCTGCGCAAGATAATTTGCGGGACGTTTATCGGTTTCTCGAAAAGGGAAATATTCTTCGAACCGCGTTCGATATTGTGATGGGCAAGATGATTCGAGTGCCGCTCTGCGACAGATCGGTTTGCTTCGCGACCGGCTCGATTCGTCTGGCGGCTGCGACGGGCGCGGTTTTAATCCCCTATGTCATTTCAGAACGGGAACCCTGGAAATTTGTTCTCCATCTCGGCCAGCCTGTTCCACCGGAATTTTTAGGAGCGTCGCCCGATATTCAAAGCGCGGCAGCCCATGTTGTTTTTGAATGCTGCCAGTTCTTCCAAAGCTCACCCGATGAGGCTCGCGGCGAAATGCTCGAAGCAATTGCGCGTGCGGAATCGCACGCTGAATTAATCACCACATGATCTCGCCAATGCTCCAACGCGTCTTGCAGGACAATCCCATCGTCGTCACGGGCATGGGAGCGATGTCGGCGGCGGGCTTTTCCACGGACACTCTTTGGGCGAGTGCGGTGAACGGTGATTGTCCAGCCACTTGGCAGGATTTCGTTTGGGGGAAACAAAGGTGGCGCAAAGCAGTTTGTGCTGCGCCGGATTACAACTCCTCGCTGGCCCGGTTCCCACGCGCAAAGAAATTAGACCGCACGGTTCAATTGGCCATTCTGGCGGCGAGCCAGGCTCTGGAGCAGGCATGTGTAAATCCTACAATTCCAGGTTGTGAACGAATTGGAATGGTGGTCGGAAGTTCACGCGGCGCACGTAGCAAATGGGTGCAGGCCCAGGAAAACAGGCCGGTATTTCCTTCGGACGCCGCGAACAGCACCATCGCCAGTATTAGCGGCACGCTTTCGCAGTATTTTTCCATTGTTGGTCAGTCCTACATGGTGTCGGCAACGTGCGCTTCCGGCGCGGTGGCCATCGCGCTGGCCGCACAGCAGATCTTAATCGGCGCTGCGGACATCATGTTGGTCGGCGGGACCGACGCACCGTTGAACTCGATGATGATTGCGCAACTGGAAGCTACTGGGGTTCTTGGCTATCACGATGATCCTGAGAGAACGTGTCGCCCTTTTGATCGCACTCGCAATGGGCTGAGTCTTGGCGAAGGAGCAGGTTTCCTGATTTTGGAGTCATCAAGCTCGGCACAAAGGCGAGGAGTCAAACCTCTGGCGCAATTGGCCGGATGGGGAATCGCGCAACCGAAAACGTCGGACGCGCCGCCGTAAGTCTTGGGGGACACACGTTGTCGCGGACCATGAACGATGCTCTCCACATGGCTCAACTTTCTCCGAAAAACGTAGGTTACATCAATGCTCATGGAACGGGCACAATCATGAACGACGAAGCAGAAGTCGCCGCCATCCAAACCGTTTTTCGCGAAAAATGTCCGCCTTGCAGCTCTACCAAACCGGTGACCGGACATTGCCTGGGCGCAACGCCTGTTCTCGAGGCGATTCTTTGCGTTGAAGCGCTGCGGCATCAAATCATTCCGCCCACCGCGAATTGTTCCGATCCGGAATTTTCGCTGGACGTTGCGCCGCTAAAGGCACGTTCTGCTTCGATCGACCACGTTTTATCGAACTCGCTTGGCTTCTGGGGCAAACACGCGTCGCTCCTTTTCGCGCGATGCCGTTGATCGGGTTGATGCAGTTCAGAGAAACCGTTTGCAGCATGTGAGCCTTCTGCTAGTTTTCGTCTGGGTATGAATATCACAAAGCAACTGGCGCTCTTCCTCGAAAATCGTCCCGGCACTTTGGCTCGCGTTTGCGACGCGTTGAGCAAAGAGAAAATCAACATCTACGCACTTTCAACCAGCGATACCGTGGATCACAGCGTTGTTCGTATGGTGCTCAGTGACCCGATGCGCGCACTGCATCTCTTTGAGGAACACGGCACGTTAGTGGTAGAGGATGATGTGCTGATGATCGATGGAGATAATAAACCCGGTTCGCTCGCAGAAATTGCTCGTCGCCTTTCACAAGCCAAAGTGAATATCGAATACGCGTATTGCGCCACCAGTCCGGCGTCGAAAAAAGGTCTGCTGATTTTGCGGGTGTCTGATGCAAAGAAGGCGCTGAAAGTTTTGAACAGTTGATTTGCCGCTTCGAGGGTCATCAACCCCGAAAAAGAGATCGAGAGATCGTTTTTTAGTTGGAACTTTGTGAACGACGAGTTGTGTTCTTCACGTTGCGAGCCGGATTAAGATTTGACACGAATTCCCTCGAACCCTAGCTTGAACCAACAGAAAATTATGGCTGAAATTCCAAATTTACCCTCCGGCGCTGTTCCACCCAAACCGGCTGAAGCAGCCAAAGTTCAACCGAAAAAAGAAACGGTCCGGATCAACTTACCGCCGAAGCCTACTGCTTCGCCGACCATCAAGTTGCCCACTTTGCCGACCGGTGCCCCGCCGCCTCCAACTGCACATGCTGCTCCAGTGGCTGCGACCGCGCCAACACCGGGAACCGCTCCGAAACCGCCGACACCGCCGACTGCCGGAACTGGCGCTCGCGTTGCTACTGCGCCATCGACTGCGCAACGCGCTGCTGTTTCCGCTCCGGCCGTTCCAGCTCCTCGACAAGCTCCGGCTCCTGTCGCCACGATCAGCGGTTTGGACAAAGGTTTAGCAATCGGGGCCGCTGTCGCGAGCGTCGCTGCACTTGCTGGCGTCGTCTATTTGGCATTTATTTTCAACACACATCCCTGATTCAGTTGTTATTTAAGCAATATGGCTGCTGCAAACATCCTTACTTTGAACTCGGGAAACTTTCCCGCTGAAGTCCTGAAATCCTCTGAACCCGTCCTCGTCGATTTTTGGGCGGAATGGTGCGGGCCGTGCAAAATGATCGCGCCAGTGCTCGATGAATTAGCCTCTGAATACGAAGGACGCGTCAAGATTGGCAAAGTGAACATCGACGAAGACCAGGCGTTGGCATCTCAGTACGGCGTTCGCGCTATTCCCACGCTTCTCGTTTTCAAAAATGGTGAAGTCGCCGAACAAATCGTCGGCATGCGTTCGAAACGCGATTTGAAAGCCAGTCTGGATAAAGTCGCCTCCTGATTCTTGCGGCGGGGCATCGCGATGATCGTCACGCCCAATCAACTCAATCGCCGTGCCGAGTTGTATCACCAGCTCGGCTCCATGATCTCAGCGGGCGTTCCCTTGATCAAAGCGTTGCAAATGGTCAGCGCCAATCCGTCGATCCGCGTTTCACGAAAGACAATCTTCGGACTGATCCAAGCATTGGAATCTGGAATGACCTTCAGTCAGAGCATGTATCAGGTGCAGAGTTGGCTGCCGGAATTTGACATCGCTCTCCTGACTGCGGGGGAACAATCAGGACGACTCGATACCAGCTTCAAGTTGCTTTCCACTTATTATTCGTCCCGCGCAAAAATTATCCATGACACCATCGCCGGTTTAGCAACGACGCTGATCACGCTGCACGTGTTCCTGATGGTGTTTCCCCTTTCACTTCTGACTGAGTTGGCACAAGGACTTTTCACTGGTGATTATTCCAGATGCGTTCCATTTATTGCTCAAAAGGTGGCGGCGTTTGGAATTCTTTACGGTGCCGTTTTCCTGTTGCTCTACGCTAGTCAGGGGAAACGCGGAGAGCGATGGCGCTCCATTCTTGAAGTGATCTCGCAGAAGATTCCCGTTCTGCGAAAGGCGCAAAAATATTTGGTTCTGTCCCGTCTCTCCGCCGCTTTGGAAGCCTTGATTCGATCCGGCGTTTCCATCATCACTGCCTGGGAGCTGTCCGCCGCAGCGTGTGGTTCGCCCTCGTTGCGTAGAAAAATTCGGGGTTGGAAACCTCATCTCGAAAGCGGATCAACGCCCGGCGAATTGATCAATCAAACTTCCTATTTTCCTGAAATGTTCGGAAATCTCTACAACACTGGGGAACACAGCGGGCAACTGGACGACACGTTGGAGCGATTGCGAATTTACTATCAGGAGGAAGGATTTCGTGTTCTTCGACTTTTCACCCGCATCATGAACGCTGTGATCTACGGCTCAATCGTCCTCCTGGTCGCCTTCAATGTGATTCGGTTTTATCTGAATTACTACGGCCAGATGATGAACAGTTTTTGATTTTCTATGACGATCGAAGAAATTTTATCGAACGAAGAACTGCGCCAACACGAATTCCCGGTTGTCCGCAATAAAATCTTCCTCTCCCACGCCGCAGTGTGTCCGTTGCCTCGTCGCGTCTCGGACGCGATTTGCAACTACACCAAACAATGCACGCTCGGTGATCAGGAAGCTTTGGTTCCCGCGATGCAGATCCAGAAAACACGCGAACTCGCGGCGCGTTTGCTCGGCGCGAAAACGGATGAAATTGCGTTAGTCGGCCCCACCTCACTGGGATTGAGCTTTGTTGCCAGCGGTCTTCAATTGAGAAAGGGCGACAACATCCTGATCTATTTCGATGATTATCCATCGAACGTTTATCCGTGGATGAACCTCGCAGAAAAAGGCCTTCAGGTTCGGCTGATGAACATTCGCGAGTTGGGCAAAATTCGTCCGATCGATGTCATTGGCCAGGTCGATGAAAACACCAAACTCGTTGCGCTCGCGTCAAACCATTTTGTCGCTGGCTATCGAATCGATATTCGCGCCATCGGCGAATTCCTTCGCAAACGAAAAATCCTGTTTTGTCTCGATGCAATCCAGACGCTCGGAGCATTCCCTACAACGGTTGAGAACGTTGATTTCGCGGCCGCTGACGCACACAAGTGGCTGCTCGGTCCATGCGCGGCAGGAATTCTTTACGTCCGGAAATCTGCTCAGGAAAAGCTGAAGCCAACGGTCTTCGGTTGGCACAATGTGAACAGCCCTAACTTCACGGCACAGGAACAGATCGTTCACCCAACGAATGCTCGGCGCTACGAAGCAGGTTCGGAAAATTTTTTGGGAATCATCGGCATGCATGCTGCGATGGAGATGCTTCTGGAGCTTGGCGTGGAGAACATTGCCGCTGAGTTATTGCGGAAGCGAAAATTACTCGTGCTCGCACTGCAAGCCAAAGACTACAAAGTTTTGCAAGGCGATGCGCCGCCTGAAAATGCGAGCGCGATTATCAGTTTCTATCGCGAAAATTTTGACATGGCCGCGCTTCACAAAAAACTGGATGAAGCGAACATCGTGACATCATTGCGCAACGATCGGAGCGGTCAGCGTTACATCCGTCTCTCACCGCATTTCTACAATACGGATGCTGAACTGAACCGCGTCTTGGAATTGGTGTAACCGTTCTTAATCTTAATCCTACTCATAATCTTACTCTCCATTGCGGATTAAGATTAGGAGTAGGATTAAGATTAAGACGCGGGAGACTCAACCGGTTCCTCCACTTTTGCCCGCATCCAACGGCGAATCAATCCGTCCACCGGCCCAAAAATCCACGCGAGACAAAAGAGGAATGTTGCCATCACCACCATCGCGCCGGCGGTCGAGCAATCGAGCCAGGTCGCGAGATGAATTCCTAAAACGGAACTGAGCGCCGCGTTAATGACGGTCAGGAACATGATCACCGGAAGCCGTTGCGAAATGAGCGATGCCGTCGCGCCGGGCATGATCAACATCGCCACCACAAGAATTGCGCCGACCGATTCAAATGCGCTCACCACCACGACCGAGAGCCAGCACATCAAACCGTAATGCACAACGGATGCGTTGATGCCAAGTGACGACGCCAATCCCGGATCAAACGAGCTGACCAAAAGTTCTTTGTAGAAAAATAGAACCAACGTTGCAGTGATCAACGTCACAATCCCCATGCGCGCCACCGGAAGCGGGCCAAGGTTCATGCCGAGAAATTGCATGGGTGGTTCGAGCGGGACAAAAGCGATTTCGCCGTAGAGAACGCACTCCTGATCGAGATCAACTTTCGACGCGTAAAGACTGATGAGAATGACACCGATGGCAAAAAGCGTCGTGAAGGCGATGCCAATGGCGGCGTCTTGTTTCACGCGGCTCTTTTTGTGAATTACTTCGATAATGATCGTGGTGAGAATTCCTGCGGCCAACGCACCGATGAACATCGCGGTGCTGCTGCGTGTTTGCGAAATCAAAAAAGCGATCACCAATCCCGGCAAAATACTGTGGCTGATGGCGTCCCCGACGAGCGCCATGCGCCGCAGGATTAAATAATTTCCCACCAATCCGCAGGCGGTGGCCACAAAAAATCCCATGAGCGCAATCCACGCGCTGCTCGTCGCGGCACCATTCGTCCATGGTGCCAGGAAAAACTGCTGCAAGTTAAAATCAGGAATGAAATTGTTCATCGTCAGCCTCGCTTTTTTCCGTAACCCGTCACGGTCCCGGGCTGTTGCGAACTCATCCCTTTTTGCATGTCGGCCAAACTGGGGATCGCGCGGCCGTGCGGATCTTCTGTTGCGTATTCCAGGCGTTTCTCCAATTCGCGCACAACTTCATCGCCGAGGATGTGTTCGATTTTCTCAGCATCATCGTGAACGTGATCGGCGGCGACTTTTGCTTCGCTCGTGAGATAAAGTTCCCAGAGCCGATGATTGCGGACGATGGTGCAGGCGCGTTGCCAGCCGGCCGGTGTGACAAAAACTAAATTTCCATCCTCGTGCAATGTGGCCAAACCTTTCCGCCGCAAATTATCCGATTGCCGTTTGGCTTCGTCGAGGGTTTCGCGTCTGCGCTCCGCGAGTTCGCGTAATGAGACGCCTTCACCACGAAAGTCGCGCCCTTCGAGAACGTGATAAATGGATTTTAACGTGTTCTCGTTTTGAATCCGTTGCGCGCGGGAACGATGGTTCCACCAGCGCATCACGACGCCGTGGCGCGGTCCGAATAAAAACGCGAGACCGAAGACCGCGCTGGCTCCCAGCACCATGAACGGTCCCGTTGGAAGGCTTGGTCCGAGAAAGGAAAAAAACGCTCCGGCCATTCCCGCGAGCATTCCGAAAATCGACGCGAGCAGAAGCATTCGATGCATCCGGTCGGTCAGCAAATATGCAGCGGCGGCGGGAGTAATCAGCATCGCGGAAACCAAAACCACGCCGACGGCTTGCAGCGCAATTACGACCGCAAATGCGAGCAAGAGCATCAAGGCGTGATGAATTAAACGGATCGGAAAACCGATGGCGCGCGCGAAACCGGAATCAAAACTTGTGACCAGGAATTCTTTGTAGAAGACGACGATGGCCGCGATGGAAAGCACGGTGATAATTCCCATCAGCTGCACATCTTCGGCGCTGATCGCCGCAGCCTGGCCGAAAAGAAATTTGTCCACACCGCTTTTATTTCCAGTGGGCAGATGTTGGATCATCGTCACCAAACAGATGCCAATGGAAAAAAAACCGGCGAGAACCATCCCTAGAACGGTGTCTTCTTTGAGGCGGGTGGTTTGCTTGATGGCAGCGACCGTGGCTGTTCCCAGCAAACCGGCAACCGTTGCACCGATAAAAATGGTGAGCGGGTCTTTGCTCATGTTCCAAAGGAAACCAAGCGCTACTCCCGGAAGAACAGCGTGCGAAAGCGCGTCACCCACCAGCGCCATTTTTCGCACGACAATGAAACTGCCAAGCAAACCGCAAGTGATGCCGAGGAGAATGGAACCGATGAGCGCGTAACGAACGGACGGATCTTGCAGAGTAAAAAAACGCAACGCCTGTTCGCCAATGTTGGATTCGGAGAGATCGCCGATTCTCGCTGCGTGACACGAAAAATTCAGAGCGAATAACGCAATCAAAAAAGTTAGTCTCCGCGTTTCGCAAGTCAACTTCCTGGGGGAGCACAGCCGCCCCGGCTGTTGTTCGGCGCGCCCTCGCGCCGAACTCGGAAAACGCGGGATATACCGGTTACTAAATGTTTCCGGCAGCCAGAGCCAACGACGAGGGCGTCGTTGGCTGCGCCCGGGGCGGGCGCGCTCCCCATTGGTGTTCGGAAATATTTTTGTTGTTTGCCTCATTTCACAACGCACCCGCCGGAGGCAGGTGCTACCCGTTAGCTTTTCTGCCGCACGGCTTCCGCAACTTCCGAGAGAATTGTCAAACGGCCACCGTAGGTTTTCTGAAGCAATTCGTAAGTGAAAACTTCTTCAGTCGGGCCGAATGCAACGACGCGCATGTTCAGCAAAAGAAGCATGTCGAAATAATTTCGAGCCGTTGGCAAATCGTGATGGACCACGAGCAATGTTTTTCCTTTTTCTTTCAGTTCATGCAGAAGCTCGATGATCGCGGATTCAGTTGCGGCATCGACTCCCGCGAACGGTTCGTCCATGAAATATAAATCGCTTTCCTGCGCAAGGGCGCGGGCGAGAAAGACGCGTTGTTGCTGGCCACCGCTTAAATTCGAAATCTGCCGGTTCGCATACGGCAGCATTTTTACTTTCTCCAAGCATTCGCGGGCGACATCGCGATCGTGTTTGGTGGGGCGTTTGAGCAAGCCGAGGCGTCCGTAGCGTCCCATCAGAACGACATCCATCACGCTCACGGGAAAATCCCAATCGACGGATTCCCGTTGAGGAACGTAACCGACGCGCGTGAGATTCTTTTTAAAAGGTTTGCCGAAAATTTTTACCCAACCGCTGCTGATGGGAAGAATTCCCATGACCGCTTTGATGAGTGTGGATTTGCCCGCGCCGTTGGGTCCAACGATTCCCACCAACTTTCCTTTCGGCACGACGACATCAATTCCCCACAACACTGGTTTCTTGTGATAAGCGACGGTGAGGTCGTGAATTTCCAGTGGCACTTCACCGTTTGCAGGTTGAACAATGGCTGCGGTTGAACTCGGTGGAAGTTGCATATTTAGAAGCGCCACGAAATTCCGAGAAACGGATTCACATCATCGGCGGATCGGGTGACGCCGATATTCACGCCGGTATCGAGTTGGATGTCATCCGTGACGGCGTAGGTCAGGCCCAAATCAAAGGTGCCAATCCAATCCGCATCGCGATCTGTGCTCACAAGGCTAAAAAATTCCACATATCCAGCGAGATTTCCAACGATGTCATGGGCGAAGGTAATCGTGTTAATGAACTCAGGATGATAGCCACTGCCATCGCCGTCCTCTGCGAAATCAAATTGCGTCATCACGCCCATGCCCCATTCATGCGGCAGCGCCACGGCGAGCGGAAAAATAATTCCGCCCTCGAATGCGCCGTTGCCGAGATGGTCTTGCGCCGTTGGAAATTTCACGAATGGCATCGCGGCAAAAGCGGTTTGGCCGCCGTCGTTTCCCCAGAAATTTATTTTCAATCGCGTGGTAAGATCGCCGAAACCGGAGCTTCTTTCCGTGGTTCCTGCAACGCGATCTTTCGTGCGCACGGAACTGTAAGTCGGTACGACCAATTGAAGATCCGCGTTGTTACAAAGACCGACTTTGAAATTCGCATTGAAGAAACTCCAACTTTCCACGCGTTCGCTGGAATCGTTGTGACGATCTTCAGCGTAGCTCAGAATATCCGCTTCGATTTGAAAATGGCCGGCGTCAACCGTGTAGGCGCTTTCCGTTTTATCGGGACGGTCGGTGCTCATCTCGCGCATCAACTCGCGCGGCGTCGGATTCCAAATTGTGTATTGGCTCTTGTCGGCTTGAGCCTTCGCCGTTTCATCGGCAAAAACCGAGACGCTGATTGCCATCACCGCAATGGAGACAAATTTCGTTTTCATTTTGAATGAGGGCTATTTCAAAGAATTCACCACGGTGTTCGCGTTGTGTTTGATCATCCCTTCGTAGGTTCCAAGATCGTAGCCATCCTCGATCTGACCCGGCGTTCCCATCGCGTCGGAGAATAATTCACCACCGATTTTCACGCCCGCATCTTTGCTGATGCGCTCGATCGTGTTGTGCGGAACGCTTGATTCCACAAACACGGCTTTGATGTTTTTTGACTTTATGAAATCAACCATCTTCGCCATGTCCGCCAAGCCTGCTTCGTCAGCCGTGGAAATGCCTTGCAGCCCGACCACCTGAAATCCGTGGGCGCGACCGAAATAATTAAAGGCGTCGTGGCTTGTGATGAGGATGCGTTTCTCGCTCGGCAATTCGCTGATTTTCTTTTCTGCCCATTGCTGCAGCGCCTTCATCTTCCCGCGAAGTTCTTCGCCGCGTTTTTCGTAATCTGCTTTGCCTTCGGGATCGGTTTCGCTCAGGCCTGTGACCACGCTGTCCACACACCTTTCCCACAACGGCACTTCAAACCAGACGTGCGGATCAAAATGTCCGCCGAATTCCTGAGGCTTCAGCAGCTTCTCGCGCGGAATCGCATCGGTCACCGCGTAGATTTTTTTCTGGCCCTTCAATTTGTCGAAAAGTTCCTGCAATTTGCCTTCCAACAACAGGCCGGAATAAAAGATCACGTCCGCTTGCTGGAGTTTCGAGACATCCGACGCCGTCGCTTTGTAAAGATGCGGATCAACGCCCGCGCCCATCAGTCCCTGCACGACCACGAGATCGCCGCCAACGCTTTTGGCGAGGTCGGCGACCATAGAAGTGGTCGCGGTGACCTTGATGGGTCGGCCGGTGGGTCGAGGCGATTGATCAGACGGAGCGCAGCCAACGAGAAAAAGAAGAGAGAGAACGAACGTGTAAAGTTTCATAGCGATGTTTTTCAAGCAGAGCCAAGGTAGAACAATGAAAGTTCGTGTCAACAGGGAAAGTTAGGCAAGGCTAACATCAGATTATTCGAGCCAATTTTGAATCGCTGTTTAAACTGGGGACATGCGTCCGAAAGATATTCAGCAGATTGGCGATGAACTGGCGATCAAATGGGATGGCGGTAGCGAGTCGTTCGTAAAGTTAGAAGCTTTGCGTCGGCACTGCCCGTGCGCCGGGTGCAAAGGCGAAGTCGATGTGATGGGCAATCTCTATAAAAATCCCGACAAGCCGCTGACGCCTGCTGCGTTTCAGTTGCGCAGCTTCAGTTTGGTGGGCGGCTACGCGATACAGCCTATATGGGGCGATGGGCACGGGTCAGGAATTTTTTCCTTCGATTATCTAAAGCACGTTGCAGCGGCGCAGGCCTGATCAACCGAGCCGGGGCGAGAGCACATTCTCTCAAGGTAAACCGAGCCGATAAAACCGTTGCGAGTTGTTGAGCGCATCTTTGACCACGTGAAGGGTTGTCTCGGCGGAGGCCGGGATGTTCGTAAGAGTGAACCACAAGTTCGATCCGAACCCGTCTTGGTATTTAACGCTGTAAGCCTGATTTGCTTCCGCTTGAAATTTTAATTCGACAACATTTTCGACGAGCGTGATTTGATCTATTTGCGGAACGAAATATTCCACCATCAGAATCGGTGCGCGATGCACGTCTTCGCGTGAGCTGAATCGACGGGCGGTAAAATTCAATTCCTCAGACTGCGACAAAAACATCCACCCGAAGTTGTTCGTAGGCTGTTGAAGCCAGCGTTGGATATCCGCAGTTAATTGCGGGTTCGACTCAATGGTGTAGGGGGAGAAGTTAGGTCCGTAAAAATATTGCTCGCCACTCGAAACAGACGAGAAATCAACACCACTTTGCCCGCCGGGAACGCTCCAGGTATTCGTGGTGAACGCGAAACGATAAATCCAATTCGCTTCGTTCGTGGTCGCGGGAGCACCGAGCAAAGGCGGTTCACCGCTTTTATTTCCTTCGCCCCAGTCCCGTAACATTCGGCGTAATTCAAACGTATTGGGATTATCACCGTCCGACGGCGCGCGAGTAACTTCGAAGGTCAGGCTGGCTGATCTCACTTTCGCATTCGCTGGAATCTGTCCGGCGATATCGAATTTCAACAAGCCACGATTTTTCGTGTTGTTTTGGGTCGTGCCGGAATTCAGATACGCCTGACCACCAAAATTGTTTTCAGGAAATGTTTCCAGCAATGACGTATCGGCCGAAGGTGTGAGATAAACCGTTTCTGCAAACATGCTTTGGTTTGCAGATATGAACAGGAAAACGAAGCTGATGATGAACCGGTTCATGAGAGCACAATCGGCTTAGACGAGATCAAGCTCGCCCATGATGTTCGTGCCATCGATCGAGGACATTCCACCGGCGGTTAGATTTTCTCCAGCCGCTGCGTAGCCCGGAATGATACGTCCAATTTGGTTTGTCGTTGCGCCGAGATGTTCGCGGATGATTTCGCCGAGCACGGAGCGATAATCAATCGCGCGTTGGAGGTAGCGTCCTCCGACACCATACATTGAACCAGTTGCGCCTGGGTTCCACGGAATGGTATCGCCGGTATGACAGCCGAACGCCCCGGAAACGCGCCCGCTTTTTCCATAACCTTTCACGCCGCCACCTGCCACGAACATCAGCCCTGCTTCGGCGTGATCCGTTCCGCCCGACGTGTTCTGGACAGTCGTGCGCCCAAACTCGGTGAGGGTGACCACGATGGTGTTGTTCCAATTTACTTTGTTGGCGTAGTTGGAGAAATATTTTCTCAATCCGTAAATAGCCCAGGCGATTCGGGTTTGAAGGTTAGCGTGATCTCCAGTGACACCGCCCTGGTTGTTGTGCGTATCGAAGCCACCAAGCTCCGTTCCAGCAATGATGGCGTCGGTGTTGTTCAAAATCATGGCTGCGCCTTTAAGTTGGTCGAAAAAGCTGTAGGCACCAGTATCGACGACAAACTTTGGAGCTGTGCCGCCACCGTTTTTCGCATCAGAAGTGGGAAACAGATGATAAGGAGAAGAACCAGCGCCGTCGGAGTCAACATTGTCCACGTAAGAATTTGCCGTCTCGCTGAAATCAATTCCTGCAAAAATGTCGAGCGTATCGAGCATGTTCTTGTATTGAAGGTTTAACAGTGGGCGATTCCGTTTGCTGGCAAACGTGGAATGTTGGGCCGCCAACAGAAAGTTCTTTGCCTTGAGATCACCCGTGAGCGGATTGTTGGGCAATCCCATTAAATCATATCGCGTCGGATCGGAGAGATTCGTCAATGCCGCTTGTGAGCCGCGAAACAGCAATGGCAAACCGGACTGAATTGAAACGCCGGTCAGAGGATTCGTCGTGGTCAATCCGGATTCCAATAGCGTGCGGTAAAAAATTCCTTCACGAAGAAGGGAATTGGGTTCTCCATTTTCCCAATAAGCCTGCGAGTCAAAATGGGAGCGAGATTGTTTCGGATAACCCACGCGATGAATCAGCGCGAGATCGCCGGCGTTGTAAACGGGCGCGAGGAACTTCAGAGACGGATGCAGTCCGGCAAAGCCATTTCCTAACTTGATCGCGTTGGAGTATTGGAATGTCGAAGCGAGGCCGGTTGGGAAATCACAAGAACCAGTCGTGGCATAATTCAAGCCGCCGTCGGGCGGAATGTAGATGGTGGGACGCGCGATATTGTTATAGGCCGGATCGCCCACTGGAATGACCGAGTTGAGGGCGTCATTTGCACCACGCAAAAAGATGAAAAGAAGCTTTTTCCCATTCGTGCCGATGTTTCCTTCCGCGAGCGCCCGCTTGATAAAGGGCGGAAGGTTCATGAGCGAGGCCAGACCCAAACCGGCTCCCGCTTTTAAGGAACGTTGCAAAAAACTCCGACGCGAAATGACGTTGATGTTTGACATAATTATTGTTCGTTGAAGCGTTGCAAACTCATCAGCATCGCGACCATGCCGCGAACGCGAGTGTCATAAATATTGTTCGCGACATTACTCGGCGTCAGCAGATTGAAGGGAGAAGAGTTTGCGCCAGAGTCATCGGTATTCAGATAATTCATGGCGTGAGTGCGGTATTCATCAAGGCTCGCCTTGCCTTCGCCGGGATAGATCAGACTGAGAAATAAATCAGCGACTTTGCTGGCATCCTTTTGATCGGCCAACACCGGCAACCTTAATCTTAGCAGCGTGACGGGATCAGTAATGTTCCTGGACTGATAGAAATTTCCGTCAGTTTTATTCGTGATTCCTGACTGCATCAGAAGCGTTTGCACATAGCGGATTCTCTCCGCCAAGGTGCCCGCGCTAACCCAACCTGCTCCTGATTCTGGATAACCATCCGGATCCGTTCGACTGAACAAGATCATTCCTCCCATTCGTCCCATCGGCGCTTCCGATCCTTGTGATTGAACACCTCCGCCGACGCTGTGCACGAGGCCGTATCCGTCAGTGGATGCAGTGAAGCTCCCCATCGCGCCGCTGCCATTAGTGCTCGATCGAAGGGCGCGGATCGCACTCACCGTATATTCAAAAGGCGTCTTAACTTTGTGAGAGTTGCCGCCGTTCCCGCGAAAGAGAGCGGAATTAAAAATGGTCGCAAGCACTGGACGAAGTTGGCCGCCGCTGCTCTCCCATGACGCCATGCATTGCTGCACAAGTTTTCCTTCGTCAGAAAGAGTGGGATCGGTGTAGTCGTAGCCGGTGGCAAAATCTTCATGCACGAAAAGCCGGCAGAGTTTTACGGAAATATATTCCTGCGTGAACGGAAGAGCCGCGAGATGTGAAAGGACATCATAGCCATCCTGAATTCCATTGGTGCCGGTGCGGGCAGGAATCGTTAATTGATATAAACCCGGAACGCCGCTCCCGTAATTCTTCGTGGTGTAAGTCGTCCCGAATCGCGCAGGAACCATTTTGCCGCCGAAGATTGTTTTCGCATAAGTTGCATGATTGTTCGGCTTGAAATTGAACGCCCAAACCCCGACGAGATTTGTGTAGGCATTTCTATTCGGAGCGTTTGGATCAATGAAGACAGTCGTCTTCGGCGCGAAAACATTGGAGGCCTGACTGCTCTGAACCATTTCCACGGTCCAACCCGTCCAACAAGGAGCCATGTTGGTGATGTCAGATTGATCATACCCATTATCAACGCCCATCGTGAAAAGTTCCAAAAGTTCGCGCGAATAATTTTCGTTTGGAACGTTCGCTCCATTCCCGCGGCTGGAAACTGTATCCAGATAAATAATCATCGCGGGGCTTTCCGCGCTGGTGGTGAGCAAATTCAAAAATGTTCCCGTTGGATTCATCAACGTCTGCCGCCAGCGCGAAAGTTCCCGCCACTCGATCTCCGCGCCAAACCGCATCAGAATATTGGGATGAAATTGTAACCCTGCGAGATGACTGACGTCCTTCGCGTATTGCGTAACGAAATGGTTGTCCACGAACTGCGTCAGGATTTCGTGAAGCTGCCGATTCGCGCCCACCGCATAAAGAGCCAACCAGGCGCGTAAATCGGCGATAACAGCGGTGGCCGGACCTGTTGAACCCGTCGCCACCAGAACATTCGTCGGCGTCCCGAATTTCGAGGAGAGGTAATTTATGTTGGTGTGCGAGAGCGAAACGTTTTCGGCAATTGTCTCCGGGTTCAGTTGTTCACTAATGAAAACATCGGGATCAATCGTGGCGAGGCGATCCAGCAAATCCGGCGTAGGACCGTAGGTAAGCTTGCTCAAAATGGTGGCGCTGAGAAGTGCGTTACTGGACAGCGGCGTGACTTCCAGTTGAAAGAATGCGTTAGAAGAACTTTGAGGATGAACCCAAGTCGATCCTGAAAAAACTCCCGTCAAATCTTCCGTCCAGGAGTTGCTGGCAAGAGTGCCACTCCGCAACATCCTGAACTCGTCGGCTGAAGGATAGGGCGTGAAAGTGATTTGCCGCTGCGCGTTGGAAATTGTTGTTATGCCGATGATGCTCGGCGGAGGTGGGTTATTGAAGTCATCGGCGAAGGAGGAGGTGGCCGCGGCTAAACCCATGAACAGCGGGAGCGAAAGTTTCCATGCATTCATCTACCGTCATTTGGAACCTTTCTCGTAAAGGGTTTATGTGCGCCAAACAGGGATTTGTTAAGGATGTGTAAAGTACGCCTCGTCAGAGACTTTTTTAGAGCAATTGTGCCGGGAGGTTGACACGTCGCCTGGTGCCGGTGTAATTGTTTTCGGTCATGCAATTCGTCTGTTCATAATCTCATCGCTGACGGCCGCTCCAGGAGTTGGTCGTTACTTCTCCGTTAATTTCCGCCCGGAAAATTCGTGGTGGGCGCTTTCGTTAGTCGCCTCCATTGGATTTTAGTTGTCCCGTCGCGCGCAATCGTGCTGGCAACTTCTCCATGTTCTACCAGGGCCGGCGGATTGTTTTCCATTCCACCACAATCATTGCGGCTTCGATTAGCCGCGGGAGGATGCGATGAGAATCAACCACTTTCCGAGCACAGAACCGAACGAAAATCATTTTGGACCAAGAAAAAAGAAGCTGGATGTCGTCACGAGAATCGACCTGGCAATTAAAGAAGCCTTTGACGAGATCGAAACTTATCCCGATCGCCGCGCGGCCTTTGTGCGATTACTCGCATGCGTTCGAGCGCAAACAGGACTGCTTAAGCCTAGGCCAAGGTAGCGTTGGCTGGTCCGCTCCCGTATTCCTGATCAATCGATTGAAGAATCTGGCCTTGCGTCAGAAATTCTGGTTGAAATCGGTTGAAACCTGGTTTTCTCAAGGCGGCAGCGTCCGAGAGGAATTTCGTTCGTTGGCTCGGCATTTATTTGCGATCTACGCTGTCCCCGGTTTTATGGATTCCGCGTGGGACTTGTCGGCTGGGCCGCAAGCGTTTCAGCAACAGGTGGCGTTCATCCAACTCGGACGTGGCGCGAAGCTGCGTTCGCTTAACCTCCCGGTTGTTCTCACGAAAAAAATGGAACATTACGCGCGACGTGCTCCTGAACATTTCACCGTGCTCCAGGCATTGCGTTACGGTGAGATGCGGGGACTGGGCGGCGACCACATGCAGGCATGTGAAGTGGCGGCGTCGCGACTCGGATCGGATGCAACAAATGCTTCTTTTTGGCGTTCGGTCATTCGATTCATCGCGAACTCTCCCAAAATGCCGATGAATCATATCTCGGCTATTATCGATTTTATTCAGTCCAATAAGTTTGCTGGCGAGGAAGTCCAGACGGCTGACGGAATACAAATACGCCGTCCGCCGTGGCCCGAGTTTGAAATAGCAGGTCGGACGCTGAGTTCGATTTTGCGTCTGGTTCGTGAGTGGAACCCGGAGTTGAACGGTAATAACAGCAAAGGTTTTTCGTGGGAAGGGTCTGGCACTCGAGCATTTCGCTACGTAGAGAAGTGCCCGGACGAGCAGGATTTGGACTGGTCCATTATCGAGCTTTTAAACAGCACCACTTTATACGCGGAAGGGCGGGGATTAAGCCATTGCGTTTACACTTATGCGAATAAATGTCGGAGACGTGAAAGCACGATCTGGTCACTTCGACTTCGTGTGGGCGGTGAAGAAAAGAGAATGGCGACAATCGAAGTGGAACCATCCAATCAGGTTATCGTTCAAATCCGCGCCAAACGTAATCGCAAGCCGGGATGTAAATTCGCGCACAATATGTCCAGAAACAAGAGTTCCGAGTTCCGAAATTCGGGTAGAAATGCGAAACCCCGCACTTGGCGGGTATTTCAAAATTTCGGTTGTTAAAGAGCTTTTAAGAACCCTTGCAAGGCTCTTGAAATTGGATTGCAACTCGGCGCTTCATCAGTTCCGAAGGTTCGCCATGCGCGAGTTTATGTTTGCCAGTTGCTTCTGCACGCGCTGGTGATTGAGTTCAACGCTTACGGATATTTTAGGCATGGGATTCAATCGGTTGAAGGTTGCGTTGTGGAATTTCCGTTTCTGAAATTGGTTTGGAATTGCGCGGCGCGTGCGCAACCAATTCCGGCGCGGCTAAAAATGTTCTGCGGCCACGGCCAGCGGTTGGCCGCTCAGGTTTAGCCAGGGCTTGCGCTAATAACTTATCCGATGGAATAACGCCTTCCGCAATGGCTCGTTTCAAATCCCCGATCAAAACTTTTTCACGGCCTGCTTTGCTGGCGAGATAACGGGCTTTCAAAACCGCAAACTCAATTCCGGCTAAATATTTTTCCGATGCCTTGGCGTTGAGTAACAAAAGCCTGATTGAATCCGCGTCGCCATCCGGCAGGAAAATTTTCGCAACGGCGGACAGATCGGAATCGCTGAGTGCATCCGGCAGTTTCCGGTAATCGGCGATCCTGCCTTTCAATTGGCTGCTTTGCCATCCACTGCGCCGCTCGTTTCTCTTCAAGGCGTGGAGAAATTGTTCCGTCACGATCAAAACGATGGGGACGCCTGCATTCACCATTGAAAGAACCCAACTCACCCGAAACGGCAGGGCATCGCGATAATTGGATTGCACAAAACAAAACTGCGATTCGTCCAGGCACAATAACAAATCGCCAGTGCGCAAAACGCTTTCAATCCGCTCTCTTAATTCGTGGGCTTTTTGATTCAGATTTGAACTCAAACCGAGCGCCTTGGCGATGGCTCGAAAAAATAAAATATCAGAATCGCCCGGAGGCACTTCAGCGAACCGTGCTTTACCGATATGCGTCTGAACCCAATTTTTTGCCGCCGTGCTTTTGCCAGTCCTCGCGAGGCCATCAATTAAAACCAATCCGCGTGAATGAAGCGAATAATCCAGCGCATCGTGAACGATCTTGGCGAGTTCCGTCTGCACAATTGCTTGGCTCTCTTGTGCCGACAACTCCGCCTGATAATCGAAAAGTGATTCAATCAGCGCGGGGAAATACCAGGGACCGGCATTCAACTTCTTTTCGGGATTCAGGCAAAGCTCTTCCAAAAATGATGCGAGTTCCTTTTCGGCAAAAGATTCACATTCATCTTTTAAAACCTTTGTTGGGAAAGATTGTATTTTCGGCGGCGATTGTCTGAGCGGACGGGTGTGCGCGGTGCAAGCGTTGAGCAATGCAGCGCCGGCGTTTTCGTCAGCAAAAAAATCTTCCAAGTAAAACCCATAAACATCGAAAGGCACGTCGGCGCGAATCTCTTTTGCTTCAGCCAACGAATAGAGTTTCTTTCCATGGCAACCGACTTTCAACATGGTCCGCGTGGCAATCTTGTCGCGAAATTTTTCAATCAAATCTTTCGACAATTTTTCCAATCCGCCTTTTTCATGCGAGCGGGATTGCACCCAATAAATGAGTTCCCGTTCTTTGGCTGATTTTAAAACGCTGCATCGCCGGGAAACAAGATTGGCCATCAGGCCGATTTCAAATTCGGCGCTGGACATAAATCGTTCTTGTCGCGGTTTGCTGCCGGGTTCTGCTGTTCGCGTGGAACTCATTCGTCATCCTTTTGGAGCATTTTTGCGAGTTCATCCGCCGCCTCGATTGTTTCGGCGCGGGCGCGCGAAGGAATGGCCGCTCCAAGTTTTCCGAAAGATTTACGGGCGCGGGCTTGCAACTGGTTTTCCTTTTTCGATTCAACTTTTCCGGCTTCGATGACGCGCCCGAGTTCTGCGGTCTGAGCCGAAACGAAGTTTGGTCGGTATAGGTGAACGGAGTTGGCTCGCAAAATCCGGTAGCGCGTTTTGGAATATTTTTGGTGCGCCTCGTTGCGTGCCAATTCCTGCTCTAAGATTTCAGGCGGCGCATCCATCGCGGGAACTTCCTGCGAACGATGCACGCAAAAAGCATTCTGCCGTTGCATATCGGTGACGGTTAAAATTTCAGGAAGATCGGGATCAAACCACGCCAGGACGCGCTGCCCGCGTAAGCGGCCTGTCGTCTCGTTTTTGTAGTTGTAAACCTGCTTTCCGAATCGAAGGGTTATCCCATTTCCGGTGACGCTGATTGGCCGCTTGTGACTGGCTAAAATAAAACGGCAGGAAGCGTCCAGTTTGATCGGCGGATCGGAAAAGTTTTGGAATTTGAAATAGGCATCATCGGGCGAAAGCCCTTGCGTCATTTTCCCGTTCTGCGGCGTGGCGTTATACTGTTCGCAAATTTCGTGCAGTCGATTTTCCCATTGATCCAAATTGTAAAGATGCTCTGCCGGATGCGTTTTCTTGTTTTCGATTTGCAGCTTGAGCTTTTGAAAACGTTCGTAGCGATCGTGCCGTTCATCGCGTCCCGCATATCCCGGCTCGCCGTCCAACAAATCCTGCAACATGCCGATAATGCGCTCGATTGGTTTTCCTCTCGGCAATTTGGCGTGAACGAACTTCAACCCGAGTTCGCCTAAACCCAACTCCACTTCACCGGAAGAAAATGGGCCTACATCAGAAGCGCCTTTCAGAATTTTTGAATCCCGCCAAATGCCGTTCTCGAAGTAAAATCCCTTGCGTGGCAATCCAAATTCATCTGCCGTTTTTGTAATCAGCGTTCGGATGGCGCGGGCGTTGTAATTGCGCTCAGGAAGAAAAGCAAAATTCAAAATGCGCGTGGAGCGCAAATCAATCATCGGCAGGAATTGTCCCCGAATTAAATCAAACCAGCCTTCAGCATTTGGAATGAATGTATAAATCCCAAGGGTGCAATCATCTGATTGCCAATAGTCCTGCGCGTGAACGCCGGACCAATCGCGCAAAATGTGCGCGCCGTTTAATTTGTTTTGGCGCGGGCCGTGGTGAATGTCGTTTAGCAATTTAACTTCGTGCGTGGCTAAATCCCGGATGGCTTTGGGAACGTGCGATTTGCTGGCTGGATTGTGCAGATAATAACTCAGGATTTCTTCGCTGAGTTGCCCGCGCTGGCACAATTCGCGCCACGCCTGGGAAATTCGCCCGCCGCAATTGAATCGGGCGTGAGCGATAATTTTATCACGATCTGTTTCGCTGAGTGCAGGAGCGCGGAAATACCCCGATTTTTCTTTTCGGCCATCAGCCAACGCTGAAACTTTTCGGCCATTCTCAACCCATCGCGCATGTTTGCGATTCCACGCCACGCGCAAGGCATCGGGCGATTCAGCCAGGCGCGGCGCGTTCGTTTGCAGAAATTTCAGTAGGGCGAGTTTTGCCTTTTTCGGTTTTTTGCCCGTTGCAACTAAATCGTCATGCAAATCAAAACTGGAAAGCCAAAGGTGTTGAATTTCCGGCGCGGTAGGTTCAGCAAGATTTTTAAACGCGGAAATAATTTGCTGAAGCGGGCGAAATTCATCCGCGCAAGGCGCAGTGGCTGGATTCGTTTTGATTTTCCGCGCCGGTCGCTCGTCAAGATACAACGCGAGGTTGCTCCAATTCTCCGCGCCGCCGTCGCGCTGGATCGTGCGCTTGAACAAGTCGCGGAAATGCCGCGCCGAAATTTCATGGCCGAAAACTTTTTTGTAATCTTCAACCCCGCTTGTTTCAAATTCCGCCGCGTTCAAGCTGGTATCTTCCTGCCGTTGGACTGATGGCAACAAGGCGCGCTGAAGTTGCGCGGCGCGATTCAAATTGCTATCAGCAATCTCAGAGAGTGGCATCGGAGGCTGCCATGCTTTCGGCGGCGCGCTTAACATCGCTTCGGCATTTCTATACCCGCGCCGTTCGGCCTGAGCGGTCAAATCGCTTTGCAAACGAGCGGGCAGGGAGGCAATCGCCCAAACTTTGGTGAGATTGCCCGAGAAAAAAATTTCTTTGTCCGCCGTGATGCCGTCCAACTGGCGCGCAACGCTCTGCCGTTTTTTGCCTAAAGTCAGCGCGATTCGCGCTGCCGTAAAAGTTTGAAGCGAGGCGCTCATGGTTGCGCAACCTCCTTGGTGCGGTTTAACGGCGCGCTAAACCGTGTTTTAAGCCCTCTTAAATTCACGCAGGAACGCGCCGAATGAAAATCCGCTGGTATGACGGCTTGAAAACGTCTGAGCGCAATTGTGAGCGAAATCAAAGCAACCTCCTTTGTTTAAGAAACCGAAGAACAGAATCGCGCCCGATATGTGCGGTTTGGGTGCGACGATCCCGCCGCGTAAATTCTTTGAACGATCCGTCGCGAATCAACCGGCCAATGTGATCGGCGTCGCAATTCAGCGTGCGCGCCAATACCACGCCTGGAATGGAAATCTTTCCCGCTGGCAAAATGGATTGATAAATTTTTTCCTCATCCCGATGCCGATCCGGTTTTTTCTCTTGCACATAATCCACGAGGCTCTGTGTCAAAATGCGCAGGCTGATCTTGTTGGCAGCGCGGGTTTTGATGTCGAATGCGAACAAAAGCGAGCCATCGTCCACTAAATCCATGATTTGCTTTGAGTCGCAGTAAAGAACCGATTGCACCACGGAGACGCTCAAGAGAGGTGACTTGACCGGAATGAATGTAACATCCGGTGAGTGGAATTTCACGGTCTCGCGGAGCCTCACCGTGTCCCCCTTTTTTGGGCTGTGGCCGCTTTTGCCCGCAGCGCGATGGCTCGGTCAATTTCCGAAAGCTGCGCCATTGCTTCAGCGATGTTCGCGGCGAGCGCGCGGCGCAGGCTCAAATCAATTCCCGCAAAGTGACGATGCGCCGTGCGCGCAAATGGCAAGGTTGCCGGAATATTTTTTCGGCTGAATTTTCCGAGTCCTGGGATTTGCTTCCCGCGTTTCAAATCGAGATAAATGCCGCGCAGAACGGATTGCAGGGAGTAAACGCCGTGGGCTTGCGCGCGCCGCGCCACTTCCAGAATAAATTCAACGGGAACTTTTCGCGCGGTCGGACCTTTGTAATTCAAGCGAAAACTTTCTCCGCAGCCATCGCGCTTCCAGTTTCGATAGATCGTGGCCAAGTACGAAGGGGCCAAACTGATTTTGCGTTTTGGATCTGATTTGTAAGGGCGGGCATTCCATTTGCGCGAAAGTTTTTTCGCCGATCTGGAAATAGTTTGGCCGCGCGCAACCCGCGCAGCAATACACCGGCATAGGCGCAGCAAACGCCGTTCGCGTTCAAGCTGCCAGGGCGGAGAAATTCTCGAACCGTCGTAGGGTGCAATACGCCGGTTCGACGGCCGGACGGCGACGCGCCAGAGCGCTCCTCGCAGCGCCCAGCCAAAATCATTTATTGAATTGGAGTTAGTTGCACCCATGATTCCAAAATTTCTGTCCGTTTTTAAAGTTTCCTCCAGCCCGATTCCGCTGACATGAACAAACAGCGGAACCGAGCCAGAGGCGTTAAACCCCGACTCGGCTAAAACAAGAAGCCGAGCCGGACTTACAGTTAGTCGTAGGTTGCCACGACGCTGTTAAGCTTGTTTGTCACGTTGCACGGAGTGAGTTGAACCAACACAGGCCGACCGGAATAGGTCGCGGCATAAATCGCCGCGCCGCTCTGCCAGTTGGTCGTGTTGCCGACCGGCAACGTTGTCGCAGACGACATTTTATAAATGCTGTCCCCTGCGGTCGCCACCACGCCAAACCCGCCGACGGATATGACGAGGTTGGTCACGCTGTTCGTGCTGACAACGGTGTTCGTGTAACAAACGCCACTGCGTTGCAACAACACGAGGTCGTTGGCCGCAAGGCCAACGGTGCTGTTGATCACGATGGTGTTGTTCGTCGCCGCCGAAGCGGTTGCCGCCACGGAATACGCGCCGAGACCGGACTTGAACGACAACGCTGCGTTGTTCGTGTCCGCGCTCCAATTGGCGGTGACGATGCGGATATGCGACGACGGATCAGCGGGGAATGCAACCCACGCGCCGTTGGCCGTATTGCCGTTCGCTGATTTGGTGACGTAACGCGGGGAAGCGGCGTGGACTGCCAAAGCAACCGCGCCAACTGCCGCACATGCGATAAATAATTTTTTAAACATAGTTTTTTTCGTTGAATTGATTTTGGTTTTTTCCCCGCCCCGACCCTCTCCCGTTTTGCGGGAGAGGGAGAGGAAGGGAATTGGGTTTAGGCGGCTGCGCCGAGTTGCAACGCGGCCATCGCATCGACGGCCATTGCTTCCACGTCAATGCGCTCAAGGGCGCGCAAGGCCAGTTCATCAGTGGCAAAGAAAACTTCCTTGCTGACTTCGATTCGGATCATTCCGCGTTCGGCGAGATACCAGAATGAGAGATCGCCGAAGAAAGCCGCAAATGCTTCCGGTTGTGCGACGCCATTGTTCGTGGCGCTGACGCCGATCCAACGCACCGGCCATGAATCCAACATCGGTTTTCCGTTGACGTATTCAAACACAACGAAGTTCGGATATTTGTTGAAGCCGCGAAGAGTCGCCTCAAGAGTTGGTGAAAGGTAATACGCGGCTTCCGTCTGCTG